>DASZYL010000053.1:0-4454 GCA_035545385.1 Sphingomicrobium sp. | reverse complement strand
AGGCCTCGAGACGGTCGACCTTGGGCTCGACATAATCGTCGAGCGAACGGGCGCCGACGACGACATTGAACCCGCGATCGAGCGCCCGGGCTACGTCCTTGGTCCATTTCTGGGTGCTTGGATCGCGAAGCTCCCACGTCGGCCCCGTCAGCTGCCAGCTGTCGATGAGGAGCGAGCCATTGGCTCCGTAAAGGCGGAACCGGTCTCCCGTGATCTTCGAGGCGGTCGCAAGGAGGGCTGGCCAGTCCGAGCTTGGGACGTGGCCCATTGCGCCGACCGCCGTCGAGGTCTCGAGCCTGATCTGCTGAGTCCTCTCCTTGCTCAGCCGGTGACGGAAAAGGTCGAGGTAGAGCGTGCTCAACGCGACGAGAAGGAGCGTCAGGATATTGAGCGCGAGAATCCTGTGCGTCAGAGTCCAGCGACCCGACCAGCTCAGCTGGGGGTCGGCCGGCTCACTGTTCGTCGAATCGATAGCCGACGCCATAGAGGGTCTCGATTGCATCGAACTCGGGGTCGACGCTTCGGAACTTGCGCCGGATTCGCTTGATGTGGCTGTCGATGGTGCGGTCGTCGACATAAACGTCGTCACTATAGGCTACGTCGAGCAACTGGTTGCGAGTTTTCACGACTCCGGGGCGCTGCGCGAGCGCCTCGAGGATCAGGAATTCCGTCACGGTGAGGCTGACTTCCCTGCCATCCCAGCGAACCTTGTGACGGGCGGGATCCATCATGAGCCTGCCGCGCTCGAGGACGGGCGCCTCTTCCTCGGCGCTCGCTGCCGAAGCGCCGCCGCGCTCGATCTCCTGGCGGCGCAGGATCGCCCGGATCCGGGCGATGAGGAGCCGCTGCGAGAAGGGCTTTGCGATATAATCGTCAGCCCCCATCGCCAGCCCGAGCGCCTCGTCGAGTTCATCGTCCTTCGAGGTGAGGAAGATGACCGGGACCGAGCTGAACTCGCGCACTCGGCGAAGGAGCTCCATTCCATCGAGGTTCGGCATCTTGATGTCGAACACTCCAAGATCGGGCGGATTGTCGTTGATTGCCTTGAGGGCGGCGACCGGGTCCGAATAGACACGGGTGATGAACCCCTCCTGCTGGAGGGCGATCGAAACCGATGTCAGGATGTTGCGGTCGTCGTCGACCAGCGCGATTACCTGAGTCACCTTCTGTCCATGTCGGGCCTGCGGCGTTCCAAGCGAAAGCGCTTAACTACCGCCCGACGGCGAAACAAGCCGCGGCCGATGTAACCGTTTACAGGGGATTTTCGTCCGATATCCGGTGCCCAGCGGCAGCCAATCGGTTTTGACCGAGGGTCGATTCCATGCCTATACGGCGCTCATCGCATACGTATGCGGCGGCAGGCCAGACACCGGTCGCCGCCGCATTTTGACATTTGGGAAGGAAAGCTCGTCAGTGACTGATCGCGTTCCGCGCCGAGGACTTGATGCCCAGGGCATCGCGACCGGCGCAGAGATCTTCTGGAATCTCACCACGGCGCCGCTCGTCGAGCATGCGGTTCGCCGGGGCGAGGGGCTGCTCGCAAAGGACGGGCCGCTCGTCGTTCGCACCGGAAAGCACACCGGGAGAAGCGCGAAGGACAAGTTCACGGTGAGGGACGAGCTCACCTCCGACGTCATCTGGTGGAACGACGGCAACAAGCCGATGGAGCCCGACGCGTTCGACCGGCTCTACGACGATTTCCTGCTCGCGCTCGCCGACAGGGACCAGCTCTATGTCGCCGATCTCTTCGGCGGCTCCCAGCCCGAGCATCGCGTCAGGGTCCGGGTGATCAACGAGCTCGCCTGGCACAATCTCTTCATCCGCACCCTGCTGGTGCGCCCGGAGGCCGGCGAGCTCGAGGGGTTCGAGCCGGAATTCACGATCATCGACCTGCCGAGCTTCCGCGCCGATCCGAAGCGCCATGGCTGCCGAAGCGAAACGGTCGTTGCCGTCAACTTCACGAGGAAGCTGATCCTCATCGGTGGAACGTCCTACGCTGGCGAGATGAAGAAGTCGGTGTTCGGGCTTCTCAACTTCATCCTTCCGCCGCAGGGCATCATGCCGATGCATTGCTCGGCGAACATCGGTCCCGAGGGCGACACCGCCATCTTCTTCGGGTTGAGCGGCACCGGCAAGACGACGCTCTCGGCCGACCCCAATCGGACGCTCATCGGCGACGACGAGCATGGCTGGTCGGATACGGCGGTCTTCAATTTCGAGGGCGGCTGCTATGCCAAGATGATCCGGCTCTCAGCCGAGTCCGAGCCCGAGATCTACGCGACGACCAAGCGTTTCGGAACGATCCTCGAGAATGTCGTCATCGACCCGGTGACCCGGGAACTCGACCTCGACGACCCGACGCTCGCGGAAAACAGCCGCGGAGCCTATCCGATCGAGTTCATCCCGAATTCGTCGGAAACGAACATGGGGCCTGTCCCCAAGAACGTGGTCATGCTGACCGCTGATGCCTTCGGGGTCCTTCCGCCGATTGCCAAGCTGACGCCCGAACAGGCGATGTACCACTTCCTCTCGGGTTACACGGCAAAGGTCGCTGGAACCGAGATCGGGGTCACCGAGCCGCAGGCGACCTTCTCGACCTGCTTTGGCGCTCCGTTCATGCCGCGCCACCCCTCGGTCTACGGCAACCTCCTCAAGAAGCGGATCGCCGAGGGCAGCGTCGACTGCTGGCTGGTGAATACCGGGTGGACCGGCGGCAAATATGGCGTCGGGCGGCGAATGCCGATCAAGGCGACCCGGGCGCTCCTCAACGCGGCGCTCGACGGCAGCCTCAAGAACACGAGGTTCCGAAAGGACCCGAACTTCGGGTTCGAAGTCCCGCTCGAGGTCCCCGGCTGCACCGAGCTGCTCGACCCCAGGAGCACCTGGGCCGATCCGGGCGAATATGATGCGATGGCTGCAAAGCTCGTTGATCTCTTCGTCGAGAATTTCGCGCAATTCGCGGACTCGGTGGACGAGGGCGTCCGGCAAGCCGCCCCGAAAGTGACGAGCGGGCAAGCGCAACAGCAAGCGCAGACCCAAACCGCACAGAGAACATCAGCTTAGGGTCCGAAAACGCTCGGGCCCTTGACCCAAGGACCCGATCAATGACCGAGTTTCGCCCAAGATTCTTCCACTCCGACGCCGAGATCGAGCGTATCGGCGAAGGCCTTGTTTCGCGCTCGCTCCCGCGAAGCGAATGGACCCACGAGGCTCACCTCGCGGCGACTACTTACCTTCTGCTCAAGAGGCCCGATATCGATCTCGACAATGAGCTTCCCGGGCTTATCCGACGCTACAATGAAAGCGTCGGCGGAGTGAACAGCGACACTGAAGGCTATCACGAGACGATCACCCGGGTGTTCCTCCACGGCGTTCGACTGTTCCTCGCCGAAGCCGATCCCGCCGAGCCCCTCCACGAACTCGTGAACGAGCTGCTGCTCTCGCCCATGGGGCGGCGTGACTGGCCGCTCAGATTCTATTCACCGGCCCGACTCTTCTCGGTCGACGCGAGGCGCAACTTCCTGGAACCGGACCTCGCGGCACTGCCCTAGGCGTGATAGGAGCTCATGGTCCGGTCCCAAACAAGCTGGAGGGCACAAGATGGGCATTCTCGACAGTCTACTAAGCCAGGTCAGCGACTCAGACGTCGCCAATCTCGCGGCCAAGGTCGGCCTTTCACCGGAGCATGTGCAATCGGCGGTGCATGCGCTCGCCAAGTTCCATCCAATGGATGTCGATACGGCAGAAGGCGCTGCCGCCGAAACCGGGATCCCTGTCGACAAGGTCCAGGAAATCATGGGGCATATCGGAGGCGAGGGAGCGCTCGCTCGCTATGCCTCGCTGCTCCAGGGCGAGGGCGGCCTTGGCAATATTGCCTCGGACTTCCTCGGGAAAAGCTGATCGCGAGAGGGCCTAGGCTCTGGCCCTCTCGATATAATCGTCGATGGTCTTGGTGAGCACGTCCATAGGGACGTTGCCGCCGAGGACCACTGCATCGTCGAAGGCCCTCAGATCATATTTGGGGCCAAGCGCTGTCTTCGCCTTGTCGCGCAGCTCGTTGATCGTCGTCTGTCCGATCTTGTAGCCGCACGCCTGGCCCGGCCAGGCGCAATAGCGATCGACCTCGCTCGCGACCTCCAGCGGGTTCGACCCGTTGACGTTGACGAAATAGTCGACCGCCTGCTGGCGGGTCCATTTCATGGCGTGGAGTCCGGTATCGACGATCAGCCGGACGGCGCGGAACGAGATCCCCTGCAGGTAGCCAAGCTTCCCCGCAGGATTTCCGTCATAGGCTCCGAGCTCGTCGGCGAGCTGCTCGGCATAGAGCGCCCAGCCCTCCGAATAGGCGTTGAAGGCGAGGAGCTGGCGAATGGTCGGTTCCTTGTGCGTATATTCGCCCTGCCAGATGTGCCCGGGAATGGATTCATGGAAGGTGAGGTCCGCAAGGGCGTACT
>DASZYL010000052.1:0-2864 GCA_035545385.1 Sphingomicrobium sp. | reverse complement strand
GAGCTTCTGTTGCCCGGTGCTCCCCGTACCGCTGGAATCCCCTTCTGTTGCCCGGTGGGGTCCAACCGCGCTTTAGCCTTGTAACGTCAGTCCGTTAGGACGTCAGTTACGCAGCAAGAGCGAGCGCCTCGTTATCGTTGGCACTTGTGTGAATGAGCCGTCACGGTGGCTCAATCCGATCGGCAATCGGGCCTTTATTGCACTCGTCGATCCTATTTCGCCCCCATCAGCAGCCGCCTGTCCTCGATCAGGGGCGGCTGGTGGTGGAGGCGCCGGGGTACTGCCCCCCGGGTCCGAAGTGCCTATTCCACCCAACATTCTACCGACATAGCCGGTTGCCCGGCACCCTTGAGATAGGGATTTGTGCGCCCGATCTCAAGGATCGCCCTCTCCCCCAGGCTGTCGTCGATCCGTTGAAAAGGGGTGGAAACTGCGCTCAAACACCTGATATGGGTAGCTATTCCATTCAGGCCTTCTGGGGACTCAAGGATATGAAAAGACTGGTTTTTCTGATCGTCGGCGCGGCCGCGCTCTCGCTCGGCGCGTGCAGTGGAAGCAATGAGGACGCGGTAAACAATGCCGAGCTCAACCAGCCGGCAGCGGAGGATTTGAACGCCCTTGCCAACGATGCGGCGGTCAACGCCGAGGACCAGGCGCTCTCGAACCAGGTCGAGCTCAACGACCAGAATGCGGCGGGCGACAATGGCCCCAACCCGAGCGAGGCCCAGGAGCAGAACATCGACGCGATGTAATCGTCTGCTCTCGTCGAAGGAAACGAGCCGCCCGCTCTCTTGCGGGCGGCTTTTTCTTTTGGGCGGCTCGGCCTAGGTCGGGCGCATGTCGGAAGAGGCCATCCCTGCGGCTACTCTGATCGTCGTTCGCGACAGGTCGAGCGGTCCGCCCGAGCTTCTCATGGTCGAACGCGCTGCCGGAATGGCCTTTGCAGCAGGTGCTCTCGTCTTTCCGGGCGGGCGCATCGATCCTGCCGATCGAGCGCTTGCCGAGGAGATTGGTGAAGATCCTGCCGCGATCGCCGCGGTCCGCGAGACGGTCGAGGAGACTGCGATCCCGGTCGGCCTCCTTCCCTCTCCTTCGAAAGAGGAGGCGAGCATCCTTCAGCGCGCGCTCGTTGCCGACGAGCCGTTGGCGGGCCTCCTCGCCGAACGGGGTCTCGGTATCGATATCGGCGCCCTGACGCCTTTTGCGCGCTGGGTCCCGAAGTTCCACGCCGTGCGCCGGTTCGATACCTTGTTCTATGTCGCAAGATGCCCGGACGGCGAGTGGCGGGCGAACGTCATCGAAGGGGAATGCGCAGGCGCCGAGTGGCTGAGCGCGTCAGAGGCTCTGGAACGCGAGCAGCGGGGCGAAGCGCGGCTCATCTTCCCGACACGGCGGACTCTCGAACGCTTGGCCCTGCACTCCTCGTTCGAGGCCATCCGGGCAGACGCACTCTCCCACCCGATCGAACCCGTGACCCCCTGGGTGGAAGAGCGGGACGGTGAGAAATTCATCACGATTCCAGCCCATCTCGGCTTTCCCGTGACCGAGGAGAAGCTCGACGGTCTCTGGAGAGGCTGAGTCCTAGAAAGCCGAGTCGCGTCGATCGCCCACGAAAAAGGGGACCCGCCTTGGGCGGATCCCCTCCTCACCCCCCAATTGCTGAAGCTTACTTCAGGTGGTTGGAGAGATGCTTGTTCATTTCGAACATGCTGACCCGATCCTTGCCCCCAAAGATCGGCTTCAGGGTCGAATCGGCCACAATTTCCCGTTTGTTTTGCGGGTTTTGCAGGTTGTTCTTGCGAATATGGTCCCACACCTTCGAGACCACCTGGCTACGCGGAAGCGGCGCGCTTCCCGTAATCTTGGCGAGATCCGCTGAAGGAGTTACCGGGCGAGCCAGTCCGCCCCCCGCTTTACGACCAGTTCCTTGTGCCATCAGGCCCTCCTGTTGTTCCGATATTGATAGAGCGCAACTCGAAGCGCTTTGCAATGCTGTTACAGAGGGGAATTCAGCGATTTTTCGAGCCAAACGGCACGACCTTGTTGCCCGAATCGTGCCCAATGTCGGCTGGCCGACCAAATTGGATGCCTGATCGCTCGCACCAATCCTCGACGATCGCGGTTTCCTCGCTCGCGAATTCGGGGTCGTTGGGAAGGATGTCCCTCACCCTCCCGAGGCGAATCCGGCTGACGCTGCGCACGTTCGCGCTCGAAGTGACGTGGAACATCGTCCGATCGATCCGGTAGAGCTGCTCGCCGACTTCTTCGAGAAGGAGTTCGACGCCCGCGAGATCCGGTTCGAGCGGCGTCCCCAGAAGGTTCGAGAGCACGGTCAGGTTGAATGCCATTGCCGGCTCGTCGAGCTCCGCCTCGAGGCTCGAGGGGTCGCGCCGAACGAGCCAGTCGAGCGCCCGGGTGACCGCCGCTTCGCCGTCGCTTCGAAGAACGTCCTGCGGCATCGGCCCCCAAGCTGCGCTGATGCCGGCCTTGTGAAGCCCGGAAAGGAGAAAGCCAGCGTCGCTATACCCCATGTAGGTCTTGGCGCGCGCCGCTGCCGGCAGGTCGGCAAGCGCGGCCTCGGCAATTCGGTTCGATCCATATCCCCCGCGCGCGAACCATATGGCATCGACGGACGCATCGGCCATGACTTCACGAAGCGCGTCGAGGCGGGCGCCGTCGGGACCGGCGAAATGGCCGTCCACGAGAAAGCATTGCGGATGGATGAAAAGCTCGCAGTCGCCCCGCCCGGCGACAATGGCCTGCACCTTCTCTGCAGCGTCGCGCTTCAGTGGGCAGCTCGGGGCGACAATGGCGATGCGCATTGTCTTCAAGCTTAGGTCGACGAAGGCCGACTGGACAAGCGT
>DASZYL010000051.1:0-3244 GCA_035545385.1 Sphingomicrobium sp. | reverse complement strand
TGATGAGCTCGATCCGGAGTTGCTGGAACGCGAGCGTGCGATCGCCATCGAGAAAGCCAAGGAGAGCGGCAAACCGGCCAATATCGTCGAGAAGATGGTCGAGGGCGGCCTTGCCAAGTTCCGCAAGGAAAGCGCCCTCCTGACGCAGCTCTTCGTGATGGACAACAAGACCCCGGTCGTCGAGGTCGTCGCATCGGCCGCGAAGGACTCGGGAGCCGCCATCCAGCTCGTCGGCTTCGTCCGCTATCAGCTGGGCGAAGGCATCGAGAAAAAGGAAAGCGACTTTGCTGCCGAAGTCGCGGCGGCTGCCGGCACGAGCAAGGCCGAACCGGTCGCGTAAATCGGTACGACTGCTGCTTGGCAGTTGGCAACCGGGCGGCTGCGCCATAAAGGCGTGGCCGCCCTTGTTTCATCTGGAGGACGGAAACCTCGAATGACCCGACCGCGCTTCAACCGGATCCTCTTGAAGCTGTCGGGCGAGGCGCTGATGGGCCAGGGGCAGTTCGGAATCGACCCCGACGCGGTCGCCGGCCTTGCCGGCGAGATCGCCGAGGCGAAGGGGCAGGGGCATGAGCTCTGCCTTGTCGTCGGCGGGGGGAATATCTTCCGGGGAATGGCGGCAGCCGCAAAAGGGTTCGACCGTGCGAGCGCCGACTATATGGGGATGCTCGCGACGGTCATGAATGCGCTCGCGCTTCAGAACGCGCTCGAGCGCCTCGGGATCGATACCAGGGTCCAGTCGGCGATCCCGATGTCGAGCGTCTCGGAACCCTATATCCGGCGCCGTGCGCTCCGGCACATGGAAAAGGGGAGGATCGTCCTTTTTGCAGCGGGGACCGGAAACCCCTTCTTCACGACCGACACGGCCGCTGCCCTGCGCGCCGCCGAAATGGGCTGCGATGCGCTCTTCAAGGGAACCAGCGTCGACGGGGTCTATACCGCCGACCCCAAGAAGGTCGCCGATGCGAAGCGCTACGACATGCTGAGTTTCGGGAAGGTCCTGAGCGACGACCTCAAGGTCATGGACGCCGCCGCGGTCGCGCTCTGCCGGGACAACAATATTCCGATCGTCGTCTTCAACATTCGCCAGCCTGGCAATCTCGCCCAGGTGCTGAGCGGAAGCGGGACCGCGACGATCGTCCAGACCGGGGAGTAAGCCATGACGACCACCATCAGCACCGACGACCTGAAGCGCCGCATGCACGGCGCCGTCGAAGCCTTCAAGCATGACCTTGCGGGCCTTCGTACCGGACGCGCTTCGACCGCCCTTCTCGATCCGGTCCATGTCGAGGTCTATGGATCGAGCATGCCCCTCAACCAGGTGGCGACCGTTTCCGTTCCCGAGCCGCGCATGCTCTCGGTCCAGGTCTGGGACCGCTCGAACGTCGGCCCGGTAGAGAAGGCGATCCGCTCGGCAGGCCTTGGCCTCAATCCGATCACCGATGGGCAGATGGTCCGGCTTCCGATCCCGGAGCTCACCGAAGAGCGGCGCAAGGAGCTGGCCAAGCTCGTTGGCCAATATGCCGAGAAGGCGCGCATCGCGGTTCGCAATGTCCGCCGCGACGGAATGGACCATCTCAAGCAGGACGAGAAGAAGCACGAGATCAGTGAAGACGAACGCAAGCGCCTCGAGCATGAGGTCCAGAAGATGACCGACGACACGATCAAGGAGATCGACGAGGCCGCTCATGCGAAGGAAAAGGAAATCCTCGGCAAGTGACCTCTGCAGTCGCCCCTGAGGGCGCAGCCGAACTTGCGGGCGGCTCCAAGGTGCCGCGCCACGTCGCGATCATCATGGACGGGAACGGTCGCTGGGCAAGACGGCGCGGCCTTCCCCGGGTTGCCGGGCACAAGGCCGGGGCCGAGGCGGTGCGCCGAGTGATGCAGGCGGCGGTCGACCACGGGGTCGAAGTGCTGACTCTTTATGCCTTCTCGTCGGAGAACTGGCGGCGAAGCGACGAGGAGATCGCCGACCTCACGGGGCTCATGCGCTTCTACCTCGAGCGCGAGCTCGCAACGCTTCTCAAGGAGGGCGTCCGGCTGAAGCTGATCGGCGATTATTCAGCGTTCGGGCCGCAGCTCGTCACCCGGCTCGAAGCCGCGGTCGAGAAGACGGCTGGAAATAACCGGCTGACGCTGGTGGTCGCGCTCAACTATGGTTCGCGCTCCGAGATCGCGTCGGCGGCGAGGGAGCTCGCTGGACGTGCCGTTCGCGGCGAGATCGAGGCGCGCTCGATCGATGAAGACGCGATCTCCAGCCAATTGCAGACCGACGGGCTTCCCGAGCTCGACCTTCTCATCCGGACCTCGGGCGAGGTCCGGCTCTCGAATTTCCTCCTCTGGCAGGCGGCCTATGCCGAGCTCTTGTTCGTCGAAACCTTGTGGCCGGATTTCGCGGAGCGCGATTTCGCCGACGCGCTCGAGCGCTTCGCGGCGCGCGAACGGCGCTTTGGTGGTCGGTGAACGAGCTCGCGGTCCGAAGCCTCACTGGGCTCATCCTCATCGTCGCGGCGCTCCTGGTGGCCTTCCAGGGCGGCTATCTGCTCGCGCTCGTCGTCGCTGCCATCGCAACCGCCATGTTCTACGAATGGACGAGGCTGACGAGGCGCTGGGGCGCCGCCTGGTATCTTGGCGGCTTCATCTATTCGCTGCTCCCCGCGCTTGCATTGCTGTGGATCCGCGAGCGGGCAGGGATCAACCTCTTGCTGTGGGTCTTCATCGTGACCTGGTCGACCGACATCGGCGCCTATTTCGCGGGAAGGGCTCTCGGCCGACGAAAGCTCGCTCCGACGATCAGCCCTGGAAAGACCATCGAAGGCCTCCTTGGCGGGATTGCCGCGGCGACCCTTCTTGGAGGGGCATTCGTCCTCGCGACGGGGCTTGGAAGATGGCTCCTCCTCTTCGCGCCCGTCCTTGCCGTTGCAGCTCAAGCCGGTGACCTTTTCGAGAGCGCGATGAAGCGGCGCGCCGGAGTCAAGGATTCGGGGGCCTGGCTCCCCGGCCATGGCGGGGTTCTCGATCGGCTCGACGGACTGGTTCCGGTGGCTGTGCTTACCGCCGCCATCCAGCTACTGGGATTGGCGTGACGCGCAAGATCGCCATCCTCGGTGCGACCGGCTCCATCGGCAAATCGACGCTCGACCTCGTCGAGCGAAGCCCCGAGGAGTTCGAGGTCGTCGCGGTCACTGCAGCGACCAATGCCGAAGCGCTCGCCGACATTGCCCACAGGACCGGCGCGAGGCTC
>DASZYL010000050.1:0-2554 GCA_035545385.1 Sphingomicrobium sp. | reverse complement strand
AATGCGCGCATTTGGCTTTGCCTCGGCTACGCGCTCAGGACCACGGGCCAAACCGAAGAAGCGGCCCGCGCGGTGAAGCGCGCAATCCAGCTCGAGCCGACGTCTGGCAGCGCCTATTGGGCTCTCGCGAACTTCGAGCGCTGCGCGTTCAGCGAAGAAGAGCTCAGCCGAATGCTCGACATGTTGAGGCGGCCCCTACCTCTCGAGGACGCGCTCAATATCCATTTCGCCCTCGGAAAATGGCATGAAGATGCCGGGCAGTACGAGGCCTCGTTCAGCCATTATGCTGCCGGCAATTCCCTGCGCGCGAGAACATTGGACCCGGCGAAGGTGGGGGTCACGCAGAAGGTCGACGACTTGATCGAGCATTGCTCGCGCGACCTCTTCACGCGTGTCGCCGGGGCCGGCTGTCAGGCAGCCGATCCGATATTCATCGTGGGCCTTCACCGATCGGGTTCGACCTTGGTGGAGCAGATCCTCGCAAGCCACCCGCTGATCGAGGGCGCTGGCGAACTCAAGGTGATGCAGTCTCTCGCCCGACGTTTGCAGGGATCTGCGACCGGTACGTTCGGCCAGGCCATCGCGTCGCTCGCGCCCTCGGACCTTGCGTCGATCGGCGAAGAGTATCTGGAGACGACAAGGGCATTTCGTCGGACGGATCGTCCTTATCTTGTCGACAAGCTGCCTGGGAACTGGATCAACCTTCCGTTGATCCGGCTCGCGCTCCCCCGAGCGAAGATCATCGATGCCCGGCGCCACCCGATGGCGTGCGGATTTTCGAACTTCAAGCAGAACTATGCTGCTGGAGTTGCCCACTCGTACAACCTGCGCTGGTTCGGAGAATTCTACCGGGATTACTGGCGTTTCATTCGGCATTTCGAGGTCGAGCAGCCTGGCGTCGTTCACAGGATCGTAAACGAGCGGCTTGTCGACGACCCGGAAGGCGAGATTCGAAGGTTGCTGGCCTACGTTGGCGTTCCTCCCGCCCAGTCCTGCTTTGAATTCTACAAAAGCGACCGGGCGGTGAGGACTCCGAGCGCGGAGCAGGTGCGCCGGCCGTTGAACAAAGATGGCGTCGACACATGGCGGAACTATGAGCCGTGGCTTGGAGAACTGGAATCGGCCTTGGGCGATTGCCTCGAGTGCTGGAACAGCTAGGCTCACTCCACCGTACTGGCGAACGCGATCCCGGATGGTCCTCGCGCTACTGGCAGTCACTTGTTTCTATCCGTGGTCAGCTGATGCTGCCACTCTACCAGGTCAGAGGACGCGGTGATGCATGTTGTTCCTACTGTGTCTCGCCGGAGTTTTCTGAAGGGGGCTGCGCTGGGGGCCTCACTACTTTCATCGCCGGCCGCCGCGCGCGGAGCGGCGCGCTCATTCGACTGGCGGGCGCGTCCCTCGTTCATCGATGCCCTGCCTTCGTTGATGGAAGTCAGCGGGGTGCCGGGCGTCGGGATATCGATCGGTCGCAATGGTGGGATCGCCTGGAGCGGCAGCTTCGGCGTCAAGAACCTCCGCACTCGCGATCCGGTGACCGGTGATACCCTCTTCGAAGCGGCATCGATGACGAAGCCCGCTTTCGCCTATGTCGTCATGAAGCTCGTCGATGAAGGCCGGCTCGAGCTTTCGCGCCCGCTCGTCGGATATCATCGTCCGGCCTATCTCGGGGACGATCCGGCGCTCGACAGAATCACGGTTCGCGACGTGCTTCGGCACAGCACGGGCTTGCCAAACTGGGCCGAGGGCACACTGGTCACGATTGCTCCTCCGGGCACCACTTATACCTATTCGGGCGAAGGCTTCGTCTGGCTCCAGCTCATTGCCGAGAAAGTGACGGGCGAGGCCACCGGTGAACTGATGGCGAGGCATCTGTTCAGGCCCGCCGGGATGAACAGAAGCACGATGGGCTGGGATGCCAGGGTCGAGCGAGCTGCCGCTTATGGCCATGGGGATCGCGAGCCGGGCAGCCCAGATGTGCCCGAGCAGCCGACCCGCAAACTCGCGGCCGCGCTTCTTCCGGTTGCCGCGCGCTGGCGAAAGCCGATCGATCGATGGACCTACGAGGACCAGGTTCGCGCAATGCAGCAGGCGGTTCCTGACCTGAAGCCGGTCCCTCACGAGCTCCTCGTCAACGCGGCGGGTGGGCTCATGACGACGCCTTCCGACTACGTCCGTTTCATGCTCTTGATGATGGATCATCGAACGCGCGCGCCCTGGCAGATCAGCGAAGGTTCGCGCCAGGCGATGCTTTCACATGAGCTCGATATCGCCGGTCCCCGTTTCTACCGTGGGCTTGGCTGGCAACGCGAAGATCCGGCCGGAATGACGATCTTCGAACATAGCGGAAGCAATTACGGGATCTTCCACTCGCTTGCGGTAGGAGACGCCCGCTCGGGCAATGCAATCGCAGTCTTCACCAACGGAGCGAACGGGGCCGCGCTGGCCGAGCGGATCGTGCGTGACTGCACGGGGCTCGAGCTTATGAAATTCCTCGCCTGAAAATTCTCAGCGAACGAACTTGGTCGAGAGGATGATCGAGGAGGTGGTCTTT
>DASZYL010000049.1:0-3298 GCA_035545385.1 Sphingomicrobium sp. | reverse complement strand
AGGTTGCCGGGATCGACCAGGATATCGCGCTCGTCATCCTTGGCGCGTTCGCCCTGCTCTACCAGCTTCGCGGCGGCCTCAAGGCGGTTGCACTCACCGATATCGTCCAGGTGACATTGCTCGTCCTTGGCGGGCTGGTCGTCGCCTTCCTCACCCTCACCCAGATTGGCGGGGGCGACCTATTTGCCGGTTTCCACAAGCTGGTGGCGGCCGCCCCTGACCACTTCCACATGATCCTCAAGAAAGGCGATCCCCATTACATCGACCTTCCCGGCCTTTCCGTTCTCATTGGGGGCATGTGGATCGCGAACATCGCTTACTGGGGGTTCAACCAATATATCATCCAGCGCGCGCTCGCTGCGAAGAGCCTCGACGAGGCGCAGCGCGGCGTGATCTTCGCGGCGTTCCTCAAGCTCCTGATGCCGCTCATCATCGTTCTTCCCGGAATCGCCGCGGTCGTGCTCGCTCCGACCCTGCCCAAGCCGGACGAAGCCTATCCGACGATGATGCGGCTGCTCCCGCCGGGCCTTCTCGGACTGGTCTTCGCGGCCTTGATCGCGGCGATCATCGCCTCGACCGCCTCCAAGATCAATTCGATCGCGACCATCTTCACTCTCGACGTCTACGCCAAGCGCCGGCGAGAGCGGACCCGCGCCGAGGACGACAAGGGCGAAAGCACCCGCGAGGAGAAGCACCTCGTCCTCGTCGGACGGATCACCGCGGTCACGGCCATCGTCATTGCGATTATCACCGCTCGGCCGCTCGTCGGGAGCTCCGAACAGGCCTTCCAGTATATCCAGGAGTTCACCGGCTTCTTCACACCGGGAATCACGGCCATCTTCCTTCTCGGCCTGTTCTGGAAGCGCGCGAACGAGGCCGGAGCGATCGTTGCCGCAGTGACCTCGGTCGCCCTCTCGACGGTCATGAAATACACGCTTCCGGCAGCCTCGTTCCCGAGCGGCGTGAACGACTATCTGACGCCCTTCATCAATCGCATGGGCGTCGTCTTCCTGGTCTCGCTCGTGCTCGCAGTGATCGTCAGCCTTGCAACCCCGCAGCGTGCCGACGCCGACACGATCGACACTTCGGGCGTACGCTACAAGACGAGCACGGGCTTCAATGTCGCAGCCGTGGGAGTGATCCTGATCCTGGTCGCGCTCTACGCGACCTGGTGGTGACCTAGCCCCGCTCGCCGTTCGGCGGAGGAGTGCGCCGATATTTGTGGCGCAGCCATTCGAACACCGGCAGCGCCTCGTGTTTTTTATAGTCGAACCAGGTTGCATTCTCCCAGTCCGAGCCATGTCCCCAGCGCGTGCCGCAGCGCGTGGACACCCAATAGGGCTCCCAGTAGACGACACCGATCCCGCCGGCATCGATCGTAAGCTGGGTCAAATCGACCATGAAGCGATGCTGTCCCTCGGGAGTTGCCGGATAGCCTTCGATGAGCGCATCGCTTCCAAGAAGGTTGTTCGCGCTATCAGCGCCCTCGAGCGTGAACGGATAGCCGGTCTCGACCACGATCACGTCCTTCGAATAGCGTGACCTTGCAGTCGCAATGGTCTCCTTCAGCTGCGAAAGATTCCATTTCGACCATTTGCTGTAATAGCTGATCCCGATGAGGTCGTAGCCCTTCACCCCGGCCTTGGTGGCAGCATCGAACCAGGGGAGAATGTTCTCCGGCTGGGCGATGTGAAGCATGATCCTTGGTGCGATCGACCCCGAACGGCCGGCTTCCTCGACCGCCTCGATTCCGGCGTTCAAGAGCCGCGCATTCCTCTCCCAGTTGATGGGGACATGTTCCTTGCCGCCGAGGAGCTCGGGGTTGGTCTCGTTCCCGACCTGGACCATCTCGGGCATGGCGCCATCGGAATCGAGCCGTCTCAGGGTGTCGAGCGTATAATCGTGAAGGACTTTGACCTGCTCGTCGGTGCCGAGCTTTGCCCAGGCGGCGGGCGCGATCTGCTTTCCGCCATCCGCCCAATCGTCCGAATAATGGAAGTCGAGAAGCACCTCTAGACCCGCGGAATGCGCCCGGCGGATGGTCTTCACGACGTCGCCGTAATCGCTGTACCTGGTCCAGGCCGCATTGTTCCAGATGCGCACTCGAACGAGGTTCCCGCCCTCGCGCTTCAGGAGCTTGAAGGGGTCGATGGAGCGGCCGTGGAGCCTGTAGACCGCGCCGCAATCCTCCATCTCGTTGACGTAGGAGAGGTCGGCGCCAAGGTAGAGCCCGCTCGAGGGAAGCGGAGCCTTGGGGCCCGCGTGCAGCGCAGTCGCGCTTCCGGCGGCAAGAACCGCGACCCAAGATCGTCTCATAGGGCGAGGACCCTCACCCTTGAGCCCGACAGTCCCTCGCTTTCAACGGCAAGATCGACCGGGCCCTTCCCGACTCGGACGATGGCCTGGGCAAGTCCGTTGAACGCGCGCCGCTCGCTCGCGACGTCTGCCTCGAGGCTGTTGGGATTTCCGTTCCCGACCCCGATAACAGTCCCGCCGCCGGCAGCGAAGCGAAGGAGATTGTCGGCCGTCGGCACCTTCCTTCCGCGGGCGTCGAGGATCTTCGCGTTCAGGATCACGACCTCGCCCGGCTTCGCGACCCGGCGGTCGGCCTTGAGTTCGACCGAGTGCGCCCGACCGCTCGTTTCGCGTAGGTCACGGGCGACTGCGCGACCCTTATTGTAGCCGATGGCCTCGAGGCGTCCCGGAACATAGGGGACCCGCCACTCGAGGTGCCGGTTTCTCGGCATTGTCTTGCGGCCAAGCGACCGGCCATTCAATCGAAGCTCGACCTCCTCGGTATTGCCGTGGGCCCAGACCTCGATCGGCTCGCCATCGCGCCCTTCCCAGTTCCAATGGGGAAGAAGGTGGACGAGCGGCAGGTCGGGCCGCCACCAGGCCCGGTAATAATAGAAATTGTCCTTCGGAAAGCCGCAGGTATCGAGAATCCCGAACTGCGAAGAGACGCTCGGCCATTCATTGTAGGGTGTTGGTTCCCCGCGATAGTCGAAGCCGGTCCAGACGAACCCTCCCGCGATGTACGGCCGGTCGGCAACGATCGTCCACCATTCCTCCGCCGTCGTCGCCCACCAGGGATGCTCGGTATCATAAGCTCGAACGATGTGCCGGGCCTTGTCATTTGCATATTCGCCGCGCGTCGCGACGGTGCTGCCCGTCTCGGTTCCAATCACCGGCTGGCCGGGGTGCCGCGCGTGGTAGGCCTCGATCTGGTTCGTCCGGTAATTGAAGCCGAGCACGTCGGCGACACGGCCGACGCCATCGTCCCATCCCTGGTCCATGG
>DASZYL010000048.1:0-2766 GCA_035545385.1 Sphingomicrobium sp. | reverse complement strand
ACGGTTGGGAACCGGCCCATACCGATCGTCAGATGTCGCAGACATGTTGCACGAGAAGGTCACAACCCTTGGGCCTAGGCGCGCGCAAATCATTGCCAAAGGAATGATTTACAGCCCTGCTCATGGTGACATCGCTTTCACGAGCGAAAATCAGGAGCCGGATGATGGTACGCGAGGAACGTTCCCATTATAAGCACAACGGCAAGGACGAAGCCGACGATGGAAATTGGACGAGAGGCTCGCCTGGCACCTATTGCGGACACATGACGTTCCTCAAGTAAGTAAAAGACGCCGTGCCACCGATTGAGAGTCCCGGCGTAGAGACTGCATCTGTTGACCCTACATGCGTTAACGTTCCGGAAAAGTTGCCTTATCGCAACTTTCTTTCCACAGTTTGACGACCGTCCTGGTATCGCCAAGGCACCGCAACAACGCAAATCGGCAGCGCGGAACCCGGTTTTCCGTAAGTTCAAATAACCGAAGCGTTACCGAAAACTGCGGAAATTCTCGTCGATATTATTGCTATGTTATTGAAATAAAATGGTGACCCCAACGGGACTCGAACCCGTGTTTTCGCCGTGAAAGGGCGACGTCCTAGACCGCTAGACGATGGGGCCGCTCAGGAAGCGGTGAGCGCGTTAGGCGAGGGGTCGAAAAGCGTCAAGCAAGCGCGGCGTCATCGACGTGCATCTCGGCAGCATTACCGCCATTCCACTCGTCGCGCCGGATCGATCCGGCGAGCCACCAGCGCAGGTCCGCGCCCGAGGAAAGCAACGCCTGGCCGAGATCGGAGGAAGCGCTTCGGAAAGCGATCCATTTGAAGCTCTTGCCATCATCGCCCGCGGCGATCCCGCGCACATGGCCATCGCCGACGATGCCGCTGCGAAGGAGCCGGACCGGCCCCGCCGCAACTCGCGGGCTGGGCCAGCCGGCGCCATAGGGACCGGCCAAATCCAGCGCGTCGCACAAGCCGCCGGCAATTCCGCCCGGGGCAAGCAATGCATCGAGGAGGAGTGCTTGGTCGCTCCGCGCCCGCGCGACGTCATCGGCAAGCCGCTGGTTGATGAACTCGCGGAACGGCTCGAGACCTCCTGGCGGCAGGGTGAGGCCCGCCGCCATTGCGTGCCCACCGCCTGCAGTGAGAAATCCCATCTCTTTTGCAGCAAGCACCGCCGCGCCAAGATCGACCCCGGGAATCGAGCGCCCCGAGCCCTTGCCAGTGCCATCTTCTGTCTGGGCGATGACGATCGCCGGCCTTGAAAAGCGCTCCTTCAAACGGCCGGCGACGATCCCGATCACCCCCTGGTGCCAGCCGTTGCTCATCACCGTGATCACCGGTGCATTGTCCTGCTCCAGCGCCTGGGCCTCGGCCTGTTCGCACACCAGGAGCTCGATCGCTCGCCGCTCCTCGTTGAGCCTGTCGAGCTCTCCGGCAATGGAGCGCGCCTCCTCGGGATCCGAACTGGTGAGGAGGCGAACTCCAAGGTCTGACTTGCCGACGCGTCCTCCCGCGTTGATCCTCGGCCCGAGGGCAAAGCCGAGGTCGCGGCACGAGGGCGGCTTCACCAGTCGAGCGGCTTCCGCGAGGGCCGACAGCCCGATGTTCTGCCTCGCGGCCATGACCCTCAACCCCTGGGCGACGAATGCCCGGTTGAGGCTCTTCAGCCGCGCGACATCGGCGACCGTTCCGAGCGCGACGAGATCGAGAAGGTCGAGCATCCTCGGCTCGGCGAGCTTCTCGAAGACGCCGCGCGCCCTCAGCTCGCGGACCAGCGCCACTCCCAGAAGGAAGGCCATTCCGACCGCGGCCAGGTGACCGTGCGCTGCGCCATGCTCGCTCTCGTCGAGCCTGTTGGGATTGATCAGGGCATGAGCCGCCGGCAACAGGCTGGCGCACTGGTGGTGGTCGACCACGATCACGTCGAGCCCGGCCGATTGCGCCTCCTCGAGCGCATCGAAGGCCTGGGCTCCGCAATCGACGCAGACGGCGACGCCTGCGCCACGCTGCTTCAGCTCGACGAGGGCTTTGCCCGATGGTCCATAGCCCTCCATCAGACGGTCGGGGATATAGACCATCGGCTCGGCATTCAGCCGCCGAAGGAGGAGCACGAGAAGCGCTGCGCTCGTCGCGCCATCGACATCGTAATCGCCGAAGATCGCGATCGTCTCGCCCGATTGGATGGCGTCAGCGAGCCGCTTTGCTCCTTTGTCCATGTCACGAAAGCAGCTCGGGTCGGGGAGGAAATCGCGGATCCTGGGGTCGCGATGGCGGGCGAGATCGTCACGCTCCACTCCGCGGGCGAGGAGAAGCTCGTCGACCAGAGCGTCCATTCCGAGGCTCGAGTCCGGCGGCCGGCGCCAGCGCCATGGCTGTCCCTTGACGGATCGTTCGATGTTGAGCGCCACTCCCACGATTTATGGAACGTAAGAGTCGGCCGTTTCCCGGTCTAGAGGCCGCGGTGCTTCAAGTCGCGATATTCTGTGGAAACCCTGCGGATCGTCCCCGTGCTCGCGCGCATGACGATGCTCTCCGTCGTGGTTCCGCCGGGGCCTCGATGAACGCCCTTGAGGAGTGAGCCGTCGGTCACGCCCGTCGCCGCGAAGATGCAGTCGCCCTTGGCCATGTCGTCGAGGCTGTAGACCCTCTCGAGGTCTTCGATCCCCCAGCGGCGCGCGCGCGCGATCTCGTCATCGTTGCGGAACACCAGCCGGCCAAGCATCTGTCCGCCGACACAGCGAAGCGCCGCGGCTGCGAGCACTCCCTCG
>DASZYL010000047.1:0-7204 GCA_035545385.1 Sphingomicrobium sp. | reverse complement strand
CCATCTTGGGGATGGTCGTTAGGCAGGGCTCAGTTCTCCAACCGAAAGTCCTCAGCCTTTGATGTCCAGTCAACCGATCCTGATGAGCATGGTTCAGTCCGCCCCTTCGGGTGGGACGGGCGGAAGCGTCGGCCTCGTGATGGGCATTGCTCCGTGGCTGCTCATTTTCGTCATTTTCTACTTTCTGATGATCCGTCCCCAGCAGCAGCGGCTGAAGCAGCATCAGGCAGCGATCGCAGCCGTCAAGAAGGGCGACGACGTCATTACCGGCGGCGGGATCCGCGGCCGAATCACCAAGGTCAGCGATGACGAGGTGGAGGTCGAGATCGCCCAGGGCGTCAAGGTGCGCGTCGTCAAGTCGACGATCAGCCAGGTGCTGACTCCAAACGCCAAGCCAGCGAACGACTAGAGGCTGAAGGCATGCTCGAATTCCCGCGCTGGAAAGTCTGGCTCGTCAGCCTCGTCGTCGCGATCGGAGTGATCCTCTCGATCCCGAGCCTCATCGTCGGGACTCCACTCGAGGGCAGTTGGCCCAAGTGGCTGCCGCAGTACAAGATCAGCCGCGGTCTCGACCTTGCAGGCGGAAGCCACCTGCTCCTCGAAGCCGATGCCGCGGACGCTCAGAAGCAACGGTTGCAGGCGATGGAAGATTCGGTCGCAACCGAGCTTCGCCATGATCCCCAGATCGAGGTCGGGGACATCTCGACTTCGGGCGGGCGACTCTCCTTCCTCGTGCGCAACCCTGCCCAGGTCGACGCGGCCGTCGAGCGGATGCGCAATCTCACGAAGCCCGTCGCATTGACGGGCAATCGTGACTGGGACGTTCAGGTCGTGGATTCGTCCCGGGTCGTCCTGGTCCCGACCCAGACCGGCACCGCCCAGGCGATGAAGGACGCGATGGGCGTGGCGCGCGACGTGGTCCGGCGCCGAATCGACCCGGCGGGCACGAAGGAAATCACCGTCGTCACCGAAGGCTCCAACCGGATCCTCGTCGAAGTTCCCGGAGTCGAGGACCCCGAGGCCTTGAAGAAGCTGATCGGCCAGACCGCCCGGCTCGAGTTCAAGCTCGTCGACCTCTCCGCCAATCCGCAGGACGTCCAGCAGGGCCGCGCTCCTCCGGGGAGCCAGGTGCTTCCCATGGCGGACGGCAAGGGCTTCCTTGCAGTCAAGCGCCGGGTGATGGTCTCGGGCGACCAGCTGACCGACGCCAAGCAGAGCTTCGACCAGGACGGTCGCCCCGACATCGACATCACCTTCAACACCGCCGGCGCGCGCCGCTTCGGCCGAGTCACCCAGGAAAATGTCGGCAAGCCCTTTGCCATCATCCTCGATGACAAGGTCCTCTCGGCGCCGAACATCAACGAGCCGATTCTCGGCGGTCGCGCCCAGATCAGCGGCAGCTTCACGGTGCAAAGCGCCCATGACCTCGCGGTCAGCCTCGCCTCGGGCAAGCTCCCGGTGAAGCTCAACGTTATCGAGGAGCGGACGGTCAGCGCCGAGCTCGGCGAAGATTCGATTCACAAGGGCGCGATTGCGTCGATCGTTTCGGTCCTCGCGGTGATCGTCTTCATGCTCCTCACCTATGGTCGGTTCGGAGTCTACGCGACGATAGCTTTGGTCGTGAACGCGTTCCTCATCCTCGGAATCATGGCGATGTTCAACGCGACCCTGACGTTGCCGGGAATCGCGGGTTTCATCCTCACCATCGGCGCCGCCGTCGACGCAAACGTGCTGATCAACGAGCGAATCCGCGAGGAGATACGACGAGGCCGGCGACTGATCGACGCCGTCGAGACCGGCTATCACGAGGCGTTCAGGGCCATCTTCGACGCGAACGTGACCCACGTCATCTCGGCTGCGATCATGGCCTATTTCGGATCCGGACCGGTTCGCGGCTTCGCGGTCGTGCTCCTGATCGGCGTCGTCACCTCGGTCTTCACCGCCGTTTACTTCACTCGAATGCTGGTCGCGCTGTGGATTCGCCGCGCTCGCCCGCGCGAACTGCATATCTAAGGTCTTAGCGGATGAAGCTCCTCAAGCTCGTACCCGAGAACACGAACATCGACTTCATGCGATGGCGCAATATCGCGCTCGTGCTTTCGACCCTCCTGACGATCGTCTCGATCGTCTACACCATCTATCGCGGCCTCAACCTCGGCATCGATTTCGTGGGCGGACAAGTCATCAGGGCCGAGTTCGCCCAGCCCGTGCACATCGATGACCTTCGTGCCCGGGTGGAGAGGCTTGGAGTAGGCGAAGCCAGCATCCAGGCGCTGGGCAATGATCGGACCTACCAGATCCGTCTCCCGCGGCCGCCGGGCGCGGAAACCGCGTCCAATGCCGTGGTCAGCAAGCTGAGGGTCGCGATCCCGCAGCAATATCCGGGCGCTCGAGTCGACGCCGGCGAATCGGTTTCGGGCAAGGTCAGCGAGGAACTGGCGCAGAACAGCGCGCTCGCGATTGCGCTCGCGATGGTCGGAATCGCGGTCTACATCTGGTTCAGGTTCGAGTGGCAGTTCGGGGTCGGCGCGCTCCTCACCCTCGCCCACGACATCTCGATGACCCTGGGCTTCTTCGCCTTCACTCGGCTTCCGGTCGACCTCAACGTCGTTGCGGCGTTCCTCACGATCCTCGGCTATTCGCTGAACGACACCGTCGTGATTTATGACCGAATCCGGGAAGACCTGCGCAAGTACCGGAAGATGGCGATCCTCCCGCTCATCAACCTCTCCCTCAACGAGACCCTCGCCCGAACCGTCGTCACGTCCCTGACCGTGCTCATCGCCCTTGGCATTCTGATGGCGATCGGGCCCGAGGTCATCTTCGGCCTCGCAATCGCCATCTTCCTCGGCGTTCTCATCGGCACCTATTCATCAATCTATATTTCCGCGCCCGTGCTCGTCTGGCTGGGGGTGAAGCCCGACAGCTTCCTGAAGCCGGAGGAGAAGGAAGGGGCGCGCCCCGAGACCGCCTGACATTCCGTTCAGCTGAGGCCAAGCTTCGCGGGGCCAATGCCATGCTTGGCCTGCTTCGGTGCCGGCGCTAATGAGGGATCCATGCTGAAAGTTTCACGTTCCGTCGCCCTGTTTCTCGCCTGCGCCTGCGTTGTTCCGCTCTCCGCCTGCGCCAAGGACCGGGCAAAGGGTGATACCGCTTATGTCGCACGCGACGTGAGTTCGCTTTACGGCGCCGCACAGCGCACGATGCAGCAGGGCGATTATGTCCAGGCCGCCAAGCTCTTCGACGAAGTCGAGCGCCAGCACCCCTATTCGTCCTGGGCACGCCATGCGCAGGTGATGAGCGCCTTCAATTATTACCTCGCGCGCAAGTACAATGACGCGATCAGCTCGGCACAGCGCTTCCTCACCATCCACCCGGGGAGCGATGAGGCGCCCTACGCGGAATATATCGTGGGGATGAGCTATTATCAGCAGATCGACGACGTCACTCGCGACCAGACCGTCACCCAGCAGTCGTCCGATGCGTTCAACGAGCTGATCCGCCGCTATCCCCAGAGCCGCTATGCAGCCGACGCCCGCCTCAAGCTCGACCTCATCCGGGATCATCTTGGCGGCAAGGAGATGGAGATCGGCCGCTTCTATCAGCGATCTGGCCAGTGGCTCGCCGCGACCTACCGGTTCCGGAGCGTCGTCGACCAGTATCAGACCACGAGCCATGCGCCCGAGGCGCTCGAGCGGCTGGTCGAATGCTATCTCGCGCTTGGAATGCCCGACGAGGCCTGGAAAGCGTCGGCGGTGCTTGGACGCAATTACCCGGGCACCTTCTGGTACCGCCAGTCGCTGAGGCTGCTTCACGACGAGCAGAGGAAGACGGGAATGTGGACCGCCTCGGCGCCGAAGCCCGGGACGGTCACCAGTGAACCGGCCAAGGGCGCCGGCGCAGCCGACGGCGCGAGAGCGAACAGCTATCCCCAGGGGCAGCAGCCGCAGGCCCAAAAGCCCGACGGGCAGTGATCTGACGCATGCGCGGGCGAGGCGGGTCGGCTGAGCCTGTTTCGCTGGCTCTTCGCGCATGCTGAGACAGCTCTCGATCCGAAACATCGTCCTCGTCGAGCAGCTCGAGCTGGAGTTCGAGCCCGGTCTTGGCGTTCTCACCGGCGAAACCGGCGCGGGCAAGTCGATCCTCCTCGACGCCCTCGGCCTGGCGCTCGGGGCCCGGGCCGACGCCGCCCTGGTGCGTTCGGGCGAGGAAACGGCCAGTGTCTCGGCGGAGATCGACCTTCCGTCCGATCATGCGGTCCATGACCTCGTCAGGGACCAGGGCATCGCCATCGAAACGGGCGAGCCGCTCGTCGTTCGACGGGTGCTGAAGAGCGACGGCGGAAGCCGCGCCTTCCTCGCCGGTTCGAGCGTGCCTGCGGGCCTTCTTCGCGACGTCGCCCAGCTCGTGGTCGAAATCCACGGCCAGCATGATGACCGCGGGCTCCTGAACCCCAAGGGGCACCGGGCACTGCTCGATTCGTTCGGCGGTCTTCAATCGGCTCAGGCCGAAGCCGCCTGGAACAGGGTCGTGAGTATCGAATCGGAGCTGACCGCCGCCCGGGCGGACCTCGCTTCGGCGGAGCGCGACCGCGAATGGCTGAGCCATGCCTCGGCCGAAATCGAAACCCTGGCCCCCGAGGAGGGGGAGGAGACGCGGCTCGCCGAGGAGCGGACGGCAATGCAGTCGGGTCTCAAGGCGGGAGAATTGCTGAGCGGGCTGGACGAGCTACTCGGCGGCTCGGAAGGCGCGCTCTCGCAGCTTCGGCAGGCGGCGCGACGTATCGAACGAGGGGCCTCTGACCATCCGCTTCTCGTGGAGGCCCTGGCAGCCCTCGACCGGGCGCTCATCGAGGCTGGCGAAGCCGAGGAAAAGATCCTGCGTGCCACCGATGCGCTCGCCGTCGATCCCGAGCGCCTCGAATTGCTCGAGACGAGGCTGTTCGACATCCGCGGACTTGCTCGAAAGCATCGCGTCGAACCCGATGCCCTTGCGGCGCTCGGCGAGGAGATGCGCCGGCAATTGGCAGCGATCGATGCCGGGAGCGAACGGGTCGATGAGCTGGAACGGGAGCTCGCCGTTGCCCGCGAGCTCTATTCGGCCGAAGCGCGCCGCCTGAGCGAGGAACGACGCCTCGCGGCAGCCCGGCTCGACGGCGCCGTCGCTCTAGAGCTTGCGCCGCTCAAGCTCGATTCGGCGCGCTTCAGGACGAGTGTCGTTCCTGCAGAACCCGGTCCTTCGGGGACCGACCGGGTCGAGTTCGAAGTCTCGACCAACCCCGGAGCGCCCTTCGGCCCGCTCACCCGGATCGCATCCGGCGGAGAGCTCTCGAGGTTCATTCTCGCTCTCAAGGTCGCGCTCGCGGAAGCGGGGACGGCGGCAACGATGATCTTCGACGAGGTCGACCGAGGCGTTGGAGGAGCAGTCGCGAGCGCCATCGGCGAACGGCTCGCTCGACTGGCCAGCGATTCGCAGGTGCTGGTCGTGACCCATTCCCCGCAGGTCGCCGCGCGCGCCTCGCATCATTACCGGATCGAGAAGAACCACGGCCCCGGCGGCACTCGCACCACGGTGAGGAAGCTCTCGAGCGAGGAACGCCGGGAAGAGATCGCCCGAATGCTTTCGGGTGCATCGATCACCGAGGAAGCGCGGGCGCAGGCATCGCGCCTGCTCGACGCCGCATGAGCAGCTATGTCGCATTGCTTCGAGGCGTGAACCTCCTGGGCGCAAGCACGCTCAGGATGAGCGACCTCAAGGCAATTGCCGACGAGCTCGGGCTGGATCGCGCACGGACCTACATCGCGAGCGGCAACCTCCTCTTCACCAGCGACGGCTCGGAGGAGGAATTGCGGCTGATGCTCCAGGAACGTCTCCTGAGGCACATGGGCCGGGATGTCCGGGTGATGCTCCGGACCGCCGACGAGCTGGAAACGGTCGTTCACTCCAACCCCTTCGCGGACCGGAGCGGAAACCTTGTCCAGGCCTTCTTCCTCAACGAAACGCCGCCGCTGGATCTGCTCGAAAGCGTCCGCAACCAGGCCGAGGACGAGCATATCGCGCTCGGTCCTCGCGAGGTCTTTGTCGCTTACGGTGAACGAGGTATCGGCAGGTCGCGCCTGCGCATCCCGGCCGCGGAGGCAGGAACTGCGCGCAACATGAACACGGTCGTGAAGCTGGCCGAGCTTGCAAGGGAGATATCATGAGCAAGGAACGTCCGATCACCCACGAATTCGAAGGGGAGGTCCTCGAAAGCGTCCTTGTGGGCAGGCGCGACGGCGAGGCCCGCCCGACGGTGATCCTCGTGCCAACGGTGATGGGCGTCTCGGAGCTTGAAAAGCGCTTCGGCCGCCAGCTCGTCGAGCTTGGTTACAATGCCTTCGTCGCCGACCTGTTCGGCAAGGCATTCCAGGGCGCCTCGAGGGATACGATGTTCGGGGAGATGAACCGCCTGAGAAGCGATCGCGCCGCGCTTCGCCGTCGCCTGCAGCACGTGCTCGAGGTCGCCTGTAGTCTCGAGGAAGTGCCAGAGGACGAGGTTGTCGTCGCCGGCTATTGCTTTGGCGGCCAGTGCGCGCTCGACCTCGCGCGAAGCGGGGCTGCAATCAGGGCCGCGGTCAGCTTCCACGGGCTGTTCGATCCGCCGGGCCTTCCGCCGGAGAAGATCAGGGCCAAGGTCGCCTGCTATCATGGCTGGGATGATCCGATGGTGCCTCCCGAGAAGGTCGTGGCGCTCGCAGCCGAGCTGACCGAGGCAGGCGCCGACTGGCAGATCCACGCCTACGGCCACGTCGGCCACGGCTTCACCAACCCCCATGCGAGCGAGCTCCAGATCGAGGGCGTTGCCTATAACGCGCTCGCCGCCGAGCGGTCGTGGACGAGCTTCGTCAACCTGCTCGAGGAACTGTTCGGCGGCAATGACCACTGAGGTTACGGAAGCCGATGCCGCCAATCGACTGAAGTGGCTCGCAAGAGAAATCGCGCGGCACGACAAGCTCTACCATGACCTGGACGCGCCGGAGATCAGCGATGCCGAATATGACGCTCTGATACGCGAGAACCGCGAGCTCGAAGCGCGTTTCCCGCACCTCGTTCGCGCGGATTCACCCTCGAGACGGCTGGGCGCAGCACCGACGAGCGCGCTTGCCAAGGTCGCCCACGCGCGGCCGATGCTGAGCCTCGAGAATGCCTTCTCCTTCGAAGAGGT
>DASZYL010000046.1:0-3195 GCA_035545385.1 Sphingomicrobium sp. | reverse complement strand
AGTCGGTGAGTGTCTGCGGCCGCTCGTCCGGCTTGACCACCATCGCGGCGTCGATCGCCGCAAGGAAGCGCTTGCTGTAACCCGGCCACTTGCCTTCGGCGAGCGGCTTGCCGAGGCCCGCGTGAAGCCGCTCGAGCACTTCGGGCGGCTTCTCCCCCGTCACGCACTCGTACATGACGACGCCAAGGGCGTAGATGTCGGTCCAGGGGCCCTGGGGATAGGTTTTCACATATTGTTCGATCGCGGCGTAGGGCGGCGTGTGGAACGTGACCTTGGTGCTCGTCGCCTCGGCTGCTTCGAACCTTGCCGACCCGAAATCGATGAGGACCGGGCGATTGTCCTCGTTGATGAGGATGTTGGGCGGCTTGATGTCGCGATGAAGCACGCCCACCCGGTGAGCCCGCTCAAGTCCCTCGGCGATGGGTTGCAGGACGCTCCAGAGGCTGCGCTCGTTGAATCGCCTGCCCTGCTTCAGCATTCTCGAAAGTGAAATGCCGTCCTCGAAGTCCATCACCATGTAGGCAGTGCCGTGGATCTCGAAGAGGCTTCGGACGCTGACGATGTTGGGGTGGCGCGTCGGCGTCGACAGGTTCCAGAGGAGCTTGGCTTCCTCGACGAACTTCTTGAGGCCGAGGGCGTGCACCTCTTCAGCCTCCGAATCGATCGGGACGACCGTATCTTCGGAATCCCGCTCGCTGATCGAGCTCGGGAAATATTCTTTGATGGCGACGAGCTCGTTGAAATAGATTCCGCGCGCCTTGTAGACGATGCCGAATCCGCCCACGCCGAGCACTTCCTCGATGCGCCACTCGCGCAGCACCGTTCCCATCGGGAGTGCTTTATTGCTGTACGCCTTATTCATCGTCGTCGCCCCCACGACCGATCTATCAAAAAGTAAATCGCATGAAGCTTTGACGAATGCTAGTCAGTCGCCGGAACGATTTGTCGGGGGCAACGAATGCGTTTCGAATGCGCGAGCCGGACCCATGTCGGTCTAAAGCGGAAGATCAACGAGGATTCGCTCTTTGCCGACCCCGAGCGCGGGCTCTGGGTGGTCGCGGACGGAATGGGTGGGCATGAGGCGGGAGAGGTGGCCAGCGGCATGGTCATCGATGCTCTGCGCACGCTTCCGCTCCTGGACGACCTGGACGAGCTCGCCACCTCAGCCTCCGAAGCCCTGCAGCGGGTAAACCGTGACCTGATCGGCCTCGCTCGATCGGGCGGTGGGGGCCAGACGATCGGGACCACCGTGGTCGGCCTCGCAATCGCGAATGGATCATTCCGCTGCTTCTGGCTTGGCGACAGCCGTGCCTATCGATTTCGCGATGGCATGATCACGCGCATTTCGCACGACCACAGCCTCGTTCAGAATCTCGTCGATGCCGGGATGATCAAGCCCGAGGAAGCCGAGAGCCACGAAAACGCGAACCTCATCACGCGCGCCGTGGGCGTATCCGAAAAGGTGGCGGTCGATGTCGTGAGTGGCGACGCGCTCGAGGGAGACCAGTTCCTGCTTGCGAGTGACGGGCTGACCCGTGTCGTATCGGACGAGGAGCTGGCTCTGACGCTGGCGCGCACTTCGCCTGAGGAAGCAGCCGATAATCTTCTCTCGAAGGTGCTCGAGCGCGGCGCTCCCGACAATGTCTCGCTGATCATCGCAAGACTGGTCTGAGAGTTGCGGCGGTCTGGGCGATAAGCCCAGGGCTGGTAAAGACTTTCTTGATTTGGCAGACTGGCACGAAGGCCCGCCCTCGTGCCGGAGAGCGGACCTTCTCGACAGGAGACCGGCCGGTCATCCTGCTGGTGATCCGACCCACAGGGGGGCGAGTCGGTTCACCGCTCCAGTGGGAGGTGGGCGGCGGGTGCCCACCTCCCCCCAGTTCCTTTCTTACATTCCGCGTTCGCCGCGTTCGACCGGCGCCGGAGGCGGCGGCGGGGGCGGCGGCGGAGGCGGCGGAGCCGGCTGCTCGACCACCGGCGGCGGTGGCGGAGGAGGAGGCGGCGGCGGGGGCGGCGGAGCCGCGTGACCGCCGAGCGGGAGCACGATCTTGAAGTTCCCGCTGTGGCTCGTCACGTCGCCGTTGAACTCGCCCTCGTAGCCGACCCTCAAGTCGACCGGGCCGACCTTGCCGCCGACCGACAGGCCAGCGAGGAACGTGCCCTTCTTCTGGCTCGCCGAGACGATGTCGAAGTCGTTCTCCGGGTCCGGGGTGAACCAGCCGTGGAAGCTCGAGCGCTCGTCGCCGAACCGGTAGCGGTAGCCAAGGTTGACCTCGGGAACCACGCCGCCCATCGCCGTCGCCCACTTGACGCCGCCGGTGAGGAAGCTGTGGTTCGACTTGCCGCTCGAGACGGTGAGGCCCGCCCCGTTGCCGTTCTCTTCGTCGAACCCGTCGAGCTTGGCGTTGACATAGTCATAGTCGAGGTAGGGCGTGACCACCGAGCTTGCGCCCATCGCCAGGCGGGCGCCGCCATGGAGACCGAAGGTCCACATCTTGACGTCGGGGCTTCCCGTCGGGTTGGCGGCGAAGCTCGCTCCCGTCGCAAGGCCGGCGAAGTTGATGTGGCGCGTCGAATCGCCGTTCATCGAGCTGTAGGTCGTGACCCCCTTCAGGAAGAAGCTTCCGGGATCGTAGACCGCATAGGCCCCGAGCTGCCAGCCATCGCCCTTGACGCTGTCCCCGAACTGGCTGTCGTGGAGCCGGTTCGAGACATAGCCGCCCTCGATCCCGAGGATCGCGGCATTGCCGACGCTCGCATCAAGACCAACGAGCCCGGTGAAGCGCTTCGAGCGGTTGTCCCCGGCCTCGCTGTCCCCGTCCGACTTCCTGGTCTGGTAGTCGAGCTGGCCCCAGACATGGATCGGCGAGGAGGAACGGCACTCGAGCACCGAGCCGGCAAGCGCCGGGACCTCGCAGTTGGTCGCATGGTCGACAAGGTCGTTGTAGTGAACTCCAAGGCTCGGGAACGAGTTCAGGTAATTGGCGTAAGCCGACCCCGAGAGCTCGTTCAAGGCGATGTTGTAGTTCGCGGCATCGGTGAAGAGGAACAGGTCGGCGAACATGTTCGCAGCCCCGCCCGTCAGGCCGACGTCGAAGTAGCTGTCGAGCCCGGTCCCGACCGCGATGCCATTGGCATTCAAACCCGCGACCTGGTCGAACGGCGTCCTCGTGATCGAAAGATCGACGTTGGCGT
>DASZYL010000045.1:0-3386 GCA_035545385.1 Sphingomicrobium sp. | reverse complement strand
GTCCCGCAGCTCCTGATCTCCATCTGTGCCTTCCCGATGAGCGCCTGGATCGTCTCCCGGATCGATCGCTGGAGGCTCGGCCGATGAAGCCGATCCGGATCACGACCGCGCACCAGTCCATCACCTTTTCGCGTCGGATGCTGATGCTGGGCGGCGCCCAGGCGGCGGTCGGAGGACTGCTCGTCGGACGGCTCGGCTGGCTCGCAATCGCCCAGAACGAGAAATATCAGCTCCTGAGCGAGAGCAACCGGGTCCAGCTCATCCCGGTGCCGCCGCGGCGGGGCTGGATCATCGATCGCAATGGAAAGCCCATCGCGATCAACCGGGCGAGCTTCCGGGTCGACATCATCCCCCAGCAGCTCGACGAGAGCAAAGATATCGTCCCTGAAGTCGCAAGGCTCCTCAATCTCGAGCCGGACGAAGTCGACCGGATTCGAAAGGAGCTCGCCCAGTCGCGCGGGTTCCAGCCGGTCTCGGTCGCCGACAACGTTCCCTTCGACCAATATGCGGCAATCACCGTGCGCCTTCCCGACCTCCCGGGTGTTTCCGCGTCACAGGGCTTCACGCGTTACTATCCGGGCGGCCCTACAGTCGGCCAGCTGGTGGGTTACGTTGGGGCCGCCTCGGCCGAGGAATATGAGCGCGAGGACAAGAACCCCCTGCTCCTCATCCCCGGCGTCAAGATCGGCAAGGAAGGCCTTGAGAAGAGCCTCGAGCAGACCCTTCGCGGACAGCCCGGGGGGCAGCGCGTCGAAGTCACGGCGCGCGGCAAGCTGGTGAAGGAACTGGATCCCAAGCCCGATCGAAGCGGCGGCACCGTCCAGCTGACGATAGACTCCGACCTTCATTATTATGCGGCTCGGCGCATCGGCGACCAATCCTGCTCGATCGTCGTCCTCGACGTCACCAACGGCGATATCCTCGCCATGCCGTCGATGCCCTCGTTCGACCCCAACAATTTCTCCGACGGGATCAGCAGGAACGAGTGGAAGATGCTGTCGCAGGACGACCATCTGCCGCTCGTGGATAAGGCGCTCGAGAGCCTTTACCCGTCGGGATCGACGATCAAGCCTTCGATGGCGATGGCGCTTCTGAATGCCGGAATCGACCGCAAGCAGCGCGTCAACTGCACGGGCGCCTACCCGCTCGGAAACCATGTCTTCCACTGTGACCGGCGGCACGGACCGGTCGATATGGACGCAGCAGTGGTCCACAGCTGCGACATCTATTTCTATGAAATGTGCCGGAGGGTCGGCGCCGAGAAGCTCGCCCCGATGGTCCGCTCGATGGGATTTGGCGAGAAGTTCGACCTCCCCTTCGACAACCAGCGTTATGGCACCATCCCCGATCCCGAGTGGATGATGCGCAAATACCATCGCAAGTGGCAGACCTACGACACGATCAACATGTCGATCGGCCAGGGCATGGTGCTGATCAACCCGATGCAGCTGGCGGTCATGGCGAGCCGGCTCGCCACCGGAAAACGAGTCGTCCCTCGTCTCCTGGCGTCAAAGCCGGTGGTTGCACAGACCCACCTCGAGGTCGACCAGGACCATCTCGACTTCATTCGGCTCGCCATGGCCGGGGTCGTCGACCATGGGACGGCGGCCGGCGCCAAGCTTCCGCTCAATGGGATCCAGATGGCGGGAAAGACGGGAACCGCTCAGACCCACAATTTGAGTGCGAGTGAACGCGGCAATTACACGGCCGCGCAGTGGAGCCTTCGCGACCATTCCCTCTTCATGGCCTTCGTCCCCTTCAACAATCCGCGCTACGCCGCTGGAGCGATCGTCGAGCATGGAGGGTTCGGTGCATCGGTCGCGGCCCCGCTCGTTCGCGACACCCTTCTTTATCTCTACGACAAGCAGAAGGCGCTGGCAGCGCTCGATGTGTTCGAGAAGAGCATCGGCGGGCCGCTCGAGGAGCGGATCGCACGCAAGACCGCGGCCTGGCGCCAGGCCAACGGGCTTCCGCCCCTCCCCGCCAAGAAAGCATGATCACCTCGGCCATCATCCCGCTGCCGCTCGCGCGGCTGCCGTGGCGCTTGATCTTCCTCGTCGCCGCGATCGCGTCGTTCGGACTGATCGTGCTCTATTCGGCGGCCGGCGGCTCCGCCCAGCCATGGGCGGTGAAGCAGGGCATCGTTTTCCTGTTTTTCCTCGGCGTTGCGATCGCCATGTCGTGGATGAGCGAGGCGACAATCAAGTCGATCGCCTTCCCGCTTTATGGACTGACGGTCATCATGCTGATCGGGGTCGAGGCCTTAGGGTTCGTCAGCAAGGGCGCCCAGCGCTGGCTCGATCTCGGGCCCATCCGGCTTCAGCCTTCAGAATTCATGAAGCCCGCGATCGTCCTCACTCTCGCGCGGTTCTACGAACTCGTCCCGGCCGCTGAAATCCGCACGTGGCGCGCCATCTGGCCCGCAGCCGTCCTCCTCGGCGTGCCCGCCTTCCTCATCCTCGTCCAGCCGGACCTTGGGACCTGCATCATGGTGCTCCTGTGCGGCGTCACCGTCATGTTCCTCGCGGGGCTTCCGCTATGGATCTTCATCGCGCCCGTCGCGGTCGGGGCCGTCGCGGCACCGGTCGTCTATCACATGATGCATGGCTACCAGAGGAAGCGGATCGACGTCTTCCTCGATCCCGAAAGCGATCCCCTGGGTGCCGGATATCACATCGCCCAGTCGAAGATCGCGATCGGGTCCGGAGGCATATGGGGCAAGGGCTTCCTTCACGGAAGTCAGAGCCACCTCGACTATCTCCCTGAAGGGCATACCGATTTTGTCTTCGCGACGATGGCCGAGGAATGGGGGCTCGTTGGCGGCGTCCTGTTGATCCTCGCCTTCGCGGCGGTGATCCGCTGGGGAATGAAGGTCAGCGCAAACTCCCGCACCCGTTTCGGGCAGCTCGCTGCCGCCGGGCTCTCGGCAACGATCTTCTTCTACGTCGCGATCAACCTCATGATGGTGATGGGCCTTGCGCCGGTCGTTGGCGTGCCCCTCCCGCTGGTGAGCTTCGGGGGATCGGCGGTGATGACTGTGATGCTTTGCCTTGGCCTTCTGATGGCCCTCGAGAGGCAGCAGCGGACGGTCTCCCGCCTTGCCTGAAACACGAGCTTGAAATGGAGCGGTTGCGCACCACCTAAGCGCATGCTACCGGCGCCGCCGCTCAGGGCGATAAACGCCGCCGGAGCAATCCGCCTCACGGCAGTGGACGCATAGCTCAGTTGGTAGAGCAGCTGACTCTTAATCAGCGGGTCCTAGGTTCGAGCCCTAGTGCGTCCACCACTTTTCAAGCGACAAAACAGAAACTTAGCCGTATAGCCCTTGCGGGCGCGGAACCTGAATTTCGCTGTAGGTTCCGCCATAGGTTCCACTAACTCTTGAT
>DASZYL010000044.1:0-3823 GCA_035545385.1 Sphingomicrobium sp. | reverse complement strand
AGCTTCAATCGCCGCGATCTCGTCAGCGCCGCGCTCGCAGCGCCGCTTCTCTTCGCCTCCGGCGCCGCGGCCGCGAAGGAAAAGGCCCCTCCGGGAGCCGACTGGGGGAAGTGGTTCCACGACTGGTTCGGCCGCGATTTCGGGATGATCGGATATTATGCGAAGGACAATGAAGCGCTTCTCGCGTCGAGGGCGCGGGTCGACGTCGTCTTCATGGGAGATTCGATCACCGAGGGCTGGTTCGACAAGCGCCCTGGTTTCTTCACTCCCGGCCGGGTCGACCGGGGAATCGGCGGCCAGACGACGTCGCAGATGGTCCTTAGGATGATGAGCGACGTCGTCGCCCTTCGCCCCCGCGCGGTGCACATCATGGGGGGAACGAACGACATCGCCGGCAACACCGGGCCGATGACCGCCGGGATGAGCGAGAACAACATGCGGGCGATGACGGACATCGCGCAGCGCCAGGGGATCAGGGTGATGATCGCCTCGGTGCCGCCCGCCACGGCTTTCCCCTGGGCTCCGACGGTCGAGACACGCCCGGCAATCTTCGAACTCAATCGTCGGCTGGTGCGCCTCGCCGGTGAGACCGGGGCGACCTTTGTCGACTATCGCCCGGCGCTCGACGATGGCACGGGGGCGATGAAGGCGGGGCTCGCAAGCGATGGAGTCCACCCGACCGAGGCCGGCTATGACGCAATGGCGGCCGTCGTCGAGCCGGTGCTGAAGCGGATGCTCGCGTGAAGCTCGAGCGCCGCTTCGTCGAGAAACCCTGGGGCCGGACCGACCTTCCGGAAATGTTCGATGCGCCTCCTCAAAAGCGCATCGGCGAAGTCTGGTTCACTGGCGCCGGCGACGAGCCGCTCCTCGTCAAATATCTTTTTACGAGCGAGCGGCTGTCGATCCAGGTTCATCCCGGCGACGAGCAGGCGAAGGCTCGCGGTCTTTCGAGCGGGAAGCGGGAGTGCTGGTACATCCTCAATGCCGAACCCGGCTCGACGCTTGGCCTCGGCCTCAAGCGCGAATCCTCGGCCGACGAGCTTCGAGCCGCCGCGCTCGATGGCTCGATCGAGGAACTGATCGACTGGCGGCCGGTCACGAAAGGCGACTTCTTCATGGTCCCGCCGGGCACGATCCATGCGATCGGAGGAGGGATCTCGCTCATCGAGTTCCAGCAGAATTCCGACGTCACCTACCGGCTTTATGATTATGGCCGTCCACGCGAGCTCCACCTCGAAGACGGGATCGAGGTCGCCCGCGCCGAACCCTATCCCGTTTCGCTTGCGCAGCATCTCGCCCCTCGCGAGACCCGCCTGCTGGTCGATGGACCGTCCTTCGTTCTCGCGCAAAGCGATTCCGACATGTTCGAGGATCGAGCACGCTGGATCATTCCGCTCGAAGGCCTGGTGTCGAGCGGAGGCGATGTGGCAGGGCCGGGCGATTGTCTTCTCGTCGGACCCGGCGAACGTGCTGATGTCGAAGGGCGAACGCTGATCGGAGCTAAAGCCTAGCCTTCATTGCAAGCGCGATCGCTCCCAAGGGGCCCACGTCGCGCCCGAGTTCCGGCGGACGCACATAAGGCGATCGAGGAAGCGTCATGTAACCCGCGAGACTGTCGACCAACATCGTCTCGATGCGCTCGAGAAGGTGCGGCTGGTTCTCGAGTACGCCACCCCCCATCGCGATCCTTGGCGGTGCTGCCGCGCAGACGATCGCGTGGCACAATTGCGCGAGAGCGAACGCGATCGAAGAGAAGGCGGGATCATCGGGGGGCAGGTCCTTCACTCGTTCTGCGCCGACGCGCGCCATGAGCGAGGGGCCCGCGGCGAGACCCTCGACGCAATCGCCGTGGAACGGGCACGAGCCCTTGAAGGGATCGCCCGGGAGCCTCGCGACCCGGATGTGCCCGAGCTCGCAATGGGCAAAGCCCCGCATCGGAAGCCCGTTCGCAACGAGGCCGACGCCGACCCCGGTCCCGACGGTCACGTAAGCGAAATCCTCGAGCCCCCGTCCCGCTCCCCAGCGCATCTCGGCGAGGGCGGCGCCATTGACGTCGGTGTCGAACTCCGCCGGGACCTGCGCCCCGCGCGCCAGGGGGCCGAGCACGTCGACACCCGTCCAGCCGGCTTTGGGAGTGCTCTTGATTTGGCCGTAGGTCGGAGAGGCTCGATCGAGGTCGACCGGGCCGAAGCTTGCAACGCCGAGCGCCTCGAAACCCTCCTCGGATTGCCATTGCGCAAGACGCTCCGCGATTGGCCCCAAGGTCTCGTTAGGAGACGTGGTCGCAAAGGCTTCGCGGGCAACGATCTCGCCCGGCCCCCGAGCAAGGATCGCCACGCACTTCGTCCCACCAAGCTCGACGCCTGCGTACATCACTCGTCCACCCTATCGGCTTCGATTGGATCGCGCGACGGGCAAACAGGAACACGGCCCCTCCCGCAGTGTCGCGGAAGGGGCCGGGGGAAATCTTCGATTCTAGCTGCCGCGCTCGCCGCGTTCGACCGGCGGCGGTGGCGGAGGCGGTGGAGGCGGCGGAGCGGGACAGGCCGCGTTCGCAGCAATGACCGATCCGTCCGCGCATGTCTGGGTCGCCGGAGGCGGCGGAGGCAATGGCGGCGGCGGAGGCGGTGGCGGCGGTGCGCTCGATCCTCCGAGCGTGCCGCGCAGGATGAAGGCGAACCTTCGGTCGTTCATGAAGTACGACCTCGGTGCGAGCCGTCCGTCGAGCGTGAACTGCTGGAGGGTCTTGGTCACCTCGTTCGTCAGGTTTGTCGCCTGGACGCCGACCTTGATTGCCGGCGAGATCGTGTAGAAGACCGAAGCGTCGAGCGTTCCCGTCTTGTCATTCCAGATCGGGAAATAAGGGAAGATGACGTCGGACTCGGTGAGAAGGAACTTCGAGCGCCAATTGTACGCGACTCGGAGCGAGATCGGCCCCTTCTCGTAGAAGGGCTGGATGTTGATCGTGTGTTTTGACAATTGCGCCAGCGGCAGGTTCCCTGCCACGACGCCGGTCGGCGGCGTGTTGACGACGGCGCCGCCGTTCAGGAACGAGTTGGGAATGCCCTTGCTCGAGACATGCGTGTAGTTGGCGCTGAGACCGAAACCGCTGAGGAAGCCCGGCAGGAAATCATAGACCTGGTTGTAGGCGATCTCGAAGCCTCGAACCTTGCCGGTGCCGCTGAAGTTCGCCGGTCCGCGAACGAACACCGTCTCCGTGATTCCGTTGCTCGTGATGTCGCGCAACGTCGTGTTCGAGAAGACGTAATTGTGAATGTTCTTCAGGAAGGCGTCGAAGGTCAGCGACCCAAGCCGGCTTCCCGCGAAATACCATTCGAGCGTCGCGTCGAAATTATCCGACGTGATCGGCTTCAAGTTCGGGTTGCCTGCAGTTGCGCTGAGATTGGCGCTCGCGTCGAGCCCGATCGTCAGGAAGTTGCGGACGTCCGCGAGCGAGGGCCGCGCGAAGTCCCGGCTTGCCGCGAAGCGCAAGATGAGGTCGTTCGAAAGTCCGAACTTCAAGTTCAGGCTTGGCAGCGCGTACGAATAGTCGTTTCGGGCATTGTCTGGACTGCTTTCGCCAGTCGCCCATGTCGCCAGCTGGTTGTAGCCTGCTTCGCCGAGACTGCAGATTCCACCCGGCTGCGACGGTGGAGTTCCCGGGGGAGCGTCCGGAGGCGGCGGAACGGCGGCGCAGCGAACCGAGAACGGAATGAAATCGCCGTTGCTGTCGATCATGCCGAGTTGTTGCTGCGTCGGTACCCCGATCGATCCCAGGGACGACTGCTTGTCCTTGACGAAGCGGAGGCCGATGTTGCCGTCG
>DASZYL010000043.1:0-12412 GCA_035545385.1 Sphingomicrobium sp. | reverse complement strand
TCACCGAGACGGTCCCGATCGGCAACGGAGCGATGGACGATCGCACCTTCATCGAATGGGACAAGGACGACATCGACGAGCTCGGAATCCTCAAGATCGATGTCCTCGCTCTTGGAATGCTGACCTGCATCCGCAAATGCTTCGACCTCGTCGAGCAGCACCACGGCCAGCGGTGGGAGCTCGCCACGATTCCGCGTGAAGTGCCGGAAGTTTACGACATGCTTTGCCGCGGGGATTCGCTCGGCGTGTTCCAGGTCGAGAGCCGGGCCCAGATGAACATGCTGCCGAGACTTCGGCCGCGCTGCTTTTACGATCTCGTCATCGAGGTCGCGATCGTCCGGCCTGGGCCGATCCAGGGTGACATGGTCCATCCCTATCTGAAGCGCCGGTCGGCCAAGGAGCCGGTGACCTTCCCCTGCCCCGATCCGGAGCACGGGCCACCCGATGAGCTCGAGAAGATCCTGGGACGAACGCTGGGCGTGCCGATCTTCCAGGAACAGGCAATGAAGATCGCCATCGATGCCGCAAAATTCTCGGCGAACGAAGCCAATCAGCTCCGCAAGGCGATGGCGACTTTCCGCTCGAAGGGAGACATTGGCGCGCTTGAAAGCAAGATGGTCGGCCGGATGGTCGGTCGCGGTTACGATCCCGATTTCGCCCAGCGCTGCTTCGACCAGATCAAGGGCTTCGGCGAATATGGCTTTCCCGAGAGCCACGCCGCGAGCTTCGCCCACCTCGTTTATGTCTCGAGCTGGCTGAGGTGGAAATATCCCGCGGCATTTGCCTGCGCCCTTCTCAATTCGCAGCCGATGGGTTTCTATGCGCCCGCCCAGATCGTTCGCGATGCGCGCGAGCATGGAGTCGAGGTGCTCGAGGTCGACGTGAACCACAGCGACTGGGATTGCACGCTCGAGGAAGGCGCTCTGCGCCTCGGCCTGCGCCAGGTCGACGGCCTGCAGCACGAAGCGGCGGATCGGGTCGTCTCGCGGCGGCCATATGCGACTGTCGAAGAGCTTCGCAGCCGCGGACGCGTTCCGGTTCATGCGATCCAGCGGCTCGCGGCCGCCGACGCGTTCCGATCGATCGGGCTCGATCGGCGCTCGGCGCTCTGGGATTCCCGAGCGCTCAAGGCAGCCCCCGACCTGCCCTTGTTCGCTTATGCCGAGGCCCTCGACGAAGGGATTGAGGAAATACCCGCCGAGCTTCCCACGATGCCCCTCGCCGAGCATGTGATCAGCGATTACCAGACGATCCGCCTCAGCCTTAAAGCGCACCCGATGGACTTCCTGCGCGCGCATTACGTGGCGCAACGGTTCGTCACTTCGGAACAGCTGGCGCGCCTGCGTGACGGGACTCGGGTGTCGATCGCCGGCGTGGTTCTGATCCGGCAGCGGCCAGGGACGTCGAAGGGCGTCGTCTTCATCACCATCGAGGATGAAACGGGCATCGCCAATCTCGTTGTCTGGCCCGCCCTCTTTGAGAAGCAACGCAAGATCGTGATGGGCGCGCGCCTGATGGCTGTTCGCGGGATCGTGCAGAAAGACCCGGATAGCGACGTGATCCACGTCGTCGCGGCCCGGCTCGAAGACCACACGCACCTGCTGAGCCGCCTCAGCGACGATTCGCTGCTCCCATCAACGCTCGAGAAGGCCGATCATCCGGGAAGTTGGGGACGTCCGCCCAACCGCCACCCCAGGAATGCGGAAATCATCCCGAAAAGTCGGGATTTCCATTAGTCATTGCTTCGCCGATACGAGTCGCCAACGCGAGGAGGCGCCCATGCATGTCCTTACCCTCATTGCCGCACTGGCGATCCAGGCCGCGCAACCCGACGCATCCTCGATCGAAGGCACCTGGCGAAGCCCCGGAGGGAACACCATCATTTCGATAGCCCAATGCGAAAGCAGTCCCTGCGGGACGGTCGCTTGGGCCAGCGACAAGGCCAAGAAGGACGCGAGCAGGACGACGGCCGAGCTCGTCGGGACCCAGCTCCTCACCAACCTCGAGCAGCGCAAGGACGGAAGCTGGCTCGGCAAATTGTTCATCCCCGACCGGAACATGCGCGTCACCGCGAAGATCCAGGCGATCTCTCCCGGCCGGCTCAAGGTCTCCGGGTGCGCGGCCGGCAAGGCGCTGTGCAAGGCACAGATCTGGACTTCCTTCACTGCCGACCTTCCTTCGGATACGTCGGTTCCGGCGCCGAAATAGCCCTGCCGGGACGAAAGGACGGTTCATCCACGCGCAAGCTCATGGCGCGATTTTCGCCGTAAATCGTTGCTAAGAAAGCGGAATGAAACGCTTTTTCCTAGCACTTGCAGGCCTCGCGGTGGCCCTCGCTCCCGCCTCGGCTCTGGCCAAGAGCCTCGAAGGGCGATGGCGGAACGGCTCGATGGAAATCGTCATTGCGCGCTGTGGAGGCACTCTGTGCGGACGAGTCGTCAAGGCGTCCGCAAAACAGCAGGCGAGGTCCGAGCGCGGCAGCGGGACCAGGCTTCTCGGCGCTCGGGTCATCGATAATATCCGGCCCGCGGGGGCCGGCACCTGGAACGCCGACGTCTATGTCGCGAGCCGCGACATGAACGCGCGCGGAACGATCGTGCAGGAGAGTCCCGACCGGCTGAAGGTCCGCGGCTGTGTCCTCGCGGTCGTCTGCAAGACGACCCATTGGGACAGGATCGGCTAGGCTAGCCTTTCGCCGAGTAAGAAGGCGTCCTCGGCACCGGTCTATCGATCGCCGCCAAGGAATTCACCCGGCCCGATCTCGCCCGCAAGGACGGCCGCCTGGAGCGCCGCCATCTCGTCGGCCCAGTAACGGTCGGCAGTGAAATGCGGCGAACGCGCGCGCACGGCGGCATGGATCTCGGAGAGCTTGGGCGACGTCTTGAGGGGCGCGTGATAGTCGATGCCCTCGGCTCCCGCCATCAGCTCGACCGCGATCACGCCGGCGGTATTGCGGGCGACCTGCGCTGCCTTGCGCGCCGCGATCGGCGCCATCGAGACATGGTCTTCCTGCCCGGCCGACGTCGGGATTGAATCGACGCTCGCGGGAAAAGCGAGGCTCTTGTTCTCGCTCACCAGCGCGGCCGAGGTGACCTGCGGGATCATCAGCCCGGAGTTCACCCCCGAATCCTCGGTGAGGAAGGCGGGAAGGCCGCTCATCTTGGGATCGACGAGAACACTGACTCGCCGCTCCGAAATCGAGCCCACCTCGCATAGCGCCATGGTGATCGTGTCGGCCGCGAATGCGACGGGCTCGGCGTGGAAATTTCCGCCCGATATCGCCGTGTCTTCATCCGCAAATACGATCGGATTGTCGGTGACTGCAGCCGCTTCGATCGTGAGCGTGCGCGCCGCGTTTTCCAGGAGGTCGAGCGCTGCACCCATGACCTGCGGCTGGCAGCGAAAGCTGTAGGGATCCTGGACCCGGCTGCACTTGACGTGGCTGACCAGAATTTCGCTGCCCTGGAGCAGGTCGTGGATCAGGCCGGCGACCCGGATCTGGCCGGGCTGGCCTCGAAGCGCCGAGATGCGCGGGTCGAAAGGCTTCGCGCTTCCCTTCAGCGCATCAACCGAGAGCGCGCCGGCTGCGATCGCCGCCGCGAACACGCGCTCGCCGAGGAAGAGGGCATCGAGCGCGAGAGCGGCGCTCGCCTGCGTGCCGTTGATGAGTGCGAGGCCTTCCTTCGGCCCGAGTTCGAGAGGCGCAAGGCCAAGTCGCTCGAGCGCTGCCGCCGCGCCGATGATCTCGCCGGCGACGTCGATCCGCCCATAGCCCATCAAGGCCGCGATGAGATGGGCGAGAGGGGCGAGATCGCCCGATGCCCCGACGCTGCCCTGGGCCGGGATGAGGGGCATCGCATCGGCATCGAGGAGCCGCTGCAGTGCATCGATCACGACGGGACGAACGCCCGAATAGCCGCGTCCGAGGCCGAGCAGCTTCAGAACGATCATCAGCCGCGTGACATGGCGCGGGAAGGGATCTCCCAGCCCCGCGCTATGCGAGAGGATGAGATTGGTCTGGAGCTCGGCAAGGCGGTCGCTCGGTATCCGAGTGCTGGCGAGGAGGCCAAAACCGGTGTTCACTCCGTAGACCGTTTCGCCGCCGCCGACGATCCGCTCGACCGCTTCGGCCGATCGGGCGACCCGTTGCCTCGCCCGATCGTCGAGCGACGCGGCTTCGCCGATCCACAGCCGGCGCAGAGTGCTGAGCTCGATACGTTCGGGATCGAGCTTCATGAGCCGACCATGGGAAGGTCAAGGCCCTGGTCGCGGGCACATTCGACGGCAATCTCATAGCCGGCGTCGGCGTGGCGCATCACTCCCGTCGCGGGATCGTTCCAGAGCACGCGCTCGAGGCGGCGCGCCGCCTCGTCGGTCCCGTCGGCCACGATCACCATTCCGGCGTGCTGCGAATAGCCCATTCCAACACCGCCGCCGTGGTGCAGCGAGACCCAGGTCGCTCCGCTCGCCGTATTGAGAAGCGCATTGAGGAGCGGCCAATCGGAGACGACGTCGCTTCCATCCTTCATGCTCTCGGTTTCGCGGTTGGGCGAGGCGACGCTTCCGCTGTCGAGATGATCCCGGCCAATGACGATTGGAGCCGAGACCTCGCCGCTTCGAACCATCTCGTTGAATGCCAGTCCGAGGCGGTGGCGCTGGCCGAGACCGACCCAGCAAATGCGGGCCGGCAATCCCTGGAAGGCGATTCGCTCGCGCGCCATTTCGAGCCAGCGATGGAGGTGCTGATCGTCGGGGATCAACTCCTTCACCTTCTCATCGGTCCGGTAGATGTCCTCGGGGTCTCCGCTGAGCGCGGCCCAGCGGAACGGACCGATGCCGCGACAGAAGAGCGGGCGGACATAGGCGGGCACGAAACCGGGGAAGTCGAAAGCGTGGGTCACACCCATGTCCTTCGCCTCCTGGCGGATATTGTTGCCGTAATCGAACGTCGGCACACCCATCTCGCGATAGGCGAGCATGGCCTCGACATGCTGGGCGATCGAGATCCTCGCCGCTTCTGCCACCGCCGCCGGGTCACGCTCGCGCATCTCCTGCCACTTGGCGACACTCCAGCCGGCCGGGCAATAGCCATTGGCCGGATCGTGGGCGCTGGTCTGGTCGGTCAGTGCATCGGGCCGGATGCCACGTTCCAGCATCTGGGGGAGGATCTCGGCGGCATTGCCGAGGAGACCGACGCTCGTCGGCTCACTTGCGTTGCGGATGATCTCGAGCGCTTCCTCGATGCTGGTCGCGCGATGGTCGAGATAGCGGGTCTCGAGGCGTTTCTCGATCCGGCTCTCCTGGACCTCGATGGCGATGCAATGGGCTCCCGCCATCACGGCGGCGAGCGGCTGGGCGCCGCCCATTCCGCCAAGGCCCGCAGTCAGGATCCAGCGCCCCTTGAGATCGCCTCCGAAGTGCTGGCGGCCCATCTCGGCGAAGGTCTCGTAGGTCCCTTGGACGATGCCCTGGGTGCCGATGTAGATCCAGCTGCCCGCGGTCATCTGGCCGTACATCATGAGCCCCTTGCGATCGAGCTCGTTGAACACTTCCCAGTTCGCCCATTTGGGAACGATGTTGGAATTGGCGATCAATACCCGCGGTGCATCCCGGTGGGTCCTGAAGACTCCGACCGGCTTTCCGGACTGGACCAGGAGGGTCTCCTCCTCGCCCAGCCGCTCGAGCGTCTCGACGATCTTGTCGTAGCAAGCCCAGTTGCGCGCCGCGCGGCCGATCCCGCCATAGACGACGAGGCTCTGCGGATCCTCGGCGACCTCGTCGTCGAGGTTGTTCATCAGCATCCGGACCGCAGCCTCGGTGGTCCAGTGCCTGGCCTTGATCTCGCTTCCGCGCCGGGCGCGGATGTGGCGGCTGTTGTCGCGTCTGTCGGTCATCGAGGACGCTCTAGCGGCTGTATCAGCGCGACCCAAGGGGACGCCAGCGGTCGATCCAGACGAGCGCCAGGCCGCCGACGATGAACCCCGAGGCGATTCCGGCTGCATTCAATGCTGTCTGGAGCCAGCCGAGACGGGCGGGATCGATGAAATGATAAGGGTATTTACCGTCCATCGAGCCTCGCAGAAGCGCATAGCCGAGGTAGGCGAGCGGATAGGCAGCCCACCACAAGGCGTCGCTCCAGCGAAGCTTTGCTCGAGGAGCGAACAGCAGCCACCAGAGCGCCATGGCGACCGGGGTCACGTCATGGAGCAGGAAATCGGAAATGGCCGCCGGCCCGCGAAGGTCATGGAGACCCTTGAGGAGGATCGCATAGACGACGCCCACGAGGAGGATCGCGACGAGGAGACCGCCGAGGATGAACGGGGAGGCGCGGCCCCCGATCGCGACGAAGGTCATCACCATCGCGAGGAGGAGGTTCGTGAGGATCGTGAAATAGCGTGCGAGGATCCACAGCGTCGTGAGACTGTCATGGCCAGCGCCATGGATTGCGACGAAATTGAGCGCGAGGCCGATCCAGCAGACGATCGCGACGAGCGCGGCCGCGGCCCTAGCCATCACGACCTGCGAAGATCCTGAGCGCCGGTCCGGGAAGGCCGATCCAATAACCTAGCTCAGCGATGGATTCGATCGCCCAGGCGCAAAGGTCCGCCTGCTTTCCAGGAGCGATGCTCCCGATCGAATGCGCAAGGCCAAGCGCCCGGGCGGCGTTGATGGTCATCCCCGCGACCGCCTCTTCCGGGGTCAGCCCAAACAATGTGCACGCCATGTTCATTGCGAGGGTCGGTGAGAGAAGGGGCGAGGTGCCCGGGTTGCAGTCCGTCGCGACCGCGATCGGCACCTTGTGCTTCCTTAGGAGCGCGACCGGGGGCTTCTTCTTTTCCTGGAGCGCGTAGAAGGCGCCGGGAAGAAGTACCGCGACCGTTCCGGCGGCGGCCATCGCCTTTGCGCCCGCCTCGTCGAGATGCTCGAGATGATCGGCCGAGAGGGCATGATATCGGGCGGCGAGCGCCGCTGCGTGCTGGTTCGACAATTGCTCGGCATGAACCCGGATACGAAGACCGTGGTGAGCCGCGGCCTTGAACAGGCGCTCGGCTTCGTCCGGGGTGAAGGCGATCGATTCCACGAATGCGTCGACGCTCGTTGCAAACCCCTGTTTCGCGGCAGCGGGGATGAGCTTGTCGACGATCTCGCTGACATAATGCGCGCGCCGGTCGCGCTCGTCGGGCGGAAGCGCGTGAAGGGCAAGGAGGGTCGGAACGATCCGGACCGGCTCACCCTGGGAAAGGGCGTTCACGAGCTTGAGCAGCCTGAGCTCGCTCTTCGCATCGAGGCCATAGCCGGACTTGATCTCGACCGTCGTGCAGCCGCCGCCCATGAGCGCATGGAGCCTCCGCCGGCTCTGTTCGAGCAGTTGCTCGTCCGATGCCGCGGCAGTCCGCTTCACGGTCGAGGCGATTCCCCCGCCGGCGGCCGCGATCGCCTCGTAAGTCGCGCCGGCACGGCGCATCGCATGCTCGTCGGCGCGGGTGCCAGCGAACAGCAGGTGCGTATGGCAATCGATGAGTCCCGGAGTGATCCATGCCCCGCCGAGCGCATCGACCTTCCTTGCCCGGAAGCCCGCAAGCTCGGTGCGCTTTCCGACTCGAACGATCTTTCCCTCGGCGATCCCGATCGCGCCGTTTTCGATCACCCCGAGAGGATTGCCGGGGCTTTCCTCGAAGGTCATGATGTTGCAGTCGACGAGCAGCCGGTCCCACATGATTTGCCCTTAGGCGAGGCTCGTTGCTACGGCAAAGCCATGAGCTGGCCGAACGTCTCCGACTTGCTGGACTATGATGGTGCAGCCGTCCCGATCGCGCTTCTGGGAGCGCCCCTGGCAACGGGGTCCGTAACCCCGGGCGCATGCGACAAGGCTCCTGCGCGCCTCCGGGAGACGCTCAAGAGGATCGGTCGCTACGACATCGAGATCGGTCGTTCGATCTTCACTCCGATCCGCGATCGAGGGGACATCGAGCTTTCGGGCCTGACCATCGAACAGGCAACGGAGCCGATCCGAACGGCCGTCGCGGCAAGCCTTGCGGATCATGCGCTGACCCTGCTCGCGGGCGGGAACAATGCCGTCACTCGCCCCGCGGTGCTCGCGCTCGACATGCCGCTCGCTCAGGTCGGACTGATCACCCTCGATGCCCATTTCGACATGCGCGAGCTCGATGGCGGCCTCAGCAACGGCAATCCGGTACGCGCGCTGATGGAGGATGGGCTTCCTGGAAAGAACATCGCCCAGGTCGGACTCGCGAGTTTCGCAAACACCGAAAAGATGCACAGGGACGCGATTGCCGCCGGTAACCTCGTCATCAGCGTCGAGGAGGTGCGCCGCGACGGGATCGAAAAGGCGCTGGAGCTCGTCTTCGAGCACATGAAACACGCAGATGCGATCGTCGTCGACTGCGACATCGATGTCATTGACCGGGCGCAGATGCCGGGCGCACCGGGCGCGAGGCCGGGAGGGATGGACGTTCGAGACTTTCATTCGGCCGTCCGCCGGCTCGCGAGTGATCATCGGGTGCGGGTCATCGACCTCACCGAATGGGACCCGCCGCTTGATTCGACCGATCTTAGCGCGTTGACCGCCGCCCGCTGGCTGGCGGAGTGCGTCGCCGGTTTCGAGGACCGCTCCTAGGCTTCACGATCCGTTGCGGCGGATCGGGGGTGACCAGGATTTCGTGGGCTTCGACCTTTCGCACGCACTCCCACGGGACGCGCCTTCCCGAGCGCCTCGCGACGAGCCGTTCGACGAGGCTTCCAGGGCCGATCATCAGCGCCGTCACTCGCCCATTGTCGCAATGGACTTCATGAACCCGGCCGAGCGTGTCGCCGTCCAGCGTCCGGACCCTTTTGTCCCTGAGGTCGGAAAGACGCATCACAATGCTCCCTTGCGCGGAATCCAGCGGCCCGCAGCAGTCTCGCTTTCATGGAGCCCGAGGTCGCGCCCCGGGCATTCAAGGTGGACCGCAGATCCGATCGTGCGCACCTTGTCCATCGCGACCCGGGTCAGGCGGTCACCCGCGATCAGCCTCACGATCCGCATCGCCCAGCGCGGCAAGCGGCCGGAATAGGCCCCGGGCCCCACGAGCAATGCCTTGAGTTCGAGGTCCTTGCGGGCACCGCCGCTGAACTCGATGTCGTCGACGACCCCGCAATATTTGCCCTCGTTGTCGTAGAGCGGAAGGTCGAGAAGCTCGCTCACCAGCTTGACCGGACCGTCGGGAGTCATCCGTTGCCTCCTGAGGTGAGGAGATAGAGCGGGAGAGCGGCGATTGCCGCAAGCGTGATCACCGCGAAGTAGAACCAGCCCAAAGCCTTCGCGACGGGGCCGTTCACATATTCGCGCATATATTTCCTGTCGCCGGCGAGGAGGAGCAGCGGGAGGTAGGTGAGTGGAAGGACGAGGATCGAGAAGAGGATCGCGAATTCGACAAGCACCATCACGTCGACGCCGGTGAGGACGATCGCAAGCGCGGCCAGGAATAATGCGACCCAGGTGATGGTGAAGCGCGGAGCCTCCCACGGCTTCTTGTGACGTCCCCAGATCCAGCCGAAGAATTGCGAGATCGAGTAAGCGTTGGCGAGGCAGGTCTCGGCTGCGGCCCCGGCGACGGCGAAGAGCATGCCAAGAAGGGCGAAGACAAGGCCCCACCTGCCAAAGGGAATGGCGGCTTCGAGCGCGGCAGTTCCGGGGATCGCGGGATCGATGTCGAGAGATGCGAACAGTTGAGCGGAACTCGAAAGGATCGAGATCGCGATGAGCGAACCAAGCCCCATGCCGACGATTGAGGTCAGGCGGTTCGTCAGGAGATCTTTCGGGCCCCATCCTTCCTCGATCCCTCCCGAGGAATAGAAATAGACCTCGTACGGGAAGAAGACCGCGCTGATGATGGCGACGACGAAATAGCTGAATGTCAGGAGCTCCCTGGTGCTGAGCCCCGCCGGCACCTGCGGCACGAACCCACCGGCGACGTCGCTCCAGGGCGGATGGATGGCGATCAACGCGGCGACGAACGTCACCATGAACAGGCCAAGCAGGCCGTAGGTCCGCTCGATCCACTGAAACGGAAGCACCCAGATCGAGAGAAGGAGGAGGATCGTCGTGACGATCGCCATCGCGATATACGGGGCTCCCGTCAGGTAGTTGAGGATGAGCGCGACGCCTCCGAGCTCGGCAGCGCAGGTGATGAGATTGGCGATGACCGAGGCGGCGAGTGTCACGAGCCCGAGCTTCAGTCCAAGGCGGTGGCGCATCAGGCTGAAGACGGGCTGCTTGGCGGTTGCAGCCACTCTCCCGCACATCTCGGAAAAGACCATGATCCCGATCGTCGAGATCGCGAACACCCAGATGAGCGCATAGCCGAACTTCGACCCCGCCTTGGCGGCGAATACGAGCTCGCTGATGTCGACGAAGCCGCCGACCGCGGTCATGATCCCGAGTGTCAGCTCAAGCGGATTCAAGCTTTTCCTCGACCTCCTTGAGCCTCTTCGAGCGCTCGCGCAGTTCGGAGGGTGGAGCCCCGTCGGGTTCGCGAAGAAGCGCCGCGATCTCGTGTCCGTAGAATGAATTGGGTTCGGTGAGGGCGGAATGGGACGCGCGAATCTCCTCGCGCAGCCAGCGGTGCATGCTTTCGACATAAGCCCTTGTCAGCCGACCCTTGCTCGCCTGCTCGTTGACGAGCGCCCATTCGGCTGCGGCGGAGCGCGCCTCGCCGATATATTGAAGATCGGCCTCGGCCCCCTTCGAACAGCCGGCAAGGACCAGGAGGGGCAACAACCAGGATCGGCAACGCACCATGCGTTCCGAAAAACCGTTCCGGACGTGGACCGTTCCGCTAATCGCCCGCGGCGGTTAGGCGGCCCTTGTCCGACAGCGTGCGGAAGGTCACCGAGAAGCGGAGCTCTTCTCCCGGGACAATCCGGTGCTCCCAGTCCCAGCGCGCTTCGCCGGAGAGGAGGTAGGCGGAGCCGGGCTCGACCTCGAGGTTGAAACGATCGAACCCGCCAGCCCGCCGGCGCCGGAAGCGCAACGTCGCGGCAGTGCCGAGAGAAAAGCCAACGACATTTTCAAAGACGTCGCGGTCGCGGTGCCAGCCGATCCCGGCGCCCGGATCATAGCGGGCGAGGAGCACGTGGACGAAGTCCGTTTCGGGTAGCTTCGCGAACGCCGCCGCCGCGGCGCGGAGCGAACCCAGCCATTTCGGAATGGCCTCCGCCTTGAGGAAGCTCGCATCGTCGAAGTCGTAGCGCCAACCGAAGCTCCTCGTCTTTCGATTGCCGAGCCAGCCGTGGAACTGGAACGGGGCAAGATCTGCGGCCTCGAGATGGCCGATCAGCGCCTCCTCCTCGTCCCTGCCGATGACGCCGGCGCGATAGTCGAGGCCCGCGATGAGCGGTTCTTCGAACAGAAGGTTCATGGCCCGAACAGCTCCTTGAGCTGCGAGGGCCTGAGCTCGGGAGCGAGCTGCTGGTAGGTGCACTCCTTCGGGTCCTTGTCGGGGCGCCAGCGGACGATGCTCGTCCCGTGGCGAAAGCGCCTGCTCGTGATCTGGTCGTATCTCACTTCAACGACGAGGACGGGTTTCAGGGGCTCCCACTCGGCGGTGCGCTGCGTATTCCACCGGCTCGGCCCGCCAGGCGCGTTTCCAGTGAAGCCCGGAGGCTCGATCAGCGCTTCGAGGTCCTTGGTCAGCTCATCGCGCTCGTTCGCCGGAATGGCGGAGGTGAAGCCGACGTGATTGAGCAGGCCCTGGTCGTCGTAGAGGCCGAGGAGGAGCGATCCCACGACCTTCTTCCTTTCGGCATAGCGGAAGCCGCCGACCACGCAGTCCGCGGTCCGCTGCTGCTTGACCTTGATCATCGCTCGTTCGCCCGGCCGGTAATCGAGCTCCGTACGCTTTGCGATCACTCCATCAAGGGCGCCTCCGCTGCGCAGCAGCCATTTGACCGCCGCCTCGCGATCGTCGGTCACCGGCGAAAGGCCAAGGCCGGTTACGCCGTTCTTCGAATAGAAATTCTCAAGAGCGGCCCTTCGCTCGCGAAGCGGCCTCCTCTTGAGGTCGGTGCCCGAGAGCTCGAGCACGTCGAACAGCATGAGTTCGGCCGGATGCTCGAGGGCAAGCTTTCGAACCCTGCTCTCTGCCGGGTGAAGGCGAAGCTGGAGGGCGTCGAACGAGAGCGCGTCTCCGACCGGGATGATGAGCTCGCCGTCGAGCAGGAAGCTCTTTTCGTTCAGCCCACCGAGCATCTCGACGATGTCCGGGAAATAGCGCGCGAGCGGCTTTCCCGACTTGGACGTCAGCGTGACTTCGTCCCGGTCACGGCGGGCAAGGCAGCGAAAACCGTCCCACTTGGGTTCGAACTGCCAGCCCTCCCCCTCGGGCAGCTCCGCAGCGAGCAGGGCTTCCAT
>DASZYL010000042.1:0-37200 GCA_035545385.1 Sphingomicrobium sp. | reverse complement strand
GCCGGCATAGCGGTCGTTTCAGGCCTCGCCGAGGGGGTCGATACGGTGGCGCTCACAACGGCTATGGAGGCTGGCGGTCGCGTCGCGGCCGTGATCGGCACGCCCATAACCAAGGCTTATCCCGCGAAGAACGCAGCGCTTCAGGAAACGATCTATCGCTATCACTTGCTCATGTCGCAATTCCCCGTCGGTACGCGGACGTTTCGTTCGCACTTTCCGGAGCGGAACCGCGTCATGGCGGCCGTATCTGACGCAACGGTCGTTATCGAAGCGACGGATCAATCGGGCACGATTCATCAAAGTTGGGAGTGCGTGAAGCTCGGCCGCTGGCTCTTCATTCCCCGCTCCGTCGTCGACGATCCGAACGTCACGTGGCCCGCTAAATTCCTGCCCTATCCGACATGCATCGTGCTCGATAGCGTCGACGACGTGCTCGATCGTCTCCTCAATAAATCGTCTTAGCGAGCGCGAGCATATCAACCGACGCGGCGCCCGCCGCGAGAAGCTTGTCTCGGCCGACAATGAGCGAATTTCCTGACGTCATCACGTCGTCGATCAAGAGCACGCGTCGACCGTGGATGAGGTGAGCGTTCTCGACGGCCATTGAATTCACATGGATGATCGCCGCCCGGCTGCCGCCATCGGCAAGCTTGGGAATTTTTGTGTGGCGCACAAGGCAGCCCGTCGCGTCGCCATAACCACGGCTCGCCACGAGGCGAAGCGCGAGGTCGCGAATGCCGGACACCGTCTTCGCCGGATCGCTACTAGGCACGATCGCTATCACGTCCCAGCGGTCGACTGGGAGCTTGTTGTTCAGGAACGTGTGGAAGCGGTTGATCGCCGGCGCCTTTTGCATCTTGAGGCGCAACGTTCGCTGACTGTGAGGAGGGTAATCATCCCAGGTGCCGCCGTGGTCCTGGTGACGCTTCCACCCGTGATAGGGTCCGAGCGCGGTGATCGCGAGGTCGCCGATAATGTGGCGCTTCGGCTCAAACATCTCAGGCACTTAGCCGATCCGCCGGCTCGCCGCGGCTATTGCAACTAGCGCCAACGAAATCGTCCCTTCGGGTTGCGGGTGTCACGCTCACCTTTCCAACATCTCGAATTAGCCGACTTGCTGTTGGTGCCCGGCCGGCTCGTACCTATGTGGCCTTGGCAAGGAGAACGCCATGGCCGAGCAAGCTGAACTGACCCGTCCCGAGATTGCCAACAGGATTCAGACAGTGAATCCAGCGACCGGGCAACCGGGCAAGAGCTACGAGGAGACCTCGCTCGATGATGCCCACGCCGCCGCCGAAGCGGCGCACCGGGCATTTTTGAAATGGCGGCATACGACCTTCGCCGAGCGTTCCGCGATCATCCACAAGGCGGCAGGGATCCTTCGCGCGCGCAAGGACGAGTTCGCCAGGCTCATGACCGAAGAGATGGGCAAGACCCTGACCGATGGCCGAGCCGAAGTCGAGAAATGCGCCTTTCACTGCGACTGGTTCGCCGACCACGCGGGGGACTATCTCGCGGATGAACCTGTCGACTTCGACGGTGAGGAGGCGTTCGTCACCTTCAACCCACTCGGCGTCGTCCTTGCCATCATGCCGTGGAACTTCCCCTTCTGGCAGGTCTTCCGCTTCGCGGCTCCAGCTCTGATGGCGGGAAACGGGGCGCTGTTGAAGCATGCGAGCAACGTTCCGGGCTGCGCGCTCGCGATCGAGGACGTTTTCCACGAGGCCGGTGTGCCCCGCGACCTGTTTCGGACGCTCCTTCTTCCGAGCCGGGAAGTCGAAGCGCTGATCAAGGATCCGAATGTCGTGGCGGTCACTCTGACAGGCAGTGTCGCCGCCGGGAAGAGCGTTGCGACCGCTGCCGGGTCCGTCCTCAAGAAATGCGTTCTCGAGCTCGGCGGTGCGGATGCTTATGTCATCCTTGAGGATGCCGACGTCACCGCCGCCGCGAAGGTTGCTGCCACGGCGCGAATGGTGAACGGCGGCCAGAGCTGTATCGCCGGCAAGCGCTTCATCGTCGTTCGCCAGATCCTGGAGGACTTCGAAAAAGCCCTGGTGGAGGCGATGCGTGGCTTCCAGATGGGCGATCCCCTGAACGAGGACACGAAGCTCGGGCCAATGCAGAGCGTGAAGGCCCGCGACGAAATCCACCGCCAGGTCAGCGAGAGCCTCGAAAGAGGAGCGAAGTTGCTCCTCGGCGGATCGATCCCCGACCAACCCGGGGCATGGTACCCGCCAACGGTGCTCGGGAATGTTCGACCCGGCCAACCCGCGCATGACGAGGAAGTGTTCGGTCCGGTTGCTGCAATCATCGCGGCCGAAGACGAGAAAGACGCCATCCGGATCGCCAATGACAGCGAGTTCGGCCTCGGCTCGGGTGTGATCACCGCGGACCTCGACCGGGGCCGGCGCATTGCCGCAAGAGATCTCGAGGCAGGCCTAAGCTTCGTCAACGAGAACGTCCGCTCGGATCCGCGGGCTCCATTCGGGGGCGTCAAGCATTCGGGCTATGGGCGCGAATGCGGCGTCTTTGGCATTCGCGAGTTCGTCAACATCAAGACAGTGCACGTGAAGCCGCTCGGGCAGGGGGGCGCAAAGGCTATCGAATAGCGCTTAAGAAGCGCGCTCTCGAAACCACTTGGTGATGATGTACTTGGTCCCGCGGCGGACCTTCATTCCCTGGTGCAGGGTAGCGGGATTGGGCCGCCCGTCGGCGAGGAGGTTGTTCCAGGCGAGGAGCTTCCCGGTCTCAGGCTGCACCGTCTTGCCGATGGCCTTGAACCGGGTCCCACCGCCCAGTTCGGGCTCGTTGAGGTAGATCATCGCCGTCCATGTGCGCTGGCCCGTCTCCGACGTGTGGACGAAGAAATCATATCCTCCGGGCTCGAACGTGTCGGTGTGAGCCCTGAATTCCTGCCCCGGTGCGTAGCGCTGCCCCTGGATCGGCTCGCTTGCGCCGAGCGCAAGGCCAAGCAGGCCAGCGATCTTCCTGTCGACCTCCCCGACGAGCGGATCGCCCCAGTCGAGATCGCAGGTCTCGCTGGTCCGGAAATTCGCAATGCCGACATCATCCGCGATCTCGGACGGGCGCCGCCGCTCGTCGATCCGCTCGATCAACGCCGCGCAGGTCCCAGGATCAAGGAAATCCCGGACGACGAACAGCTCGAGCTCGCGCGCCGGGACTCGCTGGACGCCCGGGAGAGCGGCAAGACGCCCTGCAGGATCAGCGGCGGCGAAAGGTTGCGCTTCCGCCATTTGCACGGTCGTGCTGCTCGATCACCGCGCGCGTGACATTGCTCATCAGCGCCATCCGGACCGGAAGCGGTGTCGAGGTCTTCTTGATCATGACCGCGACCGCATAGCTCCTCCCGTCGGGGGCGGTGAGGATCCCGATGTCGTTGTACCCGGTCTGGATTCCGCCGAGTTCCTGGCCGGTGCCCGTCTTGTGGTTCAGTGTCCACCCGGGCTGGAGGCCGCCCTTCAGGCGCTGCGGACCCGTGCGCGTACGGCTCATGACGTCGAGGAGGAGAGCGGTTGAACCAGGAGAGAGGAGCTCGCCACGCTTGAGCTTCGCGAGGGCGCCGACGATCGCGCTCGGAGCGGCGCCATCATAGGGATCGGCGATGTAGCGATTGAAGGCCGCGCTGCGCTTCTTGATCGGGACGCTGTCGCGAGCCTCGAAGAACTTGCCGCCGATCGCATAATCCTGCGACCAGCTCATTCCGGCGACCTTGCTTTGCATGAGGCGCTCACCATCTGAAAAGCGGATCGCTCCCAATCCCTTGCGCTGGATCATCGAACGGACGGCCTTGGCGCCGCCAACGGCACGCATCAGCTTGTCGTTGGCCGTGTTGTCGCTCGTCGTGATCGCCCTCGTGAGGAGGTCGCCGAGCGTCGTCGTGTAACTCCCGGCCTTCAGCACCTCGGCTGCAATCGGCTGGTGAAACAGCGTGAGATCGGACTTTCTCAGCGTCACCTTGTCATTGAGGGTGACCAGGCCGCGATCCACGGCATCGAGGGCCGTGATCGACACCCACAATTTGCTGACGCTCTGCTGCGGATAGAGCTCATGGTCCTTCCACCCGGTTTCCCAGCCTTCGTCGATCGATCGAACGGCAATTCCGACACGGCCATTGAATGCGCTTCCCAAGGCATCGATTTGCCCGCTGATGTAACTTGGCGCGGGCACCAGTTTTTTCGGAGCAGTCCTGTGATGGCTTGGAGGGGTCTCGCGATGGCTTGAAACGGCCTTGGGACGCTCTTTGTGCTGGGTAGCTTCTGAGGCGCTGACCTGCGCCGCGGCGGCGATGACCAACCCGAATCCCAATATCTTCCCAATTGACGTCATGAGCTCGCTTTTTCCCCCAAAGTTCGCCGTGTTCCCAGATGCTTAGCGAGAAACAGCTGAACCCGCGCTGTGCGCGGAGCTTTGAGATTCGCATCCCGCGATTCGGATGCCAACCGGCAATAAGCTCAGGCGTGCGGATTCGGAGTCGGAAGGAGCGCGGCCGATTCGATTTCATCGAGCGCGCGATGGACCGCGATGTAACGGCGCGCTCTTGAGATCCAGTCACCCGCGCGCTGCGCGCCCGGGAGGCGCATGGTTTCGGCGAGGGCCTCGTCGACGTTTCCCGAGGCGAGGCGTTGCTGCGCGCGTTCATAGCGCGATTCTGGGTTGGAAGCCGGCCGGTCGGCCGAGTGGACTTCGACGAGTGAGCCAAGCTCGCGCTTGACGTTGGTCCACCAGCTGTCCTGAGGTCCGCCTCGCCGGAGATCCGGCCCCAAGGTTTCATATTCGGTGATGAGGTCGTCGAGGCGCACCGGCTCGTGCGAGGCCGTGATCACCGTCGCGACCGCGGCGCGATGCTGCGCTCCAAAGCGGTCGACGAGCAGGTTCTCAAGATATCCGAGCGCAACTCCACGATCGATTGCGCGGCGCGCGGCGAACGCGACGACCAGCGCATCGGCCCTTCCCGCCGAGCCTTCGGCGCGCTCGGTTGCGTTCTCGACGGAAGCGAGCCTGCTCTCGATGCTCGCGAGCCTTGCGTCGTCCGCCCGGGATTGCTGAGCGGATAAAGCCTGTGTCGGGCCGGACTGCTGCGGGTTCATGACGACCGGTCTCGGCGTCAGCATCACCGGCTGCTGGTTCGGCACGACTCCAAGGAACCTGGCGGTCGTCTGGGAATGCGCAAGACCCCAGATGGCGGCGCCGGCGCCGGCAATGACCAGGACGAGCGCGACCATGAGGCGCGCTCCCCATCCCATTCCGGTGCGAGTGCCGTTCATTCCGGGGCTGGTATGTTGCACAGGCGTGCCGCGAGGGCCAGCAGCGCGTTGTCAGTGGCCTTAGGGGAGGTCTCGACGCGCTCCCAGCCGCTTCCGACCGCGTTCGCGGCGGCTGGACTGATGGCTGCGATCACGATCGACTTGCGCTCGCCGACGAGCCCCGCAAAACGCGCTCCCGAACGCGGCGAATGGATGAGTGCCACGGCGCCCTTGGCGGCGCCAAGATCGAGGTCTTCGATGGCCTTCGAGCTATAGACCGGGACCGGCATGACCTCCTGCCGCGCCCCGCCGAGATCCTTGTGATGCTCGCCGCAAAGGTGGAGGAGCCTCAGATTCCCGTCGATCGATCGAAGGAGGCCCTCGGCGCCGGAATCGCCGATGGCCGCGACCGAGAATCCGGCCTCCGCGGCTGCTTCGCCGGTGGCTTTGCCGACGGCATAAACGGGCAGGCCGCCAAGCGCTCCGAGCTGCTTGCCCGAGTGCCGCACGGCATTGGCGCTGGTGAGGAGGAGGCCGTCGAATTCCGAAGGGTCGGGCGCCGTCCACCCGATCGGCTCGACTTCGAACAGCGGGACGGCGATCACATCGAGGCCCAGCTCACGGGCCCTTGTCGCGGTCGCACTGGCGCCAGGCTCGGGGCGCAGGACCAGAATGCGTCTCATTCCGGCGCGAAGAGCCTCCGGATCGATTCGGGCGCGCGGTCGAGGAGCGAGCGCGCAAGTGCGGCCGGCGCATCGAGCTCACCACAGTCGAAGACCGTCCGATCCTCGACCATCTCGCTTCCGTCCTCGCTGAAAAGCTGGCCCCGCATCCTGAGGTCGCCGTCCTCGAGCACGCAAAACGCGGCGACCGGCGATGCGCACTCTGCGCCGAGCGCCCGGGTGAACGCCCGCTCGGCCATCACGCAATCATAGGTGATCTGGTTGTTCACGGTGCTGAGAACGCTCTGGGTGCGCGTATCGTTGGTTCGGCATTCCATGCCGATCACCGCCTGTCCCGGCGCCGGCAGGATGATTTCGGTCGGGATCGCTGTGCCCGCGCTAAGGTCGAGCCGTTTCAGGCCTGCTGCCGATAGCAGCGTCGCGTCGATTTCGCCCGCTTCGACCTTCGCAAGCCGGGTTTCGACATTGCCTCGGAGGGTGACGATCCTGAGGTCGGGCCGAAGTCTCAGCAGCTGGGCCTTGCGCCTCGGCGACGACGTCCCGACTACTGCTCCCTCCTTGAGCTCGGCGATCGAATTCGCCCCGATGATCCGATCGCGAACGTCGCCGCGCGGCCGTACTGCGGCAATGTGGATCTCCCTCGGACGAATGCTCTCGACGTCCTTCATCGAGTGAACGCAGAAATCCACTTCCTCGGCGAGGAGCGCTCGATCGAGCTCCTTGGTCCACAACCCCTTGCCGCCAATCTCTGCGAGCGGGCGGTCCTTTACCCTGTCGCCGGTCGTCGTGATCTCGACGATCTGGACCCAGCCGTCTGGCCAGCGCTGCGCCGTCTCGATCGCGGCAGCCACTTTTCGCGCCTGCGCCAAGGCGAGCGCTGACCCACGAGTCCCGAGACGAAGTCCTTGCATGCCCCACCCCTAGTGCAACTGGAGAGGATCAGGCAAAGGGCCGGGCGCGAAATGACTGTGATCCTCGGCCTCGAATCGTCCTGCGACGACAGTGCAGTGGCGCTCGTGACAAGCGACCGGCAAATCCTTGCGCAGCGCGTCGTCGGGCAAACCAAGGCCCATCAGCCCTATGGCGGAGTCGTCCCCGAGATCGCCGCCCGCGCTCACGTCGAAATCCTTCCTGATCTCATCGAGCGGGTTCTCGGAGAGGCGAACATGTCCGTCAGCGACGTCGATGCGATTGCCGCTACCGCCGGGCCAGGCCTCATCGGGGGAGTGATGGTCGCGCTTCTTGCAGGCAAGGGCCTCGCGCTCGCCGCGGGCAAGCCTCTCATCGCGATCAACCACCTCGAGGGCCATGCGCTCAGCCCACGCCTCGTCGACCCCGATCTCGACTTTCCTTATCTTCTGCTGCTTGTCTCGGGAGGGCACTGCCAGTTGCTCGAAGTGCGCGCGGCGGGCGACTATCGGCGTCTCGCGACGACGATCGACGATGCCGCCGGGGAGGCTTTCGACAAGGCCGCCAAGCTGCTCGGCCTCGGCTACCCGGGCGGTCCGGCCGTCGAGGAGCTCGCAAGGGCGGGAGATCCGGCAGCCGTGCCCCTGCCGCGCCCCCTGCTGGGATCGGGCGAGCCTCATTTCTCCTTCGCCGGACTCAAGAGCGCGGTTCAGCGAGCCGTTGCCTCGGGGGCGTTTCGCCCGGAGGACATTGCCGCAAGCTTCCAGCAAGCGGTCGTCGACTGCCTCGTCGATCGGAGCCGGCTCGCCCTTGAGAGAAGCGATGCCCCGGCCCTCGTCGTTGCCGGCGGGGTTGCTTCCAACCAGGCAATTCGCACTTCGCTCGCCGACCTCGCGAAGGAAAAGGGCCGCCGCTTCAGCGTTCCGCCGGGGTGGCTCTGCACCGACAATGCGGCGATGATCGCCTGGGCCGGAGTCGAGCGCTTCGCCGGAGGAAGGGTCGATGCGCTCGACGCGCCGGCGCGAGCGCGCTGGCCGCTCGATGAACGCGCCGAGAGGGTACGAGGCGCGGGGGTCAAGGCATGAAGCTCGGAGTCATCGGCGGCGGGGCCTGGGGAACCGCGCTTGCGCAGGTCGCCTCGAGCGGGGACCAGGAAACGATCCTCTGGGCGCTCGAAGAAGACGTGGTTGCGGCAGTCAACCGGATCCACGAGAACCCGGTCTACCTTCGCGGATTGCAGCTCAATCCCAATATTCGGGCCACCGGCAATTTCTCGGAGCTCGCCGATTGCGACGCCTGGCTCGTCGTGACCCCTGCCCAGCACATGCGTGCAATCCTCCGTCGGATGCCATGCCCTCAAATGCCGCTGGTGCTTTGCTCCAAGGGGATCGAGGAAAGCTCGGGCGCTTTCCTGCACGAAGTCGCCCGCGAGACATGTCCGACATCTCCGATCGCAGTGCTTTCGGGGCCGACATTCGCGCACGAAGTCGCTCAAGGCCTGCCGACGGCCGTGACGCTTGCAGCAGAGGATATCGCGCTCGCCGAGCAGCTTCGCGAGCGAATCGCCCAGCCGACCTTCCGGATCTACGTCTCGGACGACGTCGTCGGTGCGGAGATCGGCGGGGCCGTGAAGAACGTCCTCGCCATTGCCTGCGGCGTCGTCGAGGGGAGGGGCCTCGGCCAGAATGCCCGAGCGGCGCTGATTGCCCGCGGGTTCGCGGAGATGCGACGCTTCGGCGAAGCCTGCGGCGCGCGTCGGGAAACCCTGTCAGGCCTGTCGGGGCTCGGGGATCTCGTCCTCACCTGCTCCTCGACGAGCTCGCGCAACTATTCCCTCGGGCTGGGCATCGGCGAGGGCAAGCCCGCTTCGGAACTGCTGTCGAACCGCCGGACGGTCGCCGAGGGCGCCTTCACCGCGCCGGTGCTCGCCCGAATGGCGCGCGAGAAGGGCGTCGACATGCCGATTGTCGATGCGGTCGACGCGCTGATCGCCCAAAGGGCCAATATCGACCAGGTGCTGGATGCCTTGCTGTCGCGTCCGCCACGCGCTGAAGGCATCTAGAAATCGACCGCGATTCCCTTCTTTTCCCAGTCTCCATACCGCGTCGGGTCGAGCCGCTGCTCTTCGCCGAGAGGCGGCTCGGCGTTCTCGGTGGTTTCAGGCGGGGGCACCGGAGGAGAAGGACTGAGATAGTCGGGGGCGTCGAGATGTTTCGGGCGTTTCATGACGCCAAGATGGCAAGCTCGGATTTCCATGCCAAGCGTTGAGGGACTGGGCGCGAGGCGCGCCGCGCTCCAGATGCTCGATGCGGTCCTGAGGCGCGGGCAGACGCTCGATTCGGCTTCGGCGCATGTCCGGGGGCTGTCACCCGTCGATCATGCACTTGCGGTCGCCATTTCGGGAGAAGCGCTGCGCCGTCTCCCTGACCTCGATTCGCTGATCGACGGCTCAACGCGCCAGCGCCTCCCGGACGACAGCAAGGCGAGGATGGTCCTGCGTCTCGCGCTCGCGCAGAAGATCGGACTTTCGACCCCTGATCACGCGGTTGTCGCAACCGCGCTCCCGCTGGTCGATGGCGGGCCCCGAAGACTGGTTCACGGAGTCCTTGGCAATCTCCTGAGGAGAGGGGTCCCGGTGAACGACGCGCCGCGCCTGTCGGCAGCGGTGGAGGAGCGCTGGCGGTTGGCCTTCGGCGAGGAGACCGTCGAAGCCGCTCGGCGACAGATCGCAAGGCGCCCGGCGCTCGACCTCAGCTTCGCTCAGTCGTCCGAGGCAAAGAAATATGTCGCCGAACATGGCGGCGTGTCGCTCGCGCCCGGCCACGTTAGGATTGAAAGCTCTTCAGTTGCCGCTCTACCCGGCTTCAGCGAGGGATTGTGGTGGGTGCAGGACCTCGCGGCCTCCCTTCCTGCAAGGCTCATCGGCGACGAGACGAAGAGCGTCCTCGATCTTTGTGCCGCGCCCGGCGGAAAGACCATGCAGCTGGCTGCCTCGGGGCACGCCGTCACGGCAGTCGACTCCTCTCAAAGTCGTCTCGGACGACTGCAGGAGAACCTCGAGCGGACGCATCTTGCAGCCGAGCTTGTCCACTCCGATGCGCTGCAGTGGAAGCCCGACCGCGCTTTCGATGCGATACTCCTCGACGCGCCCTGCTCGGCGACGGGGACGTTCCGGCGCCATCCCGAGGTCCTTCTTCGCGCCCGCGGCGACGTCATTGCCTCGAATGCCGAAGTGCAGCGCAAGCTTCTCGAGCGCGCCTCGGCCTGGCTGAAACCCGGCGGAATCCTTGTCTATTCCGTGTGCTCGCTCGAGATGCAGGAAGGGGAGGACATCATAGAGGGCTTCCTCGCCGCCAATGGCGGGTTCGATCTCGAGCCCGGAACGGGCCTCCCCACCTTCGCCCGTCCGGCCGGGCCCGGATGGATCCGGATCCTTCCGGGAATGCTCGAAGAGGAAGGGGGACTCGACGGCTTCTTCATCGCGCGGCTTGTCCGGCGGAGTTAATCCCGTCTAATCGGGCCCATGGCCCTTCCGTTAATCGCGCCTTCAATCCTCTCCGCCGACTTCGCGAAGCTCGGCGAGGAGGTTCACGCGGTCGATGAAGCCGGCGCGGACTGGATCCACATCGACGTGATGGACGGTCATTTCGTGCCGAACCTCACCATCGGCCCGGTCGTGGTGAAGGCGCTCCGGCCTCATTCGGCCAAGCCGTTCGACGTTCACCTCATGATCTCGCCGGTCGATCCGTTCCTCGATGCATTCGCCGAGGCGGGAGCCGACATCATCACCGTCCATCCCGAGGCGGGTCCCCATTTGCATCGCACCGTCCAGCGGGTGAAATCGCTCGGCAAGAAGGCCGGGGTGTCGCTCAACCCAGCGACTCCTGCGGACGCGCTCGACTATGTGCTCGACGAGCTCGACCTCGTGCTTGTCATGAGCGTCAACCCGGGGTTTGGCGGCCAGAAGTTCATTTCGAGCCAGCTCGGGAAGATCGAGTCGATCGCGCAGACGATTGCGACAAGGGGTCTCGACATCCAGCTCGAGGTCGATGGCGGGATCGATCCCGAGACGGCGCGCCAGGCCGTCGACGCCGGGGCAACGGCGCTCGTTGCCGGCACGGCCGTGTTCCGTGGCGGGCCTTCGGCCTATGCCGGCAATATTAGGGCGCTCAGGGGAGGCGCATGAGCGCTGACGGCTCGGCCGCCGAGCGCGCGGTCGTCTCGAAGCTTGCGCGCGGCTCGCTTCTTTCGCGGCTCAAGGCCGGCCGGCAGCCGCTGAAACTCGTTGCCGTGCCGCGAGACCATGTCCAGGGCGATCGCCAGCGTGGCGAAGCTCTACTCAAGGGGCAATTCGTGGCCGGCAGCGACACGGTCGCGCTCAGGGACCTCGATTTCGCGGCCATCGGGACGAAAGGGTACGCGTCCGAGCAGCTGCAGGCCTTCTCCTGGCTTCGCGACCTTGCCGCCGCGGCTTCCCGGGAAAAAGGGGCTCGACTCGCCGAGGCGGTGGTCGGTCGCTGGCTGATCGCCCACGGCACGAAGGTGGATGATGCCTGGGCTCCGCAACTCTGGGGCGAGCGAATCCTCTTCTGGACGGCCTATGCGCCCTACATCCTCTCGAGCACGGACAGCGGATATCGTTCGGCGCTGCTCAACACGCTTGCCCGTGGTGCCCGGCATATCGAAGCCAGCGCCGACAAGGCTCCTCCCGGCCTCGACCGAATCACCGCCTGGTGCGGCGTCGTCGCTGCGGGGCTGCTCGTCCAGGGCGGAGTCCCGCGGGTGGCGCGTGGCGAGGCGGGACTTGCACGCTCGCTCACCTCTGCCCAGTTCGACGATGGCGGGCTCGTCAGCCGCTCGCCCTTCGAGCAGGTTCTCCTCGTTGATCGCCTCGGAATGCTTCGGTCGTGCTACCAGGCGGCAAAACAGACCATCCCGGACGGGATCGAAGCGGCCGCCCAGGCGTCGCTTGCCGCGCTTCATGGAGTCACGATGGGCGACGGGGCGCTGTCCAGCTGGCAGGGTTGCGGTCCCGGAGAGCCGGCCAGGCTCACCGCCCTCATCGAGGGATGCGGGCTTCGCGCGCGACCGCTGAGACAGCCTCGCGGCTGGGGCTATCACCGGATGTCGGCACTCGGGACCATTCTTGTCGTCGATGCCGCTCCTCCTCCCACCCAGAAGATGGCCGAGCACGGCTCGGCGTCGACGCTCGCGTTCGAGCTCTCGGACGGCGGCCAGCGCCTGGTCGTGAATTGCGGTGGTCCGGGCCCGCTTCCCACTGGACTCCCCGCCGATCTCGTCCAGGGCCTGCGCACGACGGCAGCGCACAGCACGCTGGTCCTCGCCGACACCAATTCCACGAACATCCTTTCTGACGGATCGCTCGGCAAGGGTGTCGAGGACGTCGGGATCGAGCGCAGCGAAGATAATGATTCGAGCCGGCTCGAGGCGAGCCATGACGGCTACGTCCGCGCCTTCGGACTGATCCACAAGCGCAGCCTCATGCTCGGCAACGACGGCAAGGAGATCAGGGGCGCCGACCAGCTGATCGCGAAAGGGCGCAGGAAGATCCGCGAATCGGTGGCATATGCCGCTCGCTTCCACCTCGCTCCGGGAGTCGAGGCCACCATCACCGCCGACGGAATGGGTGCGATCCTGCGCTCGAGGGGTGCGCCGCCGTGGAACTTTCGTTGCCGCGGCGGAAACCTCGCGGTCGAGGAAAGCATCTGGATCGATGGCCGCGGACAGCCCCGCCAGGCAATGCAGCTTGTCATCGTCGGCGAAGTTTCGGCATTGGGCGGGGAAATCGGCTGGCAGTTCCGGCGCGCCAGCTAATCAGAAGGACCAGTAATGACCGATCTCGTACCCGTTCGGCGGGCGCTCATCTCGCTTTCCGACAAGTCCGGCCTCGATGAACTCGCCCAGGGCCTCGCTCGACACCGGGTCGAGATCGTCTCCACCGGAGGCACCGCTGCAAGGCTCCGCGAGAGCGGTGCCGATGTAACGGAAATCAGCGAGCTCACCGGATTTCCCGAGATGATGGACGGCCGGGTGAAGACGCTCCATCCCAAGGTCCATGGCGGCCTGCTCGGGGTCCGCGACAATCCCCGGCACGCCGCTGCGATGGAAGAGCATGGCATCGCGCCGATCGATCTCGTCGTTGTCAATCTCTACCCGTTCCTCGACACCCTCGTGAGCGGCGCCGATCGCGACACGATCATCGAGAATATCGATATCGGCGGCCCCTCCATGGTGCGCTCGGCGGCCAAGAACCACGCTCATGTGGCGATCGTTACCGACCCCGCCGACTATCTCGAACTTCTGGCCGAGATGGACGCCAATGAGGGCAGCACGAGCCTTCACCTGCGCAAGAAGCTGGCCGCCAAGGCATTCGCGCTCACCGCCGCCTACGATTCCACCATCTCGCAATGGTTCGCATTTGCCGACCAGAAGGAGCGATGGCCCGAGACCTGGACCTTCGCGAGCAAGCTCAAGATGCCCCTTCGCTACGGCGAGAACCCCCACCAGCAGGCTGCACTTTACGAGCCGGTCGGACCCCGCGCCCGGGGAATTGCCCAGGCCGAGCAGGTCCAGGGGAAGGAGCTCAGCTACAATAATCTCAACGATGCCAATGCGGCGCTCGAGCTGGTCTCGGAATTTCGCCAGGGTGAGCCGACGGTGGTCATCATCAAGCATGCCAACCCTTGCGGAGTGGCGACGCGCGGCACGTTGATCGACGCATGGCGCGAGGCGCTCGCCTGCGACAGCGTCTCCGCCTTCGGCGGGATCGTTGCGACCAACCGGCCGCTCGATGCGAATACTGCCGAGGCGATCACCCAGATCTTCACCGAGGTCGTCGTCGCCCCGGACGCCGACGAAGAAGCGCGCGCGATCTTCGCTCGAAAGAAGAACCTCCGGCTCCTCCTCACCGGAGAGCTCCCGGACCCCTCACGGCCGGGGCAGAACATCGCGGTCATCACCGGCGGGCTGCTCGTCCAGGACCGCGACAATGCCATGGTCAGAGCCGAGGATCTCAAGTGCGTGACGAAGCGCCAGCCGACCGACCAGGAAGTCCGCGACTGCCTGTTCGCCTGGACCGTCGCCAAGCACGTCAAGTCCAATGCGATCGTCTACGCCAGGGACGGGGTCACCGCGGGCATCGGGGCCGGCCAGATGAATCGCCGCGACAGCGCGCGGATCGCCGCGATCAGGGCGCGCGAAGCGGCCGAGTCGAACGGCTGGCCGGAGCCGCGCACCATTGGCTCGGCAGTCGCCTCCGACGCCTTCTTCCCCTTTGCCGACGGGCTTCTCTCGGCTGCCGAAGCAGGCGCGAGGGCCGTCATCCAGCCCGGCGGGTCGATCCGTGACGAAGAGGTGATTGCAGCTGCGGATGAAGCGGGGCTTGCGATGCTCTTCACCGGCATGCGCCACTTCCGCCACTAGGGCCTGCGGGCGACCGGCCAGCCTAGATCAGGTCGTCCGCGATCTGGTCTCGAGCAGCGGCTGCGGCATCGCGAAGTTCGCGGACCTCGGACTTGCGCAGCCGGAAGAGCTCGCGGTCTTCGGGTCCGAAACCCTTGGACCAGAGCACCGCGAAAAAGGTGACGAGGATCGCCGGCACTCCGAGGAGGAGCTGCCATGTCTCGGGCAGGAACAGCCGCACCAGCGCACCGACGATGACGCCCGCGGCGGTTGCCCAGGCGAGATCCCATCGCCACCCCGAAACCCGCGCGCCGAGTTCGCGTGCAAGGAGCCGCGACTTGGTGATGGAGGCGAAAGCGAGCGCGACGCACAGCCCGATCGCGGGGCCGGTCGCCTGGAAGGCCTGCGGCAGCCCTTCGTTTCTCATGAAGATGATCAGTGCCGCCGCAAGACCGGCTTCGAGGGCAAGCATGGTGAGGCTGATCACCATGTTCCTGGTCCTCGCGACATAGATGAGAGCCGCTTCGCTGACGACGGCGGCCGCCGCGATGACCTCGGCCGCGAGAAGGAAGCCCAGCATCGCGGTTCCGCCGGTAAAACCCGATCCGACGAGCGCCATCACCGCCCGCCCCGGGATTCCGAGCGCAAGGGCGATCCCGAGCTGCGCCGCAATGATCCAGTAGGTGACCTGGCGCACCTGCTTCGCAACTGCCGCCCGATCGCCGGCTGCGATTCTTCGCGCAATGGCTGGCCCGAGCACCGGCTCGAAGCTTGTCTTGAGCTTTGCGGGGAGGGTCGCGACCTGCTGCGCGACATAATAGACCCCGACGTAGAGCGCGGGCATGAATGCGCCGAGGACCGCGAGGTCGATCCGTCGCGATGCCCATTCGACGGCGTCCGCGGCGGCGACCGGTACGTTTCGCCACGCGGTGTTGGCCGCGGTGACGAGGTCCGGCTTCCACCCTCTTGGAAGGCCGTAGCATCGTACCAGCGGCACGAGCGCCGCGATCAGGGCGGCGACCATCGAGAAGACATAGGATACGATGAGGCCGTCGGTGATCGAGATATAGGACCAGGCAAAAGCGACGATGCTGATGGTCCATGGCTCGACGATCGAGCGGGCGCGGACCGTCGCTCCGACGTCGTTGTGGTAGGCGAGCGCGGCGAGCGCGATATCGGTCCAGGCTATCGCAAGCACGGTGATCGCGAGCCAGCGGTCCATGCCGCTGATCTTCGTCGTCGGGTACATGGCAACGGGGAATGCGAAGAGGATCGCCATTCCGATCGCGGAACCGATCGCCGCGACGAGGAGCGCGTCGGCGACGACGCACGCCTCGGGCCTGTCGTCGTTGGCGAGCAACTGGGCGAGCCCGCGTCGCAGGCCGAGCGCCGCGAGCTGGGCGGCGAATTCGACGGTAAGCACGGCATAGGCGAAGCGGCCGAGCTGGGCGGCGCCGTAAACCCGGCCAGCGATGAACAGGAAGGGAAGCCGCGCCGCGAGGCGCAGGACGAACCCGAAGACGTTCAGCCGGCCCCCGCGCGCGAGGGTCGCCATGTCCGCGTCAGGCGCTTGCGTCGATGCTGAGCCGACGCCGCCATCAGTTAATGCGCTTCGCCCCAATGAGCCCCCCAGCCGACCTCGACGTCGAGCGGCACGTCAAGCTTCATCGCAGGTTCGGCGGCATTTGCCATCACCTGCTTGATGATCGACGCCGCTTCCTCCTCCTGGCCGTCCGGCACTTCGAAGACGAGCTCGTCGTGGACCTGGAGAAGCATCTTGACGCCGTCGAGGCCGGCATCGGCAAGAGCGCGATCCATTCTGGCCATGGCGCGCTTGATGAGGTCCGCGCTGGTCCCCTGGATTGGAGCATTGATCGCCGCGCGCTCCGCACCGCCGCGAATCGACGGGTTGGGTGAGCGGATATTGGGCTCGAAATGGGTCTTTCGTCCGAACAGGGTTCGGGTGAATCCATGCTCGCGCGCAAATCCGAGCGTCGAATGGATGTAGGCGCGAATCCCCGGAAAGCGCTCGAAGTAGCGGTCGATGATGGCCTTGCCTTCTTCCTTGGGGACACCGAGCCGCCCGGCGAGGCCCCATGACGAGATCCCGTAGAGGATCGCGAAATTGACCGTCTTGGCTTTTCCGCGCGTATCGCGGTCGACCGTTCCGAACAGTTCCTCAGCGGTGATCGAGTGGATGTCGGCGCCCGCGTTGAAGGCGTCCTTCAGCTGCGGAACGTCGGCCATGTGCGCCGCGAGCCTCAGCTCGATCTGGCTGTAGTCGGCGCTGAGGAGCTTGTGGCCCGAATCGGCGATGAACGCGTCACGGATCTTGCGCCCGACCTCCGTCCTGATCGGGATGTTCTGAAGATTGGGATCGTTCGAGGACAGGCGTCCGGTCTGGGCGCCGGTGAGGCTGAAGCTCGTATGGACCCTCCCCGTTTCCGGGTTGATCTGCTGCTGAAGAGCGTCGGTGTAGGTGCTCTTGAGCTTCGTAAGCTGGCGCCAGTCGAGGACCAGGCTCGCGCATTCCACGCCTTCGGACGCCAGCCGTTCGAGCTCGTTCACGTCGGTCGAATATTGGCCGCTCTTGCCCTTGCGGCCGCCCTTGAGGCCGAGCCGGCCATAGAGGACTTCGCCGAGCTGCTGTGGCGAGCCGATGGTGAAGGGGCCGCACGCGGCCTCGAAGATCTTCTCTTCGAGCGCCTGGATGTCGCGGCCGAACTCGGCGGAAAGCCTAGCGAGATAATCCCGGTCGACCCGGATTCCGCGCCGTTCCATGCGGCTGATCACGGGCACCAGCGGCTTGTCCACGCGCTCATAGACCCGGGCGACGTTCTCCGCGGCGAGCCTTGGCTTCAGTCGAAGCCAGAGGCGGAGCGTGACGTCCGCGTCTTCGCCCGCATATTCCGTCGCGGGTCCGAGCGGGACCTTGTCGAAGGTGATCTGCTTTGCGCCGGTCCCACACAGCGACTTGTAGCTGATGCACTCATGCTCGAAGTGAGCCTTTGCAAGTTCGTTCAGGCTGTGACCGAAGCTCTTCCCCGCATCGAGGTCGAAGCTCATCACCATCGTGTCGTCGACGGGCGCGACGTTGATCCCCGCCTTGTCGAACATGACCCAGTCGTACTTGAAATTGTGGCCGATCTTGAGGACGGAGGGGTCCTCGAGCAGGACCTTGAGCTTCTCGAGGACCAGCGCCATCGGAAGCTGGTTCGGAGCGTCCGAATAAAGGTCGGCGCCACTATGCCCCACCGGGATGTAGCAGGCCCGGTTCGGCGCCGTCGCGAGGCTGATCCCGGCGAGACGGGCGACGATGCAGTCGATGCAGTCGGTCTCGGTGTCGAGCGCGACATAACCCTGTGCACGTGCCTCGGCGACCCAGCGATCGAGTTCGCTCTCGTCGGTCACCGTTTCATATCGGGTGCGGTCGATCTCGATCTTTTCCGGTTCGGGTCCCCGCTTTGGCTCGATTGCCGCCATGACGTCATTGCGGACCGTGGCCCCGGTCTGCGTTGCGACGCCCCCGCGAAGGCGATTGAGAAGCGACTTAAATCCTTGATCTTCAAGGAATTCTTCTAGAGGCTCCTTCGGGATGTTCTTGAGTTCCAGGGCCTCCAGGGGCTCGGGCAGACTCGCGTCGCAGACCAGCCTCACGAGCTCACGCGAGAGGCGCGCGTTGCCGGCATGGTCGATAAGCGACTGCTTGAGCTTGGGCTTGGTGATCTCGTCGGTCGAGGCAAGAACGGTCTCAAGGTCCCCATAGGCCTGTATCAGCTGGCTCGCGGTCTTGGGCCCGATTCCCGGCACCCCCGGGACATTGTCGACGCTGTCGCCCATGAGAGCGAGCACGTCGCCCACCTTCTCGGGGGGGACCCCGAATTTCTCGAGCACCTGCTCGCGCCCGATCCGGCGATCATTCATCGTGTCGAGCATGTCGATCCCGGCATCGTCGTCGATCAATTGCATCAGGTCCTTGTCGGAGCTGACGATCGTCACCTTCCAGCCGGCGGCCTTTGCCGCGGTCACATAGCAGGCGATGATGTCGTCGGCCTCGAGGCCATCCTCCTCGATGCACGGGATCGAAAATGCCCGGGTCGCCACCCGGATCAGCGGGAATTGGGGGACGAGGTCTTCCGGCGGCGGTGGCCGATGCGCCTTGTACTGGTCGTACATGGCGTTGCGGTGGGTCTGTTCGCTGGCATCGAGGATCACCGCCATGTGCGTCGGCCCATCCGCCTTGCTGAGCCCGTCGGCGAGTTTCCAGAGCATCGTCGTATAGCCGTAGACGGCCCCCGCCGGCTGGCCGTGCCGGTTCGTCAGCGGCGGAAGGCGGTGATAGGCGCGGAAGATGTAGCTCGACCCGTCGACCAGGTAGAGATGGTTTTGGGGAGCGTTTGGCGTTGAAGCGTCGGGCATTGGGGAAAGGATTTAGCAGGGTGTTGGCGGGAAGGAAGCTGAACGAGAATGTAGGAGCTCCAAGGGCTTCTTGCGAGCCCGGCCGGGAACCCTCGTCAGTGCTTTTCCGGGACTGGAATCCATTGCTGGGCGAGGCTCAGGCCCTGTGACATCTGGTCGTGGGTGATTGCCGCCTCGACTTCTTTCATGTGACGACGGGCGGTCATGTCTTCACGGCCGGCCAGAACGAGCCATTTATAGGCCTGGACCGGGTCCCTGGGGACGCCGAGCCCCTTGAAATACATCCAGCCAAGATCGGCCTGGCCTCCGGCATTCCCCTGTTCAGCCGCCTTGCGGTTCCACGAGGCGGCGATTTCATAATCCAAGGGAACGCCGCTTCCGGTTTCGTAGAGATAGCCGAGCACGTGCTGTGCGGAAGCATCCCCGGCAAGCGCCCTCGGCCGTGCGAGGCGGAGCGCGGTCGCGAAATCCCCTCGCTCGATGGCCCTCGCGGGAGTGTCGGCCGCGGGGTCCTGCGGATAAGCCCGTGCTTTCGGGGCGCCTATTGGCTCGCCGTTCGAGCCGGAGGGCCGAGGAGCGTTGGATTGAGCCTGCGGCTGGCCCTGCTGCTGCAATGGGTCCGTCATGGCCCCCGGGACCTGCCCCTCCTCCCGGGGAAGGACGGGAGCAGCGCTGAAGAGAAGGGCGGTAGCGAGGAAGGTGGGGATGGTCGCGCCGCCCATTCGAGCAAAGAGAGACATCGGCCAGTCTCCTGCTTTTCGTCGTTTGCTCGCCAAGGCGATGGGTCGCCTATACGGCGTCTCCGGCATGTCCGCCAGCGAGGCACTCCAGGGCGCGAAGTTGGCACGAATCGAGGGGCTTCTGTCATTTCGGGCAAGACTGGGCGGGGGTAATTTCCCGATGGCTGGATGATCAGACTCGCGCATCCAGCCAAGGAGACCAACGATGCAAATCCCCCAGCTTGCAATCGCCGTCACCGGATTGGCCATCGCCTCGCCGGTGTTCGCGCAGAACGAACCCGTGGTGATCGAGGGCAGCCTGCCGGTTGCCGTCGTCAGCTATGCCGACCTCAATATCTCTTCGCCGGCGGGGCGCCACGCCCTGGAAGGGCGCGTCACCCGGGCGGCTTCCGCTCTGTGCCTCGAGAGTTACCGGCAATCGCTCGGCGAATCGGCGGCCGGACAGCGATGCTTCTCTGTCGCGATGGGCAAGGCGCGCCTCGACATCGACCTCGCAGTTGCCCGCGCCGGCAACCAGCTCGCCTCGGAACGGACGATCAAAGTCGCGGCGAGGTGAATCGACTCCCCTGCCAGCCGGTGGCATCTTCCCCGCTGCTACCGGCTGGTGCGTCCTCGACGTGGAGGTCACGAACGCCATGCAACCCGAGCTCAAGCGCATTGCATTTCTTCTGTTCGACGGGTGCGACCTGCTCGATTTCGCAGGTCCCGCGGGAGTGTTCCATTCCGCCGCCCGGCACCTCATCCGGACGGGCCAGGCGACAGACCTTCTCTATTCCGTCGAACCGTTGTCGATCTCCGGCGGAAGCATCAGGACCGAACAGAATGTCTTTGTCGAAACCAGGGCCGCAAGGACGCTTCCCGCCGGGCGCTACGATACGCTGATCGTCACCGGCGGGGTCATCGATCACCGCACCTGCGACCCGCGCCTGCCGGCCTGGGTCAAAGCCAATCATTCAAGGGTCGGGCGCGTCGCCTCGGTCTGCTGCGGGGCGTTCATCCTTGCAAGCGCCGGCCTTCTCGCCGGGCACCAGGCGACCACTCACTGGGAAGATTGCCCTCACCTCCAGGAATCCTTTCCCGAGGTCGATGTGCGCCCGGACTCCATCTACGTCCAGGACGGTAATCTGTGGACGTCCGCCGGAATCACGTCGGGGATCGATATGGCCCTCGCCATGGTGGAGGAAGATTACGGCCACGCCCTTGCCCTCCTTGTTGCAAGAAATCTCGTCGTGTTCATGAAGCGGCCGGGCGGCCAGTCGCAGTTCAGCGCTCCCCTCCAGTCGCAATCCATCGAGGGCCCCCTGGGGCCAGTGCTCGGCTGGATCGTCGAGCATCCATGCGAGGATTTGAGGACGGAAAGGCTCGCCGAGCGGGCGAACATGAGCCTTCGGAACTTCTTCCGAGCGTTCGAAGCGGCGACCGGGACTTCACCCGCCGACTGGGTAGAGATGGCGAGGACCGAGGTTGCCAAGCGGCTTCTCGAGGACGGTTCCGGAAAGGTCGAGCAGGTGGCCTTCAAGTCCGGGTTCTCGAGCTACGAACAGATGCGCAAGGCCTTCGCCCGCCGGGTTGGAGCGAGCCCGACCGAATATCGTTCGCGTTTTGCGAGGAGGCACCTCGCCGAGGACCGGGCGTCCGTTGCTCCCCTTCTCTACGGCTACATCCAGCCGGAATCGGGGCGCTCCCTGCAATGATCAGGGAACGAGGATCGTATCCTTCGCTTGCTGGAGCATGTCCGGATAATCGAGCGTAAAGTGCAACCCGCGGCTCTCGTGGCGGCTCAGTGCGCTGCGAATGATGAGGTCGGCGACCTCGACGAGGTTGCGAAGCTCGATCAGGTCCGGAGTGACCCTGAAATGGGCATAATAGTCCTTCACCTCCTGGCGGAGCATGTCGATCCGGTGCTTTGCGCGCTCGAGCCGCTTGGTGGTTCGGACGATCCCGACGTAATTCCACATGAACCGCCGGATTTCCCCCCAGGTCTGGGTGATGACCACCTCTTCGTCGCTGTCGGTGACCCGGCTTTCGTCCCAGGCTCGGATCTGCGGCGCGTCGGGCAGTGATTCCCAGTTCGCGGCAATGTGCCTCGCGGCGGCTTCGCCGAAGACAAGGCATTCAAGGAGGCTGTTTGAGGCGAGGCGGTTCGCCCCGTGAAGCCCCGACTGAGTGACCTCGCCCGCCGCGTAGAGACCCGGTGCATCGGTGCGGCCGTCGAGATCCACGAGCACTCCGCCGCAGGTGTAATGCTGGGCGGGAACGACGGGGATGGGCTCCTTCGTGATGTCGATGCCAAGCCCGAGGAGCTTCTCGTAGATGTTCGGGAAATGCGCGCGCACGAAGTCCGGTTCGCGGTGCGAGATGTCGAGGAATACATAGTCGAGGCCGTCACGCTTGATCTCGTGGTCGATCGCTCTTGCAACGATGTCGCGCGGTGCAAGCTCGCCCCGTTCGTCATAGTCCGGCATGAAACGGTGGCCGGTCTCCGGATGCTTGAGGATCCCTCCCTCGCCGCGCACGGCTTCGGTGATCAGGAAGTTCTTGACCTGCAGGTTGTAGAGACAGGTCGGGTGGAATTGCATGAACTCCATGTTGGAGATGCGGCATCCCGCGCGCCACGCCATCGCGATCCCGTCCCCGGTCGCCCCGCGTGGCGCCGTCGAATAAAGATAGGCGCGTCCCGCACCCCCGCTCGCGAGGATCGTCGCCCTCGCGGTCAGTGTCTCCACCCGCTTCTTCTTGCGGTTATAGGCGTAGAGCCCGTGAACTGCGCCGCTCGTCGAGAAGTGAGTCGCGTGCCGACCGGTGACGAGGTCGATCGCGACCATGTCCGGGACCAGGGTGATGTTCGGGTGCCTTGAGGCCGCGGCTTCGAGCGCCTGGCTCACCGCATAGCCGGTGGCGTCGGCGACGTGAACGATCCGGCGGTGGCTGTGCCCGCCCTCGCGAGTCAGGTGGAGCGCTCCATTCTCGCTCGCGAAGGGGACTCCGAGATCGATCAGCCGCGCGATGGCGGCCGGGGCGTGCTCCACCACATGCTCGACGACCCTGCGGTCATTGAGCCCTGCTCCCGCGATCATCGTGTCGTTGATGTGGGCTTCGAAACTGTCGCCTTCCTCGAGCACCGCTGCGATCCCGCCCTGCGCCCGTGCGCTTGCCGTATCTCCAAGTGCGCCCTTCGCAATGACGGCGACCTTGTGCGTCTCGGCGAGGTTCAAAGCCGCCGTGAGGCCGGCCGCGCCCGAACCCACGATCAGGACATCCGTGTCGATGCTCACGCGGCTTCCAGTGGCTCGGAAGTGAGGCTGAGGAACACGTCTTCGAGGTCGGGATCGCGGGTCGACACGTCGACGATGCCATGTCCATCGGCGGTGAGCACGCTCAGCACCTGGCCGGCATTCACCTTGTCCTTGCGGTAGGTGATCTCGAGGGTCCTCTCGTCGAGGAGGGCGATATTCTCGAAGCAGCTGTCGGTGGGCACATGCGCAATGTCCCGGTCGAAGGTGACCACGACGGCCTTCTCCTGCGCCTTCGAGACGAGCTCGCGGGTCGGTTCATTCGCGATGACCCGCCCGTGGTGGATGATCGCGATCCGGTCGCAAAGCTCCTCCGCTTCCTCGAGATAGTGGGTCGTAAGAACGATCGTCACCCCGTCGGCATGGAGCCTTCGGACATAATCCCACAGCTGTCGGCGGAGCTCGACGTCGACTCCGGCGGTGGGCTCGTCGAGCACGAGGATCGGGGGCGAATGGACCATTGCCTTCGCGACGAGGAGCCTTCGCTTCATGCCTCCCGACAGGGTCCGCGAATAAGCGTTCGCCTTGTCGGTAAGGTGCATCGCGGCGAGGAGTTCATCGCTTTTCCGCTCAGAACGCGGCACTCCATAGAGCCCGGCCTGGATCTCGAGCGTTTCGCGCGGCGTGAAGAATGGATCGAAGATGATCTCCTGCGGGACGACTCCGATCGAACGCTTCGCGTTACGCGGGTGCTCGTCGATGTCGAAACCCCAGATGTCCACCTTGCCGCTGGTCTTCATGACGAGCCCGGCAAGGATGTTGATGAGGGTCGACTTGCCCGCGCCATTGGGGCCGAGAAGGCCGAAAATCTGGCCGCGCGGGACGTCGAAGCTGACGTCGTTCAGCGCACGCTTCCCGCCCACATAGGTCTTTGACAGTGATTCGATGCGGATGGCGGGCATGTCCATGACCGGGGCGGCATAGGGTCGAGGCCAATTGCCGACAAGCATTCAAGGTAAATGTAGGCTTAACCCTAACTGCTAGAGTGATTTTCAGGTTAACCGAATATCTCCCGCGGCCATGTCGTCACGGCTCCTCCCCTGGCAACTTGTCGCTGCACTGGCGTCGCTCGCGATTCCGGCGGAGGTTTCGGCCGCGCAAACGCAGACGGTGGCGGCCCAGGTCGCGCTGCTGAGCCCGCTCAGCGTTCTCAAGCAGGGCGATCTCGACTTCGGGACCCTCATCGTCAGCGGTTCGGGGACCGCGGTCATCGATCCCGTCAGCGGCGTGCTGACCACCACCGGCGGAGCCACGAAATCCGGGAGCGGCGCTCACCCCGCGCTCTTCACTGGAACCGGCTCCAAGAACTCGGTCGTTCACATCCGGCTTCCTCAAAATCCGATCACCGTCACCCGTGTCGGCGGGACCGAGACGATGACGGTGTCGAACTGGACCCTGGACGGCCCGATGAACCGCAAGATCCCGCCGGGATCGATCTTCGATTTCACGGTCGGGGCGACGCTCACCGTCAACGCCAACCAGGCGCCCGGCACCTACAACGGAACCTTCAGCATCACGGTCCAGTATCCCTGACGATCGCGTCGCCCGATTGGTTGCGTGGCAAGGTAAATTCCACGCGAACCGTGGATGTTGAACGCGTGGTTAGACGAGGGCGCGATACTTGCCTCCTGAACGTTACGCGCAGGAGCTCGCAACAGTGGGGTATCGCAAGCATGTCATCGCCGCGGCGCTTGCCGCGGCCGCTGCCGCCAGTCCGGCGGCCGCAGCGCCAGCGAGCGCGACCGCAGGCGCGAGGGCGCTGCTGCTTCTCCCTGTGACCATGACCAAGGTCGACGACCTCGACTTCGGAACCGTCATCAAGTCGAACACGTCGGGCACCGTCGCTCTTAATGCAAGCACGGGCGCAAGGAGCTTTGCGGGTGGAGTCACCGGCGCGGCGGCGGCGGGCCATCGTGCCGTGTTCGCCGGAGCGGGCACCGGGGGTCAGCAAGTGATCGTGGTCGTGATCCCGCCGGCCCAGCTCACCAACAGCAGCGGCGACACGATCGACGTCCTCGCGCTCACGATCGACAACAATGGCAATCCGATACGCACGATCGACCCGGCGACGCGCACCTTCTTCGTCAATGTCGGAGGAATTCTCAGCATCGGCGCGAATCAGCCAGACGGCGTCTATTCCGCGACGTTCCAGGTCACTGCCAACTATCTGTGACCTTGTGAGGAGCCTCTTGCGCTCCTAATTGCCGCTCATGGCATCGCAGATCCCGCCGCCCGAAGTCATTCGTGTGAAAACCGTGCAGATTGCCTGCGACGGCTCTGGCGAAATATCGCCCGAGCTCGGTCATCCACGTGTGTATCTGAGGATCGAACCCGATACGGGCTTCGTCGAATGCGGCTATTGCGATCGCCGTTTTGTCCTTGAGGGGGGACCGGCGGACACGAAGGCGGCATGAGCCTCTCGGATCCCCGCCATTTCCTCTACCGCGCGCTCGACCCCGAAGCGGCTCTCAAGCTCGCCCACAGGCACCTTTCGGGACATGACGACGGCGAGCTTTTCCTTCAATATTCCGCGAGCGAGGCGTTCGGTTTCGATGACGGCCGACTGAAGACGGCCGACTATCACAGCTCCTCGGGCTTCGGGCTGAGAGGAGTGAGCGGCGAGACCACGGCCTTCGCCCACGCGAACGAGATCAGCGAGGCGGCGATCGAGCGGGCGGCTGCGACGCTCAAGCTGCTCGATCCGCGCAGTTCGGAGCCAGCGCCAGCGCCGCAGCGCACGAACCAGGCAATGTACGGTGCCGAAGATCCCCTGAGCCTCATCCCCTTCGCCGAGAAGGTGGGCCTCTGCCAGCGGATTGATGCCGCCGCGCGGGCCCGCGATCCCCGTGTCGTCCAGGTCAGCGTGACCCTGTCCGCGAGCTGGAGCGTGATCGACATCGTTCGCGCTGATGGATTTGTCGCCTCGGATGTTCGCCCGCTTGTTCGCCTTGGCGTCCAGGTGGTCGCCGAAGAGGATGGCCGCCGCGAAACGGGTTATCACGGCCTTGGCGGCCGCTATCTGTACGGTCGCCTGTTCGATGAGGCGCAGTGGGGCCGCGCCATCGACATCGCGCTCGCGCAGGCGCTGACCAACCTTGAATCGGTCGCTGCGCCCGCTGGCGAGATGCCGGTCGTCCTCGGCCCCGGCTGGCCCGGAGTCCTGCTCCACGAGGCGGTCGGGCACGGCCTCGAGGGAGACTTCAACCGCAAGGGCACATCGGCTTTTTCAGGCCGGATCGGCGACAGGGTCGCCGCGCCCGGGGTCACCGTCGTTGACGACGGCGCGATCGAGCAGCGGCGTGGCTCGCTCACCATCGACGACGAAGGCACGCCGACACGCCGGACCTGCCTCATCGAGGACGGGATCCTCAAGGGCTACCTCCATGATCGACTCAATGCGCGGCTGATGGGGATGGAGCCCACGGGCAACGGACGCCGCGAAAGCTTCGGCCATGCGCCGATGCCCCGAATGACCAACACGTTCATGCTTGCGGGCAAGGACGATCCCGGCGAGCTGGTCGAGAGGGTCAAGGACGGGATCTACGCGAAGAGCTTCGGTGGCGGGCAGGTTGATATCACGAGCGGGAAGTTCGTCTTCTCCTGCACCGAGGCTTACCGGATCCGCAATGGAAGGATCGCCGAGCCGGTGAAGGGCGCGACGCTGATCGGCGACGGACCGACGGTGCTGACACGGGTCAAGGGCATCGGCAACGATCTGGAGCTCGACGAGGGCGTCGGTGTATGCGGCAAGGGCGGGCAGTCCGTTCCCGCGGGCGTGGGCCAGCCGACACTGCTGGTCGATGGACTGACCGTCGGGGGCACCGCCGCTTGAGCTCTGACTGGCGTGCCAAGGTCCTGCGGTTCTGGTTCGGGCTCGAGCCCGATCAGTGGTGGAACGGGGGAGCTGATCTCGATCACCGGATCAAGCAGGACTTCATCAAGCTCTGGACCGAGAAGCGCGAGCTCCCCGCCGACGCGTTCCTCGATGATCCGCTGAACGCGCTCGCGGCTGTGATCCTGTTCGATCAATTCCCGCGCAACATGTTCAGGGGTCATGCCGATCAGTTCGCAACCGATCCCCTTGCGCTCGCTGTCGCGAAGGGGGCGATCGCGAAAGACCTCGACGAGGAATTGTCGATGATCGAGCGCAGGTTCCTCTACATGCCCTTGGTTCACAGCGAGAATATCGACGATCAGAACCGGGCCGTCCTGCTCTTCACCAAGATCGGTGACGACGAGCAGCTCGGCTATGCGAGGAAGCACCGCGACATCATCGAGCGTTTCGGACGCTTCCCCCATCGCAACGACGTTCTCGGCCGAGCGCCGCGTCCCGAGGAAACTGCGGCGGGCAAGGTGGTGCCCTGGTGACCGACCTCGTCGAGGCGGCGCGCTTCAACAGTCGCGTCGAGGCGGACCTTGCGCGCCTCTATCTCGAAAGCGAAGGGGTCGAGTCGGTTCTGTTCGATACCGAGATAAACTATTTCTACGGCGGGCTGTTCATGCCCGTTCGCCTGATGGTCCTCGACGAAGAACTTGCCCGGGCGCAGCGCCTGCTCGCCGAAAAGAGCTAGAGCAGGTGGGAAATGGGTCCGGGGTCGAATCCGGCTTCGGTCAGGCGTTGATGGACCTCTTCGGAAGAAGCGCCCTCGTCGCGATGAGCGAGCGCGCACGCGAACGCGGAGCGGGTTCCTGAACGGCAGAAGGCGAGCATCTTGCCTCCCGCCGCTTCGCGCCAGGCTTTCTGCATCTCCTCGACATCCGCTGGCCCGATGCCGCGAATGATCGGAACGAAACGATAGGCGATCCCCGCCCGGGCCGCGGCTTCCTCGATGTCCGCGGCCAGCGGTTGCCCGGGCTCCTCTCCGTCCGGACGATTGTTGACCAATATTGTGATGCCCTGCTCCGCCAGCGCTTCGACTTCGTGGGCAGCGATCTGTCCGCTGACCAGGGTCCTGTCGTCGAGCTGGCGGATCATGGCTCAGAGTCCCCTTTCGCCCGGCTTCGGCGAGCTTCCCGGCGCGGCCGGAGTCTCGACCGGCGCCGGCACAGCCGCCGGGGCCGGCGCGGCCTCGCTGCCGCCAAGGCCATAGAAATCGAGATAGGGCTGGATCTGCGGATCATGCCCGGCCCAGGCACGATACATCTCGGCATAGTCGAGAGTATTGCCGCGCGAGAGAACCATCTCGCGGAACCGCTGCCCGTTGGCCCTGGTCAGACCGCCATGCTGCTGGAACCAGGCAAAGGAATCCTGCGCCAGCATCTTCGTCCAGGGATAGGCGTAATATCCCGCCGAATAGCCGTTGCTCCAGATGTGGAGGAAGTAGTTCGTGCGATAGCGCGGGGGAACGTCCTTGACGTCGTAGCCGCTCTTGGCGAGCGCCTCCGCCTCGAACTTGTCGACGTCCTGGACTGGCGCGTCGGCGGGCAGCGAGTGCCAGTCGAGGTCGAGGCGAGCGGCCTCGAGCACCTCGCCGACCTCATAGCCCTGGTTGAACGTCCTCGCAGCGAGGATCTTCTTGACGAGGTCCTGCGGGATCGGCTCGCCGGTCTTGTAGTTCACCGCGTAGTGCGAGAGGATCTTGGGATCGAGCGCCCAATTCTCGTTGAACTGCGACGGGAACTCCACGAAATCGCGAGCGACGTTCGTTCCGGAGAGGGTGGGATAGGTCTGCGAGGCGAACATGCCGTGGAGCGCGTGGCCGAACTCGTGGAACAGGGTCGTGACGTCGTCCCAGCTGATGAGCATCGGCTGGCCCGGCGCCGGCTTGGTGAAGTTCTCGACGTTGAAGACGACGGGCTTCGTGCCACGAAGGTATGACTGGTTGACGAGGTTCGACATCCACGCGCCGCCGTTCTTGTTGTCCCGCTTCCACGGGTCGATCATGAAGATCGCAAGCGGCTTGCCGTCGGCGTCGGTGACGTCGAACACGCGCATGTCGGGGCTCCAGGTCGGAATGTCCTTCCGTTCCTTGAAGGTCAGGCCATAGAGCTGGTTCGCGGCGTAGAAGACCCCGTCCTCGAGCACCTTGTTGAACTCGAAATATTGCTTCAGCTGATCGCTATCGATCGCATAGCGCTGCTTGCGGATCTGCTCGGCATAGTAGTTCCAGTCCGCCGCCGTCGGCTGGAAGGCAGCGCCTTGCGACTTCGCAAGCGCGACGATGTCCGCCCATTCATGCTGCTCTTTGGCGGCAACCGCCGGCGCGAGCCGGTCGAGGAACCCGACCGCCGTTGCGCGGTCCTTCGCCATCTGGTCGTAGAGCGTATAGTCGGCCCAGTTCGCGGCTCCGAACAGCGCGGCCTTCTGCGCGCGAAGCCTGGCCAGTTCCTGGATGATCGTGCGCGTGTCGTTCGCATCCCCGTGCTCGGCGCGGTTGAGGCTCGCATTCAAGAGCGCCTGGCGGGTCTCGTGGTTGGTCAGCGAAGCGAGCAGCGGCTGCTGGGTCGTGTTCTGCAGGGGGATCACGTAGCCATCGAGCTTGCGCGCCTTGGCGGTTTCGGCGGCCGCGTTGATCTGCTCCTCGGTGAGGCCCGCGAGCGCCGCCCGATCGGTCACGTGAAGAGCGCTCGATTTGGCAGCGGCGAGGAGCTTCTGGGTGAACTCCGTCTGGAGCGTGCTCAGCCTCTTGTTGATCGTTTTCAGCTGGGCCTGCTTGTCCGGTGGAAGCTGGGCGCCGGCGTGGACGAACTGCTTGTAATAAACGTCAAGGAGCTTTGCCTGCTCGGGATCGAGGTTGAGGCTCTCCTGGTTGTCGTGCAGGGTCTTGAAGCGCTGGAACAGCTTCTCGTTGAGATAGATGAAGTCATTGTGCGCCGCGAAGAGTGGCGAAGTCTTGGTGTCGACCGCCTGAAGCGCATCGTTGGTGTTCGCACCATTGACGGCATTGAACGCGAGGCCGGCGCGCTCGAGCAGCTGGCCGGAGCGTTCCATCGCAACGACCGTGTTCGCGAACGTCGGAGGCGCCGGGTTGTTGGCGATCGCAAGCACTTCGTTCTTCTGCTGAGCCATGCCCGCGAGAATTGCAGGCAGGTAGTCGCTGTCCTTGATCTTCGAGAAGTCAGGAGTCTGGAACGGAAGCGTACTGGGTTTCGCAAAAGGATTGGACGGCGGCAGTGTCGCCGAAGCGGCGGCGCGAGGCTTCGCGGCGGCGAAAGAAGGCTGGGCGATGCTGGCCATCGCGACTGCAGCAGACGCAAGCAGAAGGTTACGAATCATAGTTCTCCCCGGGATTTCAACCACTTAATCTACATGCGGAGCGCTTGATCGAGGCTGAACGAGTTCAGCCGGCAGAGGCCACCGCGGCAATCATTGCGTCCCCATAGCGTTCCAGCTTGGTTCGGCCAACGCCGTTCACCCTCGCGAGCTCTTCGAGGCTGGTTGGACGGACTGAAGCAATTTCGCGAAGCGTCGAATCGTGGAAGACGAGGTAGGCGGGGATTCCGGCCTCGGCGGCGAGGACTCGTCGGGTCTCCCGCAAGGCTTCGAACAGGGGGTCCGACGCTCCACTCGCGACCCGCGGCTTTCGCCCGCCCTTGGGTGGAATTGAAATGACCAGCTCTTCCTCGCCCTTGAGGATGGCCCGCGCCGCCGGCCCGAACGAAAGGCCGCCGTAGGCATCGGTGCGAAGGGCGTCGCGGGCGATCAGCGCTCGCGAAACGGGCCGGACGAGAGCGAGCTCACCCGCCGAGGCGATTCCGAAAACCGAGAGCCTCTGATGGCCGAAGCTGCGCACCTTCTCGGTCTCGTTGCCGGCAAGGACGTCGGCAAGATGGCCCACTCCGAAGCGCATCTCGGTACGGAAGGCTGCCGACAGGAGCTTTCGGGCGATCTCGGTCACGTCGATCGTTTCGGGAGGATCGAGACAATTGTCGCAATTGCCGCAACGCTCGGGAGGGTCTTCTCCGAAGTGGCGGAGCAGCACCGCCCGGCGGCAGTGCGGCGTCTCGACGAGTGCAGCGAGCGCGTTCAGCCGCTCGCGCTCGGCGGGTCGCCGGCCGGGCTCGACCTCTTCCTCGATCCGCTGGCGAGCCCTCGCGAAATCCTGTGCGGACCAGAAGAGCCAGGCCTCGGCAGGTTCACCGTCCCGCCCGGCGCGCCCGGTCTCCTGGTAATAGGCCTCGATGCTTTTCGGGGTCGCGGCGTGCGCGACGAGGCGGACGTCGGGTTTGTCGATCCCCATTCCGAACGCGATCGTTGCGGCGATCACCATTCGTTCGGACTCCACGAATGCCCGCTGGTTGCGCGCACGCACAGGCGGCTCGAGGCCGGCATGGTAGGCGACCGCGGCCCGACCAGAGTTCGCGACCTGCTCGGCGATCTTCTCGGCCTTGTCTCGGCTCGGAGCATAGACGATCGCGGGGCCTGGCCGCGATTCGAGCAGGTTCGCGAGCTGCTTTCCGAGCTGTTCGCGATGACGGACGTGATAACGGATGTTCGGCCTGTCGAAGCCGGCGACGATCAGCCCGTCCTCGGGGATCCCGAGCTGCGAGAGAATGTCGTCCCGGGTTCGCCGGTCCGCCGTCGCCGTCAGGGCAAGCCGCGGGACTTGGGGATGGTCGTCGAGGAGCGATTTCAGCTTGCGATAGTCGGGCCTGAAATCGTGACCCCATTCACTGACGCAATGTGCTTCGTCGATCGCGATGAGGGCAAGGTCGGCACCCCCGAGCAGCCGTCGGAAGCCGTCGAGCGTGGCGCGCTCGGGCGCGACGTAGAGAAGATCGAGCTCTTGCTCTCGGAACCTTCTCATCGTCTCACTTCGATCGCTGTCTGCCGAGGTCAGCGACGCGGCGCTCAGTCCGATCGCCTCGGCGCTTCGGACCTGGTCGTGCATCAATGCGATGAGTGGCGAGATGACGAGCGCCGTCCCGGGCCGGGCAAGCGCTGGAAGCTGGTAGCAAAGGGATTTTCCGGCGCCGGTCGGCATCACCGCGAGCGTGGGCTTTCCGGCAAGCACCCGGGCGATCACCTCTTCCTGGACGCCGCGGAAGTGATCGAAGCCGAACGTTTCTTTGAGAATATTGCGCGGGTCGGTCATGAACTCTTGATCGGCATCGGACAGGGCTCCCGGCAGCCGAGCGCGGCAGTAGCGCGGCGCGAGTCGCGCCGCTAGCCTTGCTTCGATGCATTTCCGTCCCAGCTTCACCCGCCGGGCAGTTCTTGCCGGTGCTTCCTCGCTCCTGTTCGCCCCTCCCGCATCGGCGACAATGAGGCAGAGGTCCGACTGGCGAGCGCTTGGCGAAGACGTGCGCCGCGAGATGCGCTGGGCCTGGCACCAATATCGGGAGCATGCCTGGGGCAAGGACCAGATCAAGCCGGTCAGCGGCGGCTACGAAAGCTTCCCGCTCAAGGATCACCATCTCGGCCTCACCATCGTCGAGGCGCTCGACACCTTGTGGGTGATGGGTCTCGGCGAGGAATTCGGCGACGGCGTCGAATGGGTGAAGCGCAACCTCGACTTCGACGTGGACGGTGAAGTCTCGGTATTCGAGACTTCGATCCGCCTCGTCGGCGGGCTTCTGTCCGGATGGCATGCGAGCGGCGAGCCGGCCCTTCTCGAAAAGGCCCGTGACTGCGCTGATCGTCTGCTTCCAAGCTTCGATGCGTCACCGATCGGAATCCCGCACCGTTTCATCAATCTGAGGACGGGCGCCGTGCGTGGGACGGAGACCAACCCAGCGGAGACCGGCACTTTCCTCCCCGAGTTCGGCTTTCTGAGCCGGGCCACCGGCGACGATCGCTACCGTTCGCTCGCGAAGCGCGCGCTTGTCTCGATGTTCGAACGGCGATCGAAGATCGGCCTGCTTGCAGACAGCATCGATTGCGCGACCGGCGAGTGGAAAAGCCGGCGAGCGACAATCGGACCGCCATCCGACAGCTATTACGAATATCTCTGGGACGGCTGGGATCTCCTGGGCGATCGCGACTGCCTCGAGATGTACCAGACCTGCACCTCGGCGATCCTGGAACACCAGAAGCGCACCAAAGGTGGGCAGCTCTGGTTCGTCGACGTGGATTTTGAAACCGGCCAGGCCATCAACTGGAACCAGGACGAGCTCGCTTCCTTCTACGGCGGCCTGCTCGCCCAGGGTGGCGCTTCGGGGGAGGGCGCTTCCTACACGCGCAGCTGGGCGAAGGTTCAGAAGCGTTTCGGAGTGCTTCCCGAGGAATATGATGCAGCGAGCGGAAGGGTGCTGAGCACCACGAACAGCCTGAGGCCGGAGCTCGCCGACGCCGCCTTCAACCTGTGGCTTCTCGACGGGCGAGAGGAATGGCGCCATCTCGCTCGCGACCATTATCTCGCGATGAAGAAGTGGAACAAGGCGCGATATGGCTACGCTACCCTGGCCGACGTGACCGCCAGTCCCAAGATCCAGGCTGACCATTGCCCCGGCTATTGGTGGAGCGAGCAGATGAAATATTATTATCTCATGTTCGCCGAGCCGCAGCGGGTCGACCGCTCCCGGCTCTATCTCAGCACCGAGGGAAACATCCTTCGCGGCCTTGGCCGCGGTTGAGCCGTTACTCGGCGGCCTCGGCGGTCTCTTCTGCGAGGCGCTCGGCCGCCTGGCGGTACCACAGGTCCGCGTAGAGCCCGGCCCTTTCGAGCAGTTCCTCGTGAGTGCCTCGCTCCGCGACCTGGCCGTTGTCGAGAACGACGATCTGGTCCGCCTCGACGATCGTCGAGAGTCGGTGCGCGATCATGATCGTCGTCCGGCTCTTCGCCACGCGCTCGAGCGTCTTCTGGATTTCCTCCTCGGTACGGCTGTCGAGCGCGCTCGTCGCTTCGTCGAGCACGAGGATGGGCGGGTCCTTGAGGAGCGTCCGGGCAATCGCGACTCGCTGCTTCTCGCCGCCCGAGAGCTTGAGGCCGCGTTCGCCGACCATCGACTCATATCCCTCCGGAAGCGCCGCGATGAAGCGGTCGATCGCAGCTCCTCGAGCCGCGGATTCGACCTGCTCCCTCGAAGCGCCCTCGAGCCCGTAGCCGATGTTGTAGCCGATCGTGTCGTTGAAGAGGACGGTGTCCTGCGGGACGATTCCTATCGAGGCGCGGAGGCTCTTCTGAGTGACGTTGGCAATATCCTCGCCGTCGATCAGGATGCGCCCCGAAGTGGGGTCGTAGAAGCGGTAGAGGAGGCGGGCGATCGTCGATTTGCCGGCGCCCGAGGGCCCGACAATCGCGCAGCTCGTCCCTGCCGGGATATCGAGGTCCAGGCCCTTCAGGATCTCGCGCCCCTTCTCGTAGCCGAAATGGACGTTTTCGAAGCGGACATTGCCCTGCTCGACCAGCAAGGGCTGAGCGCCATCCCGGTCCGTCACCTCCGCCTTGGTATCGACGAGGTTCCACATCGCTTCCATGTCGATCAATCCCTGGCGGATCGAGCGGTAGACCCAGCCGAGCATGTCGAGGGGCCTGAAGAGCTGGAGCAGCATCGTGTTCACGAAGACGACGTCGCCGGCTGTGAACCGCCCGCGGCTCCACCCCCAGACGGTGAAGACCATCGCGCCGGCCATCATGAGGTTCGTGATGAAAGCCTGGCCGATATTGAGCCAGGCGAGCGAAACCTCGTTGCGCACGGTCGCACGGGCGAACGAGGCGATCGCTTCGTCGTAGCGCCTCGTTTCGCGCTCCTCGGCGTTGAAATATTTGACGGTCTCGTAGTTCAGCAATGAATCGACGGCTCGGCCAATGGCCTTGTTATCGACATCATTGAGCTGCCGCTGGAGTTCCGCCCGCCATTCGGTGACCCGGCGTGTGAAGACGATGTAGACCGCCATCATCGCCAGCGTCGCGGCAACCAGCCCGGGACCGAATTTCACGAAGAAGATGATGCAGGCCGCAGTCAGCTCGACCAGGGTCGGCCCGATGTTGAACAGGAGAAAATAGAGCATCATGTCGATGCTCTTCGTCCCGCGTTCCACGATCTTGGTCAGCGATCCGGTTCGACGCTCGAGATGGAAGCGAAGCGACAGATCGTGGATATGCCGGAAGACCGTTCCAGCAAGCCGGCGCGCGGCGTCCTGTCCGACCTTTTCGAACAGGGCGTTGCGAAGGTTGTCGGAGAGGACTCCCGCAAATCTCGCCGCGGCGTAGCCGACAACCAGCATCGCCACGACTCCGAAGGGCTGGCGGTTTGCCGACATTCCATCGACCACGGCCTTGTAGGCGAAGGGCATGAGCAGCACCGCCGCCTTGCCGGCGAGCACGAGGACGAGAGCGGCAATGACCCGCAGCCTGAGCTCGAGCCGGCCCTTGGGCCAAAGCATCGGCAGGAAGCGCCAGAGCGCGCCGAAGCCCTGTCCCTTTTGATGTTGCGACTTCGAGTCCGGCATCGAGCCTAGGTAGGAACCCGCATTGTGGAGGGCAAACCCGATTGCGAAACGGGCTTGGAACCGGCGGCAAAATCAGTGGTTAAAACAGCATCTTAGGGAAGGCGATCATGGGACCGGCATATTTCGTTATCGCAATCTTGGGCTGTGCCGACGGGGCAAGCGCCTGCACACCGGTCGCGACCCTTGAGACCCGCTATGCAAGTGAGGAGGAGTGCGTGGCCGCCACCGCCGCCGCGCTCCTCGAGAACAGCGATTTCGATTTCCCGACGCTCGTCGCGCGCTGCCGCGCCGCCGAGACCAAGTCCGCAGATGCGAGGGGCCAGACGCCGGGCAAGCGACGTCGCGGCTGACTTCCGGGCCAAATGCTGCTCAACTGGCGACGGCCGTCGGAACCGGGCCGGAGCGAAGTCGGTTCCAGGGGGAAGAGACATGAAATCACCCGCAAAGCCCAAGCGTTCCAAGACGACGAAGGGCAATCGCAGGCCAGCCCCGGGCGAACTCAACGAGGCGACCGGCGACGACTTCGAACGTGAAGGAATGGGGATCGCGCCGAAGGAGTAATTCGATGCACGACCAGTCCGACGTCATGGAGCCCATGGTCCATCAGGACCAGGAGCCCGGCCACGAAAGCCGGCTTGAACCAAAACCGGATTGGATGCCTCGGTACCGCGGGTCGGACCGGCTGAAGGGCAAGGTCGCGCTGATCACCGGCGCCGACAGCGGCATCGGGCGGGGAGTGGCGGCACTGTTCGCCCGCGAAGGCGCAGACGTCGCGATCCTCTACCTTTGCGAACATGACGATGCGCAAAAGACGAAGGATATCGTCGAAAAGGAAGGCCGGCGCGCGGTCACGATCGCGGGCGACATCGGCGACAAGCAGTTCTGCGAGGACGCGGTCCGCCAGGTGATCGACCAGCTCGGACGCCTCGACGTCCTCGTCAACAATGCAGGCGAGCAGCATTATGACGAGGATCTCGCCAGTATCGACGAGCACCAGCTGAGGCGCACCTTCCAGACCAATGTCTTTGGAATGTTCTTCCTGACCCAGGCTGCGCTTGCGCATCTTGGAAAAGGGTCGTCCATCATCAACTGCACGTCCGAGACGACCTACAAGGGGTCGGCCGGACTTCTCGACTATAGTTCGACCAAGGGCGCGATCCTCGGATTCACGCGTTCCCTTGCGAAGAACCTGGTGTCCAGGGGGATCCGGGTGAATGCCGTCGCTCCCGGACCGATCTGGACTCCTCTCAATCCCTCTGGAGGCCAGCCGAAGGAAAAGATCCCGGAGTTCGGAAAGGATACGCCGATGGGCCGGCCCGGGCAGCCTAACGAGGTTGCCCCCTCGTTCCTGTTCCTGGCATGCGAGGATTCGAGCTACATGACGGGCCAGGTCCTCCATCCCGACGGCGGGAATACGACCTCGAGCTAGATCGGCGCGGTTGACCAGTCGGGGAAGGCCTATCAAGCGACAGGCCGTGGAGACCCGGTTCACTGATGCTGTTCGCGCCTTCCAGGCGGGCGACCTCGAGCGTGCGCGCGAAATCGCCGGGCAGGAGCTTCGCTCGCTCCCGAACTCGGCACCCCTGCAGCACCTCATGGGCTTGATCGAGTGCCGGTGCGGGAGCTTCGAAAAGGGTCTCGAGTGGCTTCGGTCCGCATCCTTGCTCGAGCCTCACAATATCGGCTTCCGAGTCATGCTGGTTCGTGCGTTGACCGACAGCGGCAGGGCCGCCGAGGCTCTCGAAGTCGCGGCGAAGCCGAGCGCGAGGAGCCAGCCCGAGCTCGCACTCTGGCAGGCGAGGGCGGAGGCGGCCGACGCCGCCGGGGACGCTGAAGCCGCAGCGGAGGCCTGGCGCGTCCTGGCCGTGGAGCGAGCGAACGACTGGCGTGCATTTGGCAACCTCGGCGAAGCGCTGGCGAAGGCCGGAAAGTGGAGGGATGCGGCCGACGCGCTTTCGAATGCCCTGAGGATCAATCCCGCCGAACCGCGGGTCGTCCGCAATCTTTCGAGCGCGCTCGGTCACGCCGGGGAGCATGAACGCTCGCTCGGCGTGTTCGCTGAGCTCGCAAGGCTGGAGCCCGACGACGCATCCATCCGACTGACGTTCGCGCGAATGCTCGCAGATTTCGGAAGGT
>DASZYL010000041.1:0-4532 GCA_035545385.1 Sphingomicrobium sp. | reverse complement strand
CGACGGCAATCATTACATCGCTCGGGTCCACCCCTATCGAAGCGTCGACAATTTCATTGCGGGCGCGGTCCTCACCTTCCTCGACGTGACCCGGACCGTCAAAGCGGAAGCCGCGCTTCGCGAGAGCGAGGCTCGGCTTCGGCTCCTCCTCGCGGAGCTCCAGCACCGGGTGCGAAACACCCTCGCGCTGGTCAAATCGATCACCAAGCGCACCGCGGAATCCAGCTCGTCGGTCGACGACATGGCCGCGCACCTCGCGGGCCGGCTGGATGCTTTTGCCCGGGTTCAGTCCGCCGTCACCCGCAACCCCGACGCCGGCGTCGGACTTGCCTCGATCGTCGCGGACGAACTCCTCGCGCACGCGGTTCACGAGGGAGAACGGCTTGTCGTCGACGGTCCCGACATCGCGCTTCGCCCCAAGGCGGCGGAGTCGATCAGCCTCGCCCTCCACGAGCTTACGACCAATGCCGTCAAGCATGGCGCATTGGGCACGAAGGAGGGCCGGGTTGCGATCAGCTGGCGTCTCGACGGAAGCGGCTCGAAACGAATGATGCAATTCCAATGGTCGGAGCGGGGACTCGACGGAAAGGTCGCAAAGCCGAGGCGCAACGGCTTTGGGATGGAGCTTCTGACCCGGATCCTGCCTTACGATCTTGGCGCCAAGACCAGCGTCGAGTTCGATCCCGACGGGCTCCTGTTCAGCATGAAACTCCCCGCCAAGCACTTCGCCGAAGCCCGGAAAGCAGGAAATCGAGCCGCCCAATAACCGTTAAGTAACCAGAGCTGGCGCAAGTTCACGCCCTGATGGGCCAAAGCTGCGATCACGTGAAGCTTTCACCTCCGAAAGCGATTGTCTTTCGAGGACTGACGTGCATCCTAGTGGCGAAGCTTGGGGAGGGTGCTTCATGTCGCGTTTGAACGCGCCGGTCACGGCGGTGCTCGCCAGCGTCCTGTTCGGCTCGGCGTCCGCCAATGCCGCGACAGCGTCGGTCAGCCTTGGAAACCAGTTCCCGGCACGCGTCCTTGCAGCGCATAATGCCACGCGCGCGCAGGCCGGCGTCCAGCCGTTGCAATGGGACCCCGCGCTTGGCGAGGCTGCAGCGACCTACGCGCTCGAACTCGCGCTCACCAACACTTTCCATCACTCCGACCGAAGGGCCCGGCGCGGTATCGGCGAAAATCTCTGGATGGGGACCCACGGAGCGTTCAGTTACGAGGCGATGGTCTCGGGCTGGTCGTCGGAGCGGCGCTACTTCGTTCCGGGCGTCTTCCCGGCAGTGAGCCGAAGCGGCCGGTGGGAGGACGTTGGCCATTATACCCAGATGGTATGGCCGACGACGACCCGCGTCGGCTGCGCCGTTGCATCGAACGCGACGAACGACTTTCTCGTCTGCCGCTACGCGTCCGCCGGCAACATCGACGGCCGCATCGTTCCCTAGCTAGGGAACCAGCACCGCCGCTCCCTCGATCGTCCCCGAGCGAAGCGCTGCGAGCGCCTCGTTCGCCTTTGGCAGGGGAAAAGTCGTGACCCTGGTCCTGATTCCGGCTCGAGCCGCGATCTCCATGAACTCGTGCCCGTCGGCCCGGGTCAGGTTGGCGACCGACAGGATCGATCGCTCGCCCCAAAGGTCCTCGTAGGGGAAGGACGGGATGTCGCTCATGTGGATCCCTGCGCAGACCACGCGCCCGCCCTTCCGGACCTGCTTAAGGGCAAGCGGGACGAGCGCGCCCACGGGCGCGAAGATGATCGCGGCATCGAGCGTCTCGGGCGGCCGGTCGCTCGATCCCCCGGCCCAGGCGCATCCGAGCGAAAGCGCGAAGGCTTGAGTCTCCTGGTCGCCGTCGCGGGTGAAGGCGAACAGGCGCCGCCCTTCAAACCGGGCGACCTGGGCGATGATGTGGGCGGCGGCTCCAAAGCCGTAGAGTCCGATCCGTTCCGCTTCGCCCGCGGCCTTGAGCGAGCGATAGCCGATCAGTCCCGCGCACAGGAGCGGCGCCGCCTCGACGTCGCCGAAGTCTTCGGGAACGCGAAGGCAGAAGCGCGAATCGGCAAGGACGTGGGTCGAATAGCCGCCGTCGCGGGTAAAACCCGTGAAGGTCGGCGCATCGCAGAGATTTTCCATGCCATGCGTGCAGTAGAAACAGGTGCCGTCCGTCCGGCCGAGCCACGGGACGCCGACGCGCTCGCCCGCTGCAAAGTCCTTCGCGTCCCGGCCCAGCCCGATGACCCGTCCGACGATCTCATGGCCGGGGATGATCGGAAGCGGCCCTCGGATGTCGCCGTCGACGATATGGAGGTCGGTCCTGCATACGCCGCATGCGCTGACCTCGATGAGGAGGTCGAAGGCGAGGGGCTGGGGGCGGGGGCGTTCGACGAGTCGAAGCAGCCCGCCCGCGCTCTCGAGCTGCATGCAGCCCATTCGCTCATCGCCTGAAACGCTCATCTCTGTTACCCAGCCTACTGCGGTTCCCGGCCCGCGCCGGGAAACATGCGTAGAGGAAAGTCGTTCTACGCTCGAAACGGAGGAAACGGGACATGCATGTGATTTCGAAGATCGTGGTTGCGACCGCTCTTGGCGGATTCATCGCGGGACCGGTCAGTGCCCCGGCGTTCGCGCACACGACGAGCTACCCGCATCACCATAAATATCATGGCCATACCCACTATGCGAAGAAGTACTGCCGCCACTCCTCGGCGACCGCGGGGAAGGTCGCGGGCGGAGTGACCGGCGCCGTCGTTGGCGGCAAGGTTCTTGGCGGCGGGGTGCTTGGAGTTGCAGCGGGCGCGGTCGGCGGAGTGGTTGCTGGAGGAGCAGTTGACCGCACCATGACCGAACACAAGCGCTGCTATTACAAGTAAGCGGGCCCCAGCGGGCGCCCTGTGCCCGCCCATAGCGAACTCGGCGAGCTGGACCGGCGCGGGCGGCTACGTGCTCTCGTCGTGGCGCTCATCGTCCAGGCGGTCCTCGCCTTCGCCCTGTTCGAAGGGCTGAAGGTCGAGATCCCGAGGCCCTCCGACGTCGCCGGGCAGCTGGTCGCGATCGTCGTTCCGCTCGTTCCTCCTCCCGCAAAAGAGCCTCACGTCGCGCCCACGACGAGGGACGAGCCCAGACAGGGTCAATCGAAACGTTCAGAGAGCCCGGTGAGGAAGGGAAAGGAAGGGGCGCCCCCTTCACTCATCGCGGTTGCCCCGATCGTCACCGTCCGGTCGCCGGCGGCTCCCGCGGGAGCGGGTTCAGGAGCAGGGCCGGGAGCCGGCATGGGTTCGGGCGAGGGCGAGGGGGGAAACGGAACGGGCGGAGGGGGAGGCACCGAGCTCGAGCAGATCGCGGGCGAGATCACTCCCAGGGACTATCCGCGCCGCCTTGGCCGTCAGGGAATAGGTGGGAGCGTCGGGGTTCAATTCACCGTCGGTGTCGACGGCCGGGTCAAGCGCTGCACAATCACCCACTCGAGCGGTGTCGCCGAGCTCGATGCTCTCACCTGCCGGCTCATCGAGGAGCGGTTCCGTTATCGCCCAAGCACCGACCGCTTCGGGCGCCCGGTCCCCGACGTGGTCGAGGGCGAACATGAGTGGACCGCCAGACCCTAGGCGCGGCTCGCCTTGCCCTCGATCGTCCTCGTCCCCGGGTGATGCCTTTCAAGATGCTTCCGGATGATCTTGAGGTTGCGCGTGTTCGAGCGAAACAGGAGCGTCGGGATCACTCCGACGATCGGGACGACCGAGAACAGCCCGAGAAGCCAGTTGAGGCCGACATTTCCCGTCATCCTCGCCATCTGCCACTTGGACATGCCGAGGTTCTTCGCTTCCCACACGATGTAGGAGCCGAGCGCTGCCGCGGCGATGTCGCCGACGACGGGGACGACGTCGAGAATGACGTCGAGGCCGATCGGGCGCCTGATTCCGGGGATGACGACGAGCCCCTCGAGGAGCTTTTCCATGGCTTCGACCCGCTGGCGCACCGACTCGGGGTCGGTTCCGACCGGAAGCGAGGAGAATCTCTCTTCGATGCGCATTGGTCTTCAGTCTCCGCCAAACGGCTTGGCTTCGAGGTCGGTGAGCGTGTGGCGAGCGTAACGGTTCCCCGCGAAATTCTGGACCCGCGCGGAAACGAGCGACCAGCGGACCGGAGCCGCCAGGGGGATGAAGAGCTGGCCCTGGTCGATCTTCGAAGCGGCCTGGCCAAGGAGCGCGTAGCGCTGCGCCGGCACGCTCGAGGTCCGGGCGGCGTCCATCAGCGAATCGGCGTCCTTGTCGCACAAGGTCACGACGCCGCAGCGGAACTGGCGCACGAACCATGCCGGCGACGTCGAGGGCGCGACTGCGTCGATGAGCTTGAAGTCGGCAAGCGCGAGGTAAGGCACACGCTCGACCGTCAGCCCGAGCGCGCTCCAGTCCATAGCGATCCGGTTGAAGAGGATGTCGGATCCCGGCCCCGACGGGAGGAACAGGGTCACGGTCTTGCTCTTGGGGTCGCTGAACATCCGCGCGGCCGCGGCTGCAAGCGCCGGCCGGGGCTGTTCGATGGGAG
>DASZYL010000040.1:0-27139 GCA_035545385.1 Sphingomicrobium sp. | reverse complement strand
GACGTAGATCAGCCCGGGGTGCGGTCCCGGTCCCGCCGGGGTGAACAGCTGGCCGGTGAAGGGAAGCCCGTCGAGCGAGGTCAGGTGAACCTCGCGCGGCGGCGGCCCGGCGAGGGGCGACGTGTAGCCATAATCGGCATAGCTTTCGCTGAGCTTCGCCTTTCCGGTCGGTAGTTCGAGGATCCTCACGAGCGGGGCCTGGTCGGCGCTGGCGCCGACGAAGGCGGCATAGGTCCCGGCCGACCGCGCATCGGCGAGCACCAGGTCCTGCTGGGAGAGCGCACGAGCGGATCCAGTCGCGGGATCGAACAGCGTCAGCTGCCGCGTATCGTGGTCCGCGCAGTTGTGGATGACGAGGAGCTGGTCGCCGGCGAGTTCGCTTTCCGCGACCTCGCAGCCCGGTGGAGTGATCGGCCGGGGGCTGCCGCCGTCCACGGAGAGGGCATAGAGCCGTCCCCAGCCGTCATCCTCGGAATAGAAGACGAGCGTGTTGTCGGACGCCCAGCGAAGCGCGCCTTCCGGATCGTCGTTGCCGAGAGTGACGGCGGGCCCCTTCGTGCTCCACAGTGTCCGGACCGATCCCGAGGGAAGATCGACGAGGTCGATCGAGAAGGGTTCGGCCTCGGTCTGGTCCGGGGTGACGCTGTGCTTGAGGCCGGGAAAGCGAAGGACGGCGACCGCGTCGCCCGCGGGCGAGAGGACCGGAATTGCAAGCCGGTCGACGCCCGTCTCGAGCCAGTCGACCTGGCCGACGCCCGGGCGCCACCTCCCGAGGAAGGAGTAGCCGCGGCGGTCTTCGATGAAGATGAGGTCGCCGTTCTTCCCCCAGGCGAACTGCGACCAGTTGCCGCCGCCCTTCGCGAAGATCTTGGGCCTGGCCTTTCGATCGCGGGTCGCGATCGACCAGAGATCGCCGTCGCGCTTGAAGAGCAACGTCCGGCCGTCCTCCGAGAAGGTTGGATCGGAAGCGGTTCCAAGATCAATCGGCTTTGCCCCGGGGCTGGTCGCGACCAGCCACAGCCTGACCTTGGGTGCGGGAACTTCGCTTGCCGGGTTGAAGGGTTCGCCGGGGCGGGGAACACCCGAGAGATAGGCAAGGTGAGCGCCGTCGGGTGAAAGCTGGAGCTGCGTGATCGGATCGCCGCCATTGTCGAAGCGCGAGACGAGCTCGATTCTCTTGAAGCCGGGCCCCCTGGCGAAATAGACGGTCGACTTGTCGCCCTGCCGGGTCAGCCAGGCGAAGGCCGGGACCTTCGCTGCGCTGATTGAATCGACGTAAGGGAAATCGAGGAACGCCGTGTCGGAAGGCGGCGCTGCTGCTCCACCGGCGGAAATGAACAAGGTTGCGGCGAGGGCGAGTGAGCGGATGCGCATGGCTCCAAGGCTATGTCGGGCAAACAGCAGGAACAAGCCGTCCCGTTCATCGAAAACAGGACGCCGTTGCGGCCAAGGCGGTTGCCTGAAGCCCAACGGCCGTTAAGGTCGCGGCGAACCGAATGAATTAGCCGGAGATTTGAAGCTGATGCGTAATCTCAGCAAGCTCGCACTCCTTGCTGCAGCGACCATCCTTGCGCCCTCGACGGTTTTTGCGGCCGAGCTTCCCCAGGGCGTGCCGGTGTCCGCGCTCGTCAAGGACGTCTCGATCCCCTACTCGACCTTCACCTTGAAGAACGGCCTCAAGGTGGTCGTTCACGAGGACCGCAAGGCGCCGGTCGTCGCGCTTTCGGTCTGGTATCACGTTGGCTCGAAGGACGAGCCCGCGGGTCGAACGGGCTTCGCGCATCTTTTCGAGCATTTGATGTTCGGCGGCTCGGAGCACAGCGACACCAGCTGGTTCGGGCCGATGCAGTCGATGGGCGCGACCGATCTCAACGGAACGACGAACTACGACCGTACCAACTATTTCGAGACGGTGCCCAGGGCTGCGCTCGAGCGCGCCCTGTTCCTCGAAAGCGACCGAATGGGGCACCTCCTTCCGGCGGTCACCCAGCAGAAGCTCGATATCCAGCGCGGAGTCGTCCAGAACGAGAAGAGGGGCGATGACAACCAGCCGGGCGGGCTGCTCCAATATTCGATCCAGCAGACCCTCTATCCCGCGAGCAATCCCTATCATCACACCGTCATCGGATCGATGAGCGATCTCGACCAGGCGAGCCTCGAGGTGGTCAAGGACTGGTTCCGGAGCCACTACGGGCCCAACAACGCGGTCCTCGTCCTTGCCGGAGACATCAGCGCCGCCGAAGCAAGGCCGCTCGTCGAGAAATATTTCGGGGACATCCCCGCGGGGCCGAAATCCAGTCCCGCGCAGGCGAGCGTCCCGACATTGAAGGCGCCGGTCAGCAAGACCTTCCACGACGAGGTCGCCAACACGACCATCTACCGGATGTGGGCAGTCCCCGGGATCCTCGGCAAGGACACGACCGCGCTCGACATGGCGGCCAACATCATCGGCGGCCTTGCGAGCTCGCGGCTCGACAACGAACTGGTCAAGGACAAGAAGACCGCGGTCGGGGTTTCGGCCTATCTCGATCCGCACGAGCGCGTCGGCGAGTTCACGGTCGAAGCGACGGTGAAGCCCGGCGTCGACCCCGCGCTCGTTGGCAAGCAGGTCGACGCGATCATCGCCGACTTCATCAAGAACGGGCCCACCGCGGACGAGCTGAAGCGAGCCAAGACCCAGGACATCGCGGGCACCATCCGCGGCCTCGAATCGGTCGGCGGCTTCGGCGGAAAGGCCGTGACCCTGGCTCGGGGCGCCGTGTTCGCGAATGACCCCGGCTTCTACAAGAAGGAGCTCAACGAAGAAGCGGCGCTGACCCCGGCACAGGTCCGGGCAGCGGCGAGGAAATGGCTTTCACGCCCGGTCTTCGCGTTCACGCTCGAACCCGGAAAGCGCGAGGCCTACGAGGAAACGAAGCTCACGAGCGATACCGCCGCCGGGGGCGCCGGGGCGACCGTGAGCGCCGCCCCCAAGTCGGCGGCGGCGAGCACGACGGCAGGGGTCGACCGCTCGAAATTGCCTCCGATCGGCCAGATCGCCGATCTCGATTTCCCCGACGTCGAACATGCAACGCTGTCGAACGGGATCCCGGTCCTTTTTGCGCACCGGAGCGGAGTCCCCGTGGTCCGGGTCGCGATCGATTTCGACGCCGGAAACGCGTCGGACCCCAAGAGCGCGCTTGGTACCCAGTCGTTCATGCTCGGGATGCTCGACGAGGGCACCGACAAATATGATTCCGTCGAGATCGCGCGCGCCAAGGAGAACCTCGGGGCGGCGATATCGGCAGCCCCGAGCATGGACAGGTCGGCTGTGTACCTTTCGGCTCTCACTCCGAACCTCCCGCAATCGCTCGACCTCATGGCCGACATCGTCCGCCATCCTGCCTTCGCTCCGGCCGAGGTCGAACGGGTTCGAAGCCAGCAGCTCGCATCAATTGCCGAGGAGTCGAAGCAGCCCGTCGGAATGGCCCTGAGGACGCTTCCCCCGATCATCTACGGCAAGGACCATCCCTATGGAGTGCCGTTCACCGGAAGTGGCGATCCCGCGGCGGTCGCGAAATTCACTCCTGCGGACCTCACCGCATTCCACGACGGCTGGCTGCGCCCTGACAATGCGACGATCTTCGTCGTCGGGGACACGACGCTTGAAGGAGTGATGCCGCTTCTCGAGAGGAGTTTCGGGGACTGGCGGGCGACGGGTCCAAAACCGGTCAAGAACTTCGCCGTTCCGACCGCGCCGCAGACCGGCCGGATCATGCTCATCGACCGGCCCAACACCCCGCAGTCGCTGATCTTCGGCGGCCAGGTGCTTCCCGTGAAGGGCACCGAAGACATCACGGCGCTCCTCGAAGCGAATGACGTGATCGGCGGGTCGTTCCTCTCGAGGCTCAACACCGATCTCAGGGAAACGAGGCACTGGTCGTACGGCGTCGCGGGCTTTATCAGCCGGGTCCAGAACCAGGTCCCCTACCTCATCTACGCGCCCGTCCAGACCAACCAGACCGGACCATCGATCGCGGCGATGCGCGACGACCTCAACGCCTTCCTCAATGGGAAGGGGGTCACTCCCGAGGAGCTTGACCGGACGGTGAACGGAGCGATCCGGGAGCTTCCCGGGCAGTTCGAGACTTCGGCGGCCGTGATGGGCGGGATGGAGGCGAACGTCCTCTATCACCGTCCCGACAATTATTATGAGACTCTCGCGAGCCGCTACCGCGCCCTCACCGCGCCCGTGCTCGATGCCGCGGCCAAGGCGGCGATCGACCCGGCAAAGCTCACCTGGGTCGTGATCGGCGACGCTTCCAAGGTGAGGCCGCAACTCGACGCGCTCGGAATCCCGGTCGAGGTCGTCCAGTCGAAGTGAGGGAAGGCCGCTAGGGCTTCACCCGGGTCACATGTCCCATCTTTCGGCCAGGGCGGGCTTCGCCCTTGCCGTAGATGTGGACGTGGAGCTCGGGGTCGGCGACCAGTTCGGGCCAGCGGTTCACGTCCTCGCCGATGAGATTGTCCATGACTGCGCCATTTCCGACGAGGTTCGTGGAGCCCGACGGGAGGTCGCAGATCGCACGGATATGCTGCTCGAACTGTGAGGTCACCGCGCCTTCGATCGTCCAGTGGCCGCTGTTGTGGACTCGGGGTGCGATCTCGTTGACGACGGGCCCGTCGAGGGCCGCGAAGAACTCGACCGTGAGCACGCCCGTGTGCCCCAGCGCTTCGGCGATTGCGATCGCGGCCTCGCGCGCCTCGGCGACCTGGAGCGCAACCTGTTCGCTGCACGGGACCGTCGATCGGCGAAGGATGCCCTCGCCATGCTCGTTCTGGGGCGAATCCCAGAAGGTGTGGCGGCCGTCCGCCCAGCGCGCGACGATGACCGAGAATTCGGCGGAAAAATCGATTCCCGCTTCGGCGATCGCCGGTCCATCGCCGATGAGCGCCCAGGCACTCTCGGCGTCCCCAAGGTCACGGATCCACGCCTGGCCCTTGCCGTCATAGCCATAGCGCCGGGTCTTGAGCACGATCGGGAGTCCGAGCTCCTCGATGGCGCTTCTGACATCGTCGAGGCTGTCGACCGTGCGCCACGGCGCGACCCTCGCGCCGCATTCCTCGATGAACTGCTTTTCGACCGCTCGGTCCTGGGCGACGGCGAGCGAGCGAGTGCCGGGCCTCAGCTTGTCACCCAGTGCCTTCAGCGGCTGCACCGGCAGGTTCTCGAACTCGTAAGTGGCGACGTCGACCTTGTCCGCAAATCTCCTGAGGGCATCGGCATCGTCGAACTGGGCGCGAGTGAAGCCCGCTGTCACATGGGCGGCACACGGTTGCTCGTTCGGATCGAAGATGAGGCACTTGTAGCCGAGCTGCGCTGCCGCGACGGCCAGCATCCGGCCGAGCTGGCCGCCGCCGATGATCCCGATCGTGGAGCCAGGACCAATCGTCATTCGGGAGTTTCGGCGACCGATCCCGTCTGCCGCTCGCGCCATCCCTCGAGGCGCGCTGCGAGCGCTTCGTCCTCGGTCGCGAGCATCGCTGCCGCGAGCAGGGCGGCATTGATGGCACCGGCCTTGCCGATCGCGAGCGTTCCAACCGGCACTCCGGCGGGCATCTGGACGATCGAGAGCAGACTATCCATGCCCTTGAGCGCCTGGCTTTCGATGGGGACGCCGAGCACCGGAAGGGAGGTCATCGAGGCCGTCATCCCGGGGAGGTGGGCCGCTCCGCCCGCGCCTGCGATCACGATCTTGAGGCCGCGGTCCCTCGCCGAATGCGCATAGTCGTAGAGGCGCTTTGGAGTCCGATGCGCGGAGACGATCTTCGTCTCGTGGACGATGCCGAGCTCGTTCAGCGCATCGGCTGCGTGGCGCATCGTCTCCCAGTCCGAGCTGCTGCCCATGATGATGCCGACCAGCGGCTGCGACATTGTCCCGCCTTGAACCATGTTGAATGAGGCGGCTCGTTTAGGGTGACGATTCGGGCTAGGCAATCGGGGCTTGGCCGGGCGACTCTTTCGGCAGACGAACGGCGCGGCCAAGTTCCTGCATTTTCAAGGCTTTGGAATCGCGCTATGACATCCTCCACAGGCAAGAGCAAAGGCTCGGGGGCAATGTCTGATCAGGTCACCGACGTCGGCGACGTCGAACAGCTTATTGCGGAAATCAGCGGCTTGCGCGGAAGGATCGCGCAGCTCCAGGAACGAGTCGAGCAGCTCGACCTCCTGGCTCACGAGGACAGCCTCGTCGAGCTTCCGAATCGGCGCGGTTTCCTCCGCGCGCTCGACAGGCTGATCGATCGCGTGAACCGTTACAACGAGCAGGCCGCGCTCCTCTTCGTCGACCTCGATGGCCTGAAGCTCATCAACGACACGTGCGGCCACCTCGCCGGCGACGCGGCGCTGATCCAGGTCGCGAGGCTTCTCGTCGGCGGCGTTCGAAAGAGCGATGTCGTCGCGAGGATCGGGGGCGACGAGTTCGCCGTCCTCCTCGTTCACTCGGACGAGGAATCGGCGCACGAGACCGCGCGGCGACTCATCGACCTCATCGCGGGTTCGGAGTTCACGCACGGCGGGCAGACGCTTCCCCTGAGCGTCGCGATCGGCGCGGGCGCCATCAATCCCTCAGATACCGCGGAAACCGCGCTCGCGAGGGCCGACCGCGAAATGTACCGGCGCAAGGCGGCCGCCTAGCCCCCTTGATTTGAGGCTTGCCGCAGCGGCTCTGCCGCGGCTCCCCGGTCAGGCGAGATCGTAGCGCCGCTCGACGACAAGGTCGTCGGAAAGCTCGTAGACGATCGGCTGTCCCGTCGGGATCTCGAGGGAGACGATATCCTCGTCGCTGATGTGGGACAGGAACTTGATGATCCCGCGGAGGCTGTTCCCGTGCGCCGCGACCAGCACTCGCTTACCCGCCGCGAGCGCCGGGGCGATCTCGGCCTCGTAATAGGGAACGGCGCGCATGATCGTGTCCTTGAGGCTCTCGGTCCGGGGCACGTCGACCCCGGCGTAGCGGCGGTCGCCGCTCACGTCGTACGGGCTGTCCTCGGGGAGAGGCGGTGGCGGGACGTCGTAGGAGCGGCGCCAGATCCTGACCTGTTCAGCCCCGACCTTCTCGATCATCTCCTGCTTGTTGAGCCCGGTCAGCCCGCCATAGTGGCGCTCGTTGATGCGCCAGTCCTTGGCGACCGGCAGCCACAGCCGGTCCATCTCGTGGAGGACGAGGTGAAGAGTCCGGATGGCGCGGGTGAGAACGCTGGTGAAGCAGCAGTCGAAGTCGAAGCCTTCGCGCTTCAGCAGACGCCCGGCGGCCCGGGCTTCCTCGACCCCGGCGTCCGAAAGGTCGACATCCCACCAGCCGGTGAAACGATTCTCGAGATTCCACTGCGACTGCCCGTGCCGCAGGAGCACGAGCGTCGGCATCAGGCGTCCACCTTCTCGCGCCTCGCCGCGTCGCGCTCGGCCGACGCCTTCTTCAGCTCGGGGAGGATGGCGTGGAGCGCATCGAGGCAGGAATAAGCGAGATATTTCGAGCGCTGCGGGGACCAGCCGTAGACGTCGTCCTTCAGGTTGAAATTGTCCTTGAAGGGCATTTCAAGCGTCATCGACACGCAGCCGTAGCGCTCGGCGAGCTGGGTCGTCGACATGCTCATGTTGGCTTCGCCTGGCGCCGGGACTTCATAGCCCTGCTCGCGCTGGAAGTCGGGCGACAGGCGCTCGAGCGTCTCGCTGAAAAGCTCGAAGAGCCTCTGCTGGCGGTCGCTGATCGAGGGAATGCCCACGAAGCCGGCGAGGAAGTTGGCCGGGATCGCCTCGTCGCCGTGGACGTCCATCGCGAAGTCGACGCCGGTCCCGTCCATCGCGTTGCGGACGCAGAGGACCTCGGGGCTCTTCTCGGCCGAGGGCGCATGCCATTCCCGGTTGAGGTTGGTCCCAACCGCATTGGTTCGAAGATGACCTCGCCTTGAACCATCAGGGTTCATGTTCGGGACGACCCTGAAGGTGCACTCCCTGCGCAGCACCCGGGCGACCGGATCATCCCCGTCGGTGAGCTTCTCGAGCGCGCCTTCCATCCACCATTCGGCCATGCTCTCGCCGGGGTGCTGCCTCGCGTAGAGCCAGACATTGAGCGGTCCCTCGCCAATCGTCAGGCAGTCGATGTCCTGCCCGTCGAGGCTCTTTCCGAGCGATGCGTAGGAGACGCCCGGAAGGCCCGCCGTCTCGGCGACGAGATCGTGGTGGCGTTCCATCGAATAGGGCGCGAAATAGGCGATCCAGGCGACGTCCTGCGACGGAGTGACCTTCATGGTGAGGACTCCGTCGGAGTAGCTCGTGTCCTGGATCCGGAACCACTCCTGCCGGTCGAGGCTCATCACGCCCTTGTAGTCGGGCCAGCCATGAGGATAGGCCGAGGTCGCGCAATTGACGATCCTCAAGGTCACTTCCCGGCCCGCGGCTCCCGCCAGGCGGAAATAGAACCATTGATAGAAGTCGCTCATGTGGTCCTTGACGATTTCCAGGTCGAACTGGTCGCCATCCTGCCGGACCACCCGGATGTTGCCCGCGTCGAACGAGCTCGAGATCGTGATTGCCATGCGCTTCTGCTTTAGCCTGAGAAGAGGAGTTCGGCGCGCCTGATAGACGAAATCGGTCGGCCCGCAACCTCGGCCCGGCTTGGCATTGGGACCGCTCCTCGTCTAGCGCGTGGCCATGTCAAAACTCCCAGTCCTCGTCACAGGCGGCGCCGGTTACATCGGAAGCCACGCAGTTCTCGCTCTCAAGGATTCGGGCTGGCCCGTAGCCGTCATCGACGATCTCTCGAACGGCACGCGCGAGGCGGTGCCTGGGGACGTTCCCTTCTACGAGGGGAACATCGCCGACCGAGCGCTCGTCGAGCGGATCTTCCGCGAGCAGGGAACCCAGGCGATCATGCATTTCGCGGGCTCGATCGTGGTCCCGGAATCGGTCGAGCAGCCGCTCAAATATTATTCGAACAACACGCTCGCATCGCACGCCCTCATCAGCGCCGCGGTCGCGGCCGGAGTGAAGCACATCCTCTTCTCGTCGACCGCGGCGGTCTATGGCGCTCCCGATTCGGTGCCGATCGACGAAGAGGATCCCAAGAAGCCGATCAATCCCTACGGGGCTTCCAAGCTCATGACCGAGCGGATGCTCGAGGATGCGTCGGCGGCGCACCCGTTCAACTTCGGTGCGCTTCGCTATTTCAACGTCGCGGGCGCCGACCGCCAGGGCCGCGCCGGCCAGATCGGGAAGGGATCGACCCACCTCATCAAGGTCGCGTGCGAGGCCGCGGTCGGAAAGCGGCGGGCGATCGCCGTTTACGGGACGGATTATCCGACGGCCGACGGGACCTGCATCCGCGACTATATCCACGTGAGCGACCTCGCCGACGCCCATGTCGCGGCGCTCGAGTGGCTTGTCGCGCACCCGAAGGAGAACCTCGTCGTCAACTGCGGTTACGGCAAGGGACTGTCGGTCCTCGAAGTGCTCGATGCCGTCGACCGCGCCAATGGCGCGCCGGTCGAGCGGGTGATGGAAGGCCGCCGAGCCGGCGACCCCCCGGAACTGGTCGCCGGGAACGCGAGGCTCCTTTCGACCCTCGACTGGCGCCCGAAGCACGCCGATATCGACGCCATTGTCGGAGATGCCTTGCGCTGGGAGCGCAGGCTCGCGAAAGCCTAGACCCCTTTGGGCTGGCGCTCGTCGAGGGCGCGGCGGATTCGAGTCGCGAGCAGCTGCCGCGAATAGGGCTTGGTCAGGAGGTTGACTCCGGGATCGAGGCGTCCGCCGTGGACGATGGCATTTTCGGTGTAACCCGAGGTGAAGAGGATCCCGATCGAGGGGATCCGCTCCTTGGCCTTGCGCGCAAGTTCCGGGCTCCGAAGCGGCCCCGGCATCACGACGTCGGTGAAGAGAAGGTCGATCTTCACTCCGCTTTCGAGGATCGGAACGGCGCTCGCGGCATCCCTTGCGGTCAGCACCTTGTAGCCGAGATCGCGCAGCATGTCGGTCACCGTTGCCCGGACCTCCTCGTCGTCCTCGACGACGAGGATCGTTTCCGAGCCGCCGCCCGCCTCCACCAGCTCGGGACCGGCGGCCTGGTCTTCGTTTTCGTGGACTCGAGGCAGATAGATCTTGACCGAAGTGCCCTGGCCGACCTCGCTGTAGATCTTGACGTGCCCGCCCGACTGCTTGGCGAAGCCGTAGACCATCGACAGCCCGAGGCCCGAGCCCTGGCCTTCGGGCTTGGTCGTGAAGAAGGGCTCGAAGACCTGCTCGACGATCTCCGGCGGGATCCCGGCACCGGTGTCGGTGACTGCGATCATCACGTACTGGCCTGGCTTCACGTCGGAATTCAGGACCGCATAGTCATCGTCGAGATGGGCGTTGCGGACCTCGATGGTGAGCTTGCCGAGGCCGCTCATCGCGTCGCGCGCATTGATCGCGAGGTTAAGGACCGCGTTCTCGATCTGCGTCGGATCGGCAAAGGCGTTCCACAGGCCGCCCGAGACGACCGTTTCCATCTCGATGGCTTCGCCGATGCTCCGGCGCAGCAGGTCCTCCATCCCGGCGACGAGCCGGCCGATGTTGACCACCTTCGGCTCGAGCGGCTGGCGACGGCCGAAGGCGAGGAGCTGGCTCGCGAGCTTGGCGCCGCGAGTAACCCCGCCCATGGCATTATCGAGGCGTCGCTCGGCCCGCGCGTTTCCGGAGACATCGGAAGCGAGGAGCTGGAGGTTGCCCGAGATGATCTGGAGGAGGTTGTTGAAGTCGTGCGCGACTCCGCCGGTCAGCTTGCCGATGGCCTCGAGCTTCTGGGCGCGCTGGAGCGCGACCTCGGCCGCGCGACGTTCGGCGATCTCCTCGACCACGCGCGCTTCGAGGGTCTCGTTAAGCTCGCGAAGCGCCGCTTCGGCGCGCTTGCGCTCGATGAGGAGGGCTGCGGTCTGGACGATGAGCCGGACGAGCTGGAGGTCGTCCTCGACCGGCTCGCGCGGTTCCCTGTGATACATGGCGAAGGTGCCGAGGATGGTTCCCGAACCCGAGCGGATGGGAATCGACCAGCAGGCCTTGAGCCCATGGTCAAGCGCGAGGTCCTTGAAGTTCGCCCACAAGGGATCGTTGGCGATATCCGAGACGTAGACCGGTTCGCCGGTCGCGGCCGCGGTTCCGCAGCTGCCGACGCTGGGGCCGATCTCGATCCCGTTGATCGCCTCGTTATAGGCGTCGGGAAGGCTTGGAGCCGCGCCGTGGACGAGGTGTCTTCCATCGGCGTCGAGGAGAAGGATCGAGGCGAGGACGCCCGAGTTCGAATGCTTCTCGACCGTTCGGACGAGGCCCTCGAGCGCTTCGCTCAGCGGCTGGTCGAGAATCGCCTGCTCGAGGACCTCGTTGTGCGCGATCCGAAGCTCTTCGCTGCGCTTGTGGTCGGTGACGTCATAGCCCTCGATGAAGATCCCTGAGACTTCGCCGTCATTGCCGATCATCGGCTGGTAGACGAAGTCGACGAAGCGCTCCTCGGCCTTGCCGCCGGCGCGCTGGAGCCGCACCGGGACCGCCCGTCCGACATAGGAGCTTCGCGTGCTCGCCACCTTGTCGAGGAGCTCGACGAAGCCCTGGTCGGCAACCTCGGGAAGGGCCTCGGCGACGGTCTTCCCGATGACGGCGCGTCCCCCGACCAGGTCGAGATAAGCGCCGTTTGCGAGGACGAACCTGTGCTCCTTGCCCTCGAGTACGGCAGTGAACCCCGGTGCAAGGTCGAACATCTGGCGAAGTCGGTCGCGTTCGCCGTCGATGCGCTCTTCGGCGCGGACCTTGGCGGTCGTCTCGACGACGATGGCGATGACCCCGGCACGCGAGCCGTCGTCGTTGAGGATCGGCGAATAATCGAGATTCATCCAGACGGGCTCGGCCTTGCCGTGGCGCTCGAGGCTGAGCTCCTGGTCCTGATAGCTCAATGCTCCGCCGCCATCGAACACCTTGTCCATGACGTTGCGGTTCCACTCCGCGGCCTCGGGCCAGGCTTCGAGGACGTTGGTGCCGAGGATCTGCGGGTGCCGAAGCCCGGCGAACTGGGCGTAGGCGTCATTGTAGATCATGACTCCGTCCTTCCCCCAGAGGGTCACGATCGGCACCGGCGACTGGAGAATGAGCCCGACCGTGGTCTTGACGACCGCAGGCCAGGTCTCGATCGGGCCGAGCGAGGTCCTCGACCAGTCGAGCTCGGCGATGAGGCCGCCAAGTTCGCCCGGACTTGCAAGGAAGGCGGGTCGGATGAAGAGCGTTTTCACGGGTTCCAAGGACGCAAACTCCCCCCAGGGATCTGGGGTAAAAGCAATTTAGGTCCGTTTGAGTTCCCCTTCAAAGGGCTTCTAGGCCTGTCGAACGAGGACCGTGGTCCGTTTTCCAAGATGGGCGGCAAGGGCATCGACGCAGCCCGAATAGTCCATCCGTTGCTGCTCCAGGATCTCGAAATCGATCGAACCCTGAAGCTCGTAACCTGAAGCCCGAAGCTGCTCGGCCGCCTGCACGAGTTCGGGTCCCTTGCCCCCGCCTTCGAGAGGCACGACGCGGACCAGCGCCGCGAGCTCGCGGGCCATCCTCGACGCCTCGTCGCGCAGGAGCACCGCTGGCCCGCGAAGCGCTTTCTCCTCGAGGCAATATTCGGCGAGCAGCGCGAGATCGAGGAGAGCGCCGAGCGCCGCCGGCCAGCCGGAGCCGGTGCCGACCGACTGGAAGTAGATGAGCGAGGGATGGTTGGAATGGCTTTGCCGGACGGTCGCGCACCAGTCGCGGCCCTCGCGGAGAACGTTGATGATCTCGGACGTGCCGTCGATTGCCGCGAAGCGCTGGAGCAGGGTCACGGCGGAGGGAGGCTCGCCAGCGGAGGTATTGAGCTTGATGATCCCGATGTCGCGCTTCGAAACGCTGGTCTGGACTTCGAGGAGATAGGTCACCGCCATGGTCATGACTGCAAGGCCGCAAAAGCCCGCGGCAAGCACGATCCAGCGCGCGACGCCGAGCGCGGTGCTCTCGGAAAGCCCGATGGTCACGAGTGAGCTCCCGACGATGTAGATCGCGTCGGCGAGGCTCGTGATCGGCGGCTGGAACTCGGCTCGAACTCCATAGGCCATGAGGCCGAAGCCGACCCCGAGGAGCGTCATCCAGACGGTAAAACAGAGCACGAGGACGAGGGGGGCAAAGGCGCTCGAAAGGCCGTGCCGGCTGCCCTTGATGATCTTCCACAGGGGAAGGAGCACCCACACCAGGCGCCGCGCGACTCTCAGCGAGGCGCGGCTTCCGCCGGGCACGATGACGGTTTCGAACACGTCCATGAGGGTGAGCGCAGCGAGCGCGAAGCCGACGATGAAGAGGGCGATGCCGAGCGCCATTCGCGGCTCAACGACCCAATTGGCCTGGTGGGCTCAGGACAGGCAAGATGGCGCTCATGACGACGAGGCGAGCGGCGATGCGCGATCCATGTCATCGCCCCGTCATTCGGGACAGCGCTCCTTCAGATCTCCTCCTTCACCTGCGCATGGTTGAGGAGCGCGACCAGGACCACTCCCCCGATTGAATTGCCGATGAGCGCCGGGAGGAGGAATCGGAACAGGTAGTCGGACCAGCCGATGGCGCCCCCGAGCGCGGCAAATGCGGTCTCGGCCGATCCCGCGATGACGTGGCTGAAGCCTGCGGCCCCGATCAGCCAGGTCACGGCGATGATGACGAAGAAGCGGGCCGACGCCGCGGCGGGAAGGAGCCACACCATGAGGGCGATGAGCCAGCCCGCGAACACGCCTTTCACGAGGACTGTCGCAAAGCCGGGCGCCGCCGCCTTCACTCCGAGATCGGTGAAGGCGTCGACCACGTCCCTTGGAAAGATCCCGGGGATCGTCGCCGCGGCCGCGAAGAGCAGGGTGCCGATGATGTTGGCGGCAAAGACGATGGCCCAGTAACGCGCGACGTCGCTCGGACCGTGCGTCTTGTGGAGCAGCGGCAGCATCACTGTGAGAGTGGTCTCGGTGAAGAGCTGCTGCCGGGCCATGGTGACGAAGACGAACCCCAGCGCATAGCCGAAACTCGTCACCAGATCCCGCCACGGGGCATCGGGGAGCAGCGCCTGCAGGAGGCCGCTCCCGAGCATCGAGCAGCCCATCGTCAGGCCTGCAGCGAGGCCGGACCAGGCAACCGAGGACGAGGGACGCTCGAGTTCTTCGGTGCCTTCGAGGCGAATAGCCTCGTGGACGACCTTCGCGGTCGTGCTCGAGCGCTCGTTCGCGTCCTCGATCTCCCGGCCCGAAAGTGGAGAAGCGCGCTTCTCCTTCTCGATCAACTGCTCGCGGTCGGCCATGGGTTGTCCTTTCGTCCGTCCGCTGGCGAGCGCGCATCGATGCCGCTCGTTCCTCTTCAGTTGATCGTGTCGGCAGGCGCGAAGATGACGACCGGGCTCCTGAGCGTCTGCCGAAGGCAAGCGCTCCAGGCGCCTGCCCGCATCAGCGGTCGCCCTTGTCGCCTTCGCCGCGCTTGGGCTTGGTCTTTGAATCGCGCTTCTGGTCCTGGGCGAGGCTTCTCCCGACGTCGTCCGATTCCTTGAACCGGCCGTGATCGTCGCGGCGCACGAAACGCTTGTCGGTCCCGGTATCGATCAACTCTCTTGGCATGACGCAACTCTCCTTCAGGATTCTGCCGATCTGAACTCCTGTAAGCACGCCGGGGTCCTTTCCTGTCTCAATTGACGTTGATGAAGGCGGAATAAGCGAAGACGCCGAGGATGGCGGCGATCATGCAGAGAAGCGCCAGCCTCTTTCTCCCGCCGTTCATGAGCAGCCCCAGCCCGCTCGCCTGACGATGAGCGCGTAGGCCTGGGCCAGTTCCTGGTGGACTCGTCGCGCATCGGCGGAGCTGGCATTCTTGGCTGCGGCCCGTTCCTTGCGTTCGCGCGAGCGCCAATAGTCGAGCCATTCGGGAGCGAGGGGGCGCTCCGGTTCGCTTTCCGGCTCATCCTTCGCCGGCCAAGCATCGGCAAAGGTCACGATCGAACTGCCTTCATGGGAGATGTTCACAGCCACCTCCGAACGCCACGCACACGCCACATGATTGATTCTTCCCAACCTGTTCTCGTGGGGCGATCAATGATGGAGATGGCCGTCGGTTCGCCGGATTTACCTGGATTAGCGCGTTTCTTGCGGCCCAGGGGCGCGTGGCAGCTCAGGTCTGCCCGATTGCCCGGTATGCGAGGGTCGCCCGCGCTCCGTTGAAACGATCGAGGTCGAGAAGACCTTGTCCATGGGCAACGAGCGTTGGGACAAGCGCCTGGCCGGCGACGTTTACCGCGGTCCGGCCCATGTCGAGGATGGGATCGATGGCGAGGAGGAGCCCTGCGCCCTCGAGCGGAAGGCCGAGAGTCGAGAGCGTCAGTGTCAGCATGACCGTTGCTCCGGTGAGACCCGCGGTCGCTGCCGATCCCGCGACCGCAACGAAGACGATCAGGAGATAATCGAGGGCGTGCAGTTGAAGCCCGAAGAACTGCGCAACGAAGATCGCCGAGACCGCGGGATAAATGCCGGCGCAGCCGTCCATTTTCGTGGTCGCGCCGAGCGGGACTGCGAATGCGGCGTAGGAGCGCGGAACGCCGAGGCGCTGCTCGGTCAATTCCTCTGTGACCGGAAGGGTCCCGATCGAGGACCTTGAAACGAAGGCGATCTGGATCGCGGGCCAGATCCCGGCGAAGAAACGCCGTGGGCTCAGTCCGTTGGCCCACAGAAGCAACGGGTAGACGACGCCAAGGACGAGAGCGAGGCCGAGATAGACTGCAGCTGCGAATGCGCCGAGCGAGCCTATTGTGTCCCATCCGTAGCGGGCGACTGCATTGCCGATGAGCCCCGCGGATCCGATCGGCGTCAGGCGGATCACCCAGTGGAGGATCTTCCGGAACACCGCCTGGGCTGCGCGGATGAAGTCGAGGAACGGTTCGGCCGCGGGACCGGTGCGGACTGCTGCTATTCCGAGCGCAAGCGAGATGACGATGACCTGGAGGACGTTGAACGAGAGCGTCGTTACCGGTGCGCCGCTTTCCGTGCTCGTCGCTGCCGTGAGGCCAAGGACATTCGCCGGCACGAGCCCTTTGAGGAAATCGAGCCACGAACCCGTCGACGAGGGGCGCGATGCCGTCGAAGCCTCGACCGATGAATGGACGCCCGGCTGGATCAGGAGTCCAAGCAGGATCCCGATGAGGACCGCGATCAGCGCCGTGGCCGCGAACCACAGCAATGTGTGGGCCACCAGCCGTCGTGCCCCTTTCAGATCCTTGAGCGCCGCGACCGAGCCGACGATGGCCGTCAGGACGAGGGGCACGACAAGGGCCTTGAGGAGCTGCACGAAGACCTGCCCGATGGTGTTCAGCACTGTCGCAAGGGCCCCGTCCGGTCCGCCGTTTCGAGCCACGAATCCCAGCAGGAGGCCGATCGCCATTCCGGCGAACACCTGCGTGCTGAAGGACGGCCAGCTCCTCTGACCGCCGACACCAGCAGGACGTGCGCCAGCTCTTTCAGCCACGGGCATGGTCGGATCCGCTGGGACTTGGCGGGTCGTTACGCATCAGCTTGCTGCCTGCCTGTTGATAGGTCGTGGGTGAAAATGGGGGCAGGTGCGTGCCGATACCTGCCCCCTCGTCCGCAACAGGGGATCGTGCGGTGGCTCCCGGGATAATCCCTAGTTCAAGACTAGACAATAGGATGCTCCCTCGGTTCGTCGCACCATCTGGAAGCCTCGTCGCTGCAGGAATCATCATCGGGGGGATGCAAATAGGTCGACGGTCCGCCTCAAGGACGGGCGCCGATCCCGGCGCCCGTCATCCGAAAGGTCAGAGGCTGTTGTTCGTTACATTGGACGCATTCGCGTCGGACGAGTCACTTGCCCCGTTGAGATCGCTTCCATTGACGTCTGCCGCATTGAGATCGGTGGCATTGACGTCAACTGCATTGAGATCGGTGAGGTTGTCGCTCGATTCCACGTTATCCAGCGAGACGTTGTTGTCGGAACTGGCCGAATTGCCGCTGCAGGCACCGAGCACCGCTAGCCCCGCGGCAACGGCAAGGATCCTGATCGACTTCATCTTCTTTTCCTTTCCTCCGATTATGGCCGCTTCGGCGGCTCCCTCGTCCCCTCAAGAAGGTAGCGGCCCCGGCGCTCTCGCCGGGACCGCCTCAACCTAGGGAGTTGAATGCGCGGACCTGTTCCGATCACCTAAATGGAAGAATCTTCCAATTCATGAGAATCGAGGCAGGCCAGGCACCAGCCAAACTTCCGCCCTGTCGGTTCGCCAATCAAGAGGGGCCGTGAAGAAAGCGAATATCGCACTGCCGCGCTTGCCGAATGAGCAATAATCTTCCAAATCGTCATCATGAGAAAGCTCGATCGTCTCGATCGCCGGATCCTCTCGATCCTTCAGGAGGACGCGACCATCCCCGTAGCGGAGGTCGCTTCGCGGATCGGTCTCTCCCAGACACCCTGCTGGAGGCGGATCCAGAGGCTTCGCGCCGACGGGGTGATCGAGGCGACGGTTGCGCTCGTCAGGCCCGAATCGGTGGGCTTCGGGCTGACCGTGTTCGTCGCGGTCGAGGCCCGCGACCACTCACCCGAATGGCTCGACCAGTTCACTCGCGCCGTGGCCGGGCGCGGGGAAGTCCTCGAGGTCCACCGAATGGCCGGGGAAATGGATTACCTGCTTCGAGTGGCGGTCCCTGACATGGGCGCCTTTGACGATTTCTACCGGGAGCTCATCGCCTCGGTTCCACTCAAGAACGTCTCGTCCCACTTCGCGATGGAACGGGTAAAGCAGACCACCGCCTACCCGGTCGACGTCGACTGAATCCGGAAAAAAGGCGACGCGGTCAGTTCGCGAAGAAGAATGCCGCGCTTCGAATCCCTTCAGGATGCAAGCTCCACGAGGATCATCTCTCTCTCGCGAATCCAGCCTGCAAGCGTTTCCTCCAAGAGGGCGAGAAAGGTTTCGGCTGAATCGGTGTTCGCGCCCCGAAGCCTCAGGCGCTCGATAAGCGCGCGCTGTTTCTGGATGCGCGCTTCGCCCTGCACGATGATTCTATCGGCAATCGCGAGGTGTCTTCGCTCCATTTGGTGGTCGATGGGTGAGTTCCTCCCCGGCTATCTTATAGCACAAGGGGTCGCGTCGCGCTCACGAGATGATTTTGGGCCATTCTTTCGGGAAACAGCCGTGGCAACCCTCAGCGCGAAGTCGCGTTGAGCCGTCGGGCCCAGCCATCGCGTAAGCCTTTGTGTCAGGCCGGTGAAAGGACTTCTATGATGGACGCCAGGAAGCTTGGCCTCGGCTTTGGAATTTTCAGCATCGGACTTGGCCTGCTCGAGGTCGCCGCCCCCCGTCGGCTGGCGAGGTGGCTGGGGCTCGAGGGGAGCGAAGAAGCGCGAGCGACTCTGATTGCATTCGGTGTGCGCGAAATGGCTGCCGGCGCGATGCTGCTGCGTGGCCCGGCCGTGTCGACCAACATGTGGAACAGGGTCATCGGCGATGCCGTCGACGCCGGAGCGCTCGCACTTGCGCTTCGACCGTCAACGCGAAAGGCGGCCGTGGCGGGAGCGCTTGGCTTCGTTGCGGCGGCAATGACCGCCGACTGGCTTGCCGCCCGTGCCCTCGACCGTCAGACAGGGCGAACGTTCCCGGTCATCGCCAACGCATGAGGATGGCCCCGGCATAGGCCGCCACCGGCAAGGACCAGCGACCCAGCCCAAGGGCGAGCTCGTGGGTAGGAAGCGTCGCCAACGAGGGGAGATGCCGAATGCTCCTCATCACGATCGTGAAAGCCAACTTCCGTTGGGGTTGAAGCGAGAGGTCATAATCGGGCGGGGCCTGCTCCTCGATCCCGACAACCTCAGCATGCGCTGCAATCTCGCCCGCATCCTGACCGTCGCGCTCCACGACGACGAAGGCGCACTCGACGTTCTTGAGCCCTGTTTCGAACGCGTGAACACGGCTCCGAAGATCAAGCATAGGGAGGCCGATCCCGACTTCGTTCGAATTTTCGACACGCCGCGCTTCAAGACCATGCCCGGCAAGACGAAGGAGCGGCTGGGGATCGACAGCCAGGCTGTTCGCAAACGGCGCAGCCGGAATAGAGAAGCGGCCCGGAGACCTGGGCCGGACCGCTTCCTGCGTGTTGCTGCTCAGGTCAAAGCAGGACGACACACGCTCGCCATCAAACGAGGGGCGGCGGGAGCCGGTTCCAGCCGCTCCGAGACTGATAGAACGTGCTCGATAGAAGGCTCGTGAGGACACAACCCCTCGCTGCGTTTCGCGGGCGTAAATGCCGCGGTGGGAATTGGAACAGTCGCGCCGTCCATGACGTTGCTCCTCGATGCGAAACGGCAAGAAAGCTCTGATCACGACCGGCCTCGTGGCTACTGCACTCGGGGTGTTCGCGGCGTCCCGGTGGGTTGGCCGCCATCCCGTCGGAAATCTTCTCGTTCCTGAACCCGCCAAGCCCGTCGACCTCAAGCGCTATCTCGGTCGGTGGTACGAGATCGCGCGCTACGACCAGCTATTCGAGCGCGGGTGCGAAGCTGCGACTGCGGATTATTCGCTTCGGGGAGACGGGACGATCAATGTCGTCAACCGCTGCCGCAAGAGCGACGGGCGGATGAAAGAGGCGCGCGGCATCGCGAAGATCGTCGATGACGAGAGCAATGCGAAGCTCAAGGTCAGCTTCTTCCGCCCATTCTACGGCGACTACTGGGTTCTCGATCATGCCGACGATTACAGTTGGTCGATCGTGGGTGAGCCTTCGGGCCGTTACCTGTGGCTCCTTGCTCGGAAGCCCCTTCAAGTTGCGGAGGTGGAAGATCTCGTCAGCCGCGCTTCGGCGCTTGGCTACGACACGTCGCTGCTGGTGTTCGACCGACACTGACGAGAAGCGCCGGGACCGCCGCGGGGAGGAGGAAAGGAATCGCGGACCCTCGCCTTGACTTCGGCCCGTCCTCTATCTAGGTGGGCCGCCGGTCCGAAAGACCAATCCAAAAACAAGAGATTAGAGAACGAGCAGGCGCCCGGCCATGAAGATTCGCAATTCGCTAAAGTCGCTGAAGTCGCGCCACCGGGACTGCCGCGTGATCCGCCGCCGTGGGCGCACCTACGTCATCAACAAGACGAACCGGCGGTTCAAGGCCCGCCAGGGCTGATTCCGCGCCGGCACATTGTGCCCGGCGCTCCAGATCCCCACATAATGCCCTGAAACTGGCGGTGTCGGCCCGCGCGTAAGCGTTGGTTCACGTCGTACAGGCTACATTTGTGGCGATGAGGACTCGTGTGATGAAGATGACCGTTATGACCGTCCTGGTTGCGGGTGCGATCGCGCTCGGCGCGACCGCGGCCTATGCGGCCGTCGCACCCGACCAGTCTCAGCCGCAGTCCCAGCAGGGCCAGAAGACTCCAAAGGGCTGGAGCTACCAGCTCGACAGCCGCGGAAACCGCGTGCCCAAGGGCAATCGCGTGACCAATCCGGACGGAAGCTGGCGCGAAGAGACGAAGCAGGGCAATTGCGTGACCGTCAAGGAGAAGTCGGCCTCGGGCGAGTATAAGGAAACTCGCCAGTGCAACCCCAGGTAGGGCTGCCTCCCATTATTTCTTGAAGATGAAGCTCCCCTTGGGGCGCTGCTTGATCACGCAGGGCGGAAGGCCGGTCCCCGGCAGGTCCTTGCAGTCGCGCACCTGGGCGCTTCCATCCGGGCCCGCGAAGATTGCCCAGTCCCTCGACGTGCCGTTGTCATAGACGCAGTGCGCGGTCCACTCGTCGAGATTCTCCCAGGTCCCGACGAAGCCCGCATCGGTGATCTTCTTGCAGGTATAGCCAGCATCGTAGATCGCGCGCTTGAGACCGATCGCGAGATTGAAGGCGTCGAGCTGGTGAAGCTGCTTCTGCTCCTCGCTAACGACCTTGATCTCGCGCTGGTTGGCCGGGTTCGACTGCTTGCACGCCGCCAGCGCGACGCAAGCGAGGAGGATGGTCGTCGTCCGCATCATCGCTCTCTCCTTCAACCCTCATAACGAATATGGACCCGTCCGGCTGCAGCCTTCGCGCGCTCGACCGCCTCGGTCACATTTTCGCCGCGGGCGAGCGCGACGCCCATGCGCCGGTTCTTGAGCGTCTTGGGCTTTGCGAACAGCCTCAGGTCCACCGGCCTCCCCGGCGCGCCGAGCGCGAGGGCGTCGGCGACACCTTCGAAGGAGAAGGTCTCGCTCTCCTTCTCGGCGAGGATCACGGCCGAAGCCGCGGGGCCGAAAAGCTCGATCGACGGGATCGGCATTCCGAGGATCGCTCGAAGATGGAGCTCGAACTCGTTCGGGAATTGCGAGATCAGGGTCACCATCCCCGTATCGTGCGGCCTCGGGCTCAGCTCCGAGAAGATCGCCTGCTCGCCGCGAATGAAGAACTCGACCCCGAAGATGCCGTGGCCGCCCAGTGCAGCCACGACCTTGCGCGCCTGGTTCCGGGCCGAGAATAAAGCGCCCTCTGAGAGCGCGGCCGGCTGCCAGCTCTCGCGATAGTCGCCGAGGTCCTGGCGATGGCCGACGGGCGCGCAGAAGAGAATGCCGTCCTTGGTCGCGACGGTGAGAAGCGTGATCTCGCTGTCGAACTTGATGAATTCCTCGACGATGACGCGCGGGCGGTCGCCCCGCATCTTCTCGACCGCATAGTCCCAGGACTGGGAGACCTCCTCGATGCTCTTGGCCGTGCTCTGGCCCTTGCCCGAGCTCGACATCACCGGCTTGATCACGCACGGAAGGCCGACCTCTCCTGCCGCAGCGATCGCTTCTTCGCGGCTCTCGGCGAAGCGGTACTTGGACGTTACGAGACCAAGCTCGCGGCTCGCGAATTCCCGGATCCCGTCACGGTTCATCGTCAGCTGCACGGCCTTTGCCGACGGCGCGACGCGCCAGCCTTCCTTCTCGAGCTCTCCAAGGGTCGCGGTATCGATCGCCTCGATCTCCGGCACGATGACGTCGGGCCTGTGCTTCTCGACCGCCGCCCGAAGCGCCTTCCCGTCGAGCATCGGGAATACCTCGAAGGCGTCGGCCATCTGCATCGCGGGCGCGTTCTCGTAGCGGTCGCAGGCAATGATCCTGCAGCCAAGGCGCTTCGCGGCGATCGTGAATTCGCGGCCGAGCTCGCCCGAGCCGAGCAGCATCAAGGTGGCAGTGAACATGAACAGGCGATAGCCGCGCGGCCATTGCTCGGCTAGACCGCGCGCAAGGGAGGGACCTGTGAAAACGCGCTCGATGTTGCTGACAATCGCCGCTCTCGTGCTGGTGGGCGCGGCGCCGCCAAGGAAGCTGCCGACCCCGACGGACATCGTGGAAGGTGCGCCGGCAAGCGCATGGAAGACCATTCCGCCCGATGACCTTCTCGTCATGGACCTTGCGAATGGCGGGAGGATCGTGATCCAGCTCGCTCCGTCCTTCGCGCCGGTCCATGTCGCGAACATCAGGGCCCTTGCGCGCGGCAGTTACTGGGACGGGGCCACGGTCTACCGGGTGCAGGACAATTATGTCGCGCAATGGGGATTGAACGAAAGCGACAAGCCCTGGCCCACCGGCGTCACGGCAAAGCCCCCGGCCGAATATACACGCGCGTTCAAGGGACTGTCGGTCACTCCGCTCGGGTCTCCCGACGCCTATGCGCCGGGCGCGGGCTTTTCTGACGGATGGCCGATCGCCTTCGATGCCCGAGCGAACTGGGCGAACCTTGCCCATTGCTATGCGAGCGTCGGCGTCGGCCGCGACCTGTCGCCCGACACCGGCACGGGGGGCGAGCTCTACGCCGTCATCGGGAATGCGCCGCGCCAGCTCGACCGCGTGATCGCGGTCGTCGGCCGGGTCGTCGATGGCATCGACAAGCTGAGTTCGCTTCCCCGCGGCACCGAGGCTCTCGGCTTCTACAAGGACAAGGCCCAATATGTGCCGATCGCGACCATAGGCCTCGCAAGCGACATGCCGGAAGCCGAGCGCCCGTCCTACGAATATATGGATACGAAGAGCAAAAGCTTCGCGAGCTACCTCAAGGTGCGCGCGAACCGGCACGACGATTTCTACATCCGCCCGGCAGGCGGCGTCGATCTCTGCAACGTCGGCGTTCCGGTGAGGAAGAAGCGTCCCTAGCGCTCAGGCCGCGCGGTCGTGGACATGCCGGTTCTTGTGCTGGATCACGACCGGGCCGTTGTGGGAGCGCATGCTCGCCTCCGCGAGCGGAAGGGCGGTATTGCAGAAGGCGCATTCCGCCGAGATCCGCCCGATCAGCCAGTGGGTCCGTCCGCAGCCCGGGCAATGATTGACTTCATGCTCGCGATAGACGGCGTGATAGCCCCGCTCATAGGGCCTCCAGGCTTCGCTGGACGTACTCGCCATGTCCGGTTTCCTTTCGCGTCGCCAACGTGCAAGGGCGCTCGCGGTTGCAGTTTCCAATCGGGTTTAATCCTGATCCTGAGGCCGAGGGCGCGACGAGCGGAGGCGTTCGGCGGACGGGCAGCAGCCTAGTGCTTCAGGCCTTCGAGCGAGATGGGCTCGGCAAATTCGGCGCCGATCTTGTCGCCCGCCGTCCACTTCACCACGGCATTGGCGCGCTCGCGGCCGGGAAGCATGAGCCAGACTCTCGAGCCGACCTCGAACCGGCCGTCGGAGATGGCCATGAAACCGCTCTCGGAGATGTTGACGACCCTGGCCTCGACTCCGCTCTCGCCGAGTTCGCGCATCTTCGCCTCGATATCGACCGGCAGCCGCGAGAAGCGGCGGCGGTCGCTCTCATCCTCGGCAATACGGGCCTTGATCGTCACGAAACTCATCTCCATCCGCCGCTACTCCAGCGGCGCTGCGAAGGAGAGTCCGATACGGCCGTCCTTCACCCACCTCACCTGTGCCGAGACAGTCCCGCGGTCAAGGAGCTGAAGGTTAAGTCGCTCACCTATGTTGGGAGTGTGTGGGAAAATGACCATGGCCCCCGAGGGCGAGACATTGACGAGCCGGATGACGTGCTTGCGGCCGCGAAAGTCGAGAACCGCCGTGCTCGAAACCGCCGCGTGGCGGGTTTCGAGGCGCTCGTCGATCGTGCGCACAGAGGTTCGCGGAATCATTCCGCCGTCGAGAAAGAAACCGGACGCCACCTAGTCTACGCCTCCCCACGCGGAGCAGGGGAGAAGCATTAGCCATGTCCGCTTAAGGATTGGTTTGCGATGAAGCGAGCCAATGGGTCCCATGACTATCGGGGCAGTCACTGGAACCCTCTTTGTGTCCGGTGTATGGTCGTTTTCGGAAGTGGGGGTTATCGTTTGAAATGAACGGGTTGTTGCTGGCGAAAGCCAATCGTTCCAGGTCGCTCATCCTCTTCACTGCACTTGCCGGAATGGCCGCTCAGCCGGCCCTCGGGCAGGCGCGCGCGCCTCAGCCCGCAGCCGCGGCGCCTGCCATGCAGGCAAAGCCCAAGGCCAAGCCCGGCGCTCCCGCGGCGCCGAAGGCGACGCCCGAGGCGCCCGTTCCCGGAAATCCCGACTATGCGCCGGACCAGGCCCAGCCCGCCGCTGAAGCCCCGGCTCCAGCGCCGCTGCCACCCGTCGCCTGGGACCCGATCAGCGCCCAGGACCTTCTCCATTATATCCAGCAGGTCGGGCTCGAGGGCCTCAACCCCGCGGACTATGACCCCGAGGGGCTCCAGTCGGCGATCGCCGCGGGCGATCCCGGGCTCCTCTCGGCCGCTGCGACGCAGCGCTTCAACCTTCTCTCGTCCGACCTCGCGCTCGGCCACGTCAGGAAGCCGGCGCGGGTCGACTGGTTCATCGTCGACAATGACCTCAATTCCGAAAAGCAGGACGCGCTCCTCCGTTCGGCCATCGCAAGCCATGACATCAGGTCGGCGCTGAACGGGCTTCTTCCGACCCACCCGCAATATGCGGCGCTCAAGGCGGCGCTCGCCGTCACTCCCGAGAGCGACACCGCCGAGCGTGACCGGATCCGCCTCAACATGGATCGCTGGCGCTGGCTGCCGCGCGACCTTGGCGAGAAGTATATCATCGTCAACGTGCCGAGCTTCCACGCGACCCTCGTCCAGGACGGGGTCACGCGGTGGAAGCAGCGGGCGATCGCCGGCAAGCTTTCGACTCCGACGCCGCAACTGAACGCCATGGCGACGGGCGTCATCCTCAACCCCTGGTGGGAGGTGCCCAAGAGCATCGAGCGGGAGGCGGCGGGGAAAAAGGGGTTCGTCGCGGTGAAGGGGGATGACGGGAAGGTCCAGCGCTGGCGCCAGCCGCCCGGGCCGACCAACGCGCTCGGCCAGCTGAAGTTCGTCATGCCGAACTCGAAAGCGATCTACCTTCACGACACCAATGCGAGGAGCCGGTTCAACGACAGCGTGCGCGCCTTGAGCCACGGCTGCGTGCGAACGCAGCATATCGTCGACCTCGCGACCGAGCTCCTTTCCGACGACAATGGTCCGTGGACCCCCGAGAAGGTCCAGGCGACTCTCGACAGCAAGAAGACGGTCCAGGCGAGCTTCGTGAAGCCGCTGCCGGTCTACATCGTCTATTTCAGCCAGGCGGCGCTGGTTGACGGCAAGATCGTCGACTACAAGGACATGTACGGCCGCGATCCGAAAGCGGTCGCGGCGCTGAACATGAAGGACGGCGGAGCGAGCCTCGCTCAACCCAAGCCCAAGCCCGAGCCGAGCGACACGGTGAACGCCAAGCCCAGGCCCAGTCCTGCAAAGCAGGTCGCGACGCGCTGAGCGGTCGCCCACCAGGTTAACGTCGGGCTGACCAGGATTCGAAAGACGATCTTCACCATCGGATGGTCTTTGATGAAGGCGTGGGGAGGCATTTCATGCCTGACACGGCTACAATGTTGGAACGCCCTGGCGCTGCAAGCGAACCGGTGAGGATCGGCCGGGCGGACGGCTCGGAAGTGCCGGCGCGCTTGAGGCTTCTTGGTTACGATGGCTGCGAGCTCGAGGCGACGAGGCGGTTCAGGAAGGGCGAGGAGGTGAGGATCCACCTCTACCGGATGGGCTGGATCAGGGCGCGCGTGATTTCATGCCGTTCGAACGTGATCGAGGCCGAGTTCATCAAGGAATGCCCGGTCTGAGCCGAAGGCGATCATCGAATCGCGTTTTGAATTCGGTAAGGATTTGAAGGTTAGTTCGCGTAACTGGCGTGGCGGTGGCTTTTTGGACGGGAGCACCGCTGATGAGGTTTTTCAGGGCTATCCAGGCGCCGCGGAGCGCGGAGGACGAGGCCGCCGCCGTGCGGCTCATGGCAGTTGCGCACCGGGGCAAGACCGGAAGCACGCCCGCATGGGAGACGGCGGAAATGCCTGATCGCCAGGCTGAACCGCCGGAAGAGCCCGTGCTTCAATGACGAAGCGCGTTTCGCTCGATCGCCTGCGCGATATTTCAAAGCAGCGCTCGATCCGCCGGCCGGTTTCCGGTCAGGCCGCCGATCGCATCGAGGCGCATGGCGAAGTCGGGATGGAAGGGTTCGAATGGCCAATCCCAAGCTCGCACCGCTCCTGATCCTTGCACTCGTGCCCGGAGCCTGCGGCGCGAGGAGCGACCATGCGCCGACAGGCTCGGTCACGGTCGAGCTTCCTCCGGCGAGGGCCGCGACCGCGCGCCCCGGCTTCAGGAGCGAATCTCCGGAGAAGGCTGGGGACCCTGCCGGCGAACGCGCGTCCGCAGCGGTCCACGAGCTCGCTCGGAACCTCTAGCCTTCGGGCTGATCGGAAAGGCGCTGGCGGGCGGACAAAGAAAAGGGCCGCTCGCAGGCGGCCCCTTGATGCTCCTTGGAGATGACGCTCGTCAGGCGAGCTTGTCGGCGTAGATCATGCGGCCTCCGGCGAGGCGGCGCATCGCAGCATATTGGCTCGTCCTGGGCATTGCGAAGCAGCCCTCGGAGCGGCCCAGCATCCCGTGGGCCTCGATCATCTCGGGCTCCGCGTACCAGGCGTTGTGGATGACGATCGCCCGCGGCTCGGCGTTGCTGTTCGACCAGTCGAGGCCGCGGACCCTCAGCGAAAGGCCGTACTTGCCGTGGTAATAGTCGCCGGTGAGGTAGGTTCCGTTCGAG
>DASZYL010000039.1:0-17594 GCA_035545385.1 Sphingomicrobium sp. | reverse complement strand
TCCGGATCTCGGCGAAGGTCTCCGGCTTGGCGATCGGGTTCGCGAAGTTCGTCAGTTCGTTCATGTCTTGCTCCTGACCCCTCCCTTGCTCGGGAGGGGTTGGGTTGTTCCCTTGGTTATTCGGCGGCGAGTGCGGTCGGCTCGGCGTCGGGGTCCTCGATGCTGTCGAGTTCGACGTTGAGGCCGAGCGAGCGCATTTCCTTGACGAGCACGTTGAAGCTCTCGGGGATGCCGGCCTCGAACGTGTCGTCGCCCTTGACGATCGCCTCGTAGACCTTGGTGCGCCCGATCACGTCGTCGGACTTCACCGTCAGCATTTCCTGGAGCGTATAGGCGGCGCCATAGGCCTGGAGCGCCCACACCTCCATCTCGCCGAACCGCTGGCCGCCGAACTGGGCCTTGCCGCCCAGCGGCTGCTGGGTGACGAGGCTGTAAGGCCCGATCGAACGCGCGTGGATCTTGTCGTCCACGAGGTGGTGGAGCTTCAGCATATACATGTAGCCCACGGTCACCTTGCGATCGAACGGCTCGCCGGTGCGGCCGTCATAGAGAGTGACCTGCCCCGAGGTGTCGAGGCCTGCCTTCTCGAGCATCGCGCTGACGTCCGGCTCGCGCGCCCCGTCGAACACCGGGGTGCCCATCGGGACTCCGGCCGTGAGGTTGGAGGCAAGCTCCATCACGCTGTCGTCGTCGCGCGCGTCGATGTCCTTGGCATAGGCATCGCCATAGACTTCCTTGAGCTTGGCCCGGATCGACTTGACGTCCTTGCCAGCGACATCCTTGCCGCGCTCGTGGATGCCCTCGAGCATCTCCTGGATCTGGCTGCCGAGGCCGCGCGCGGCCCAGCCGAGATGGGTCTCGAAGATCTGCCCGACGTTCATCCGCGACGGCACGCCCAAGGGATTGAGGACCATGTCGGCATGGGTGCCGTCCTCGAGGAACGGCATGTCCTCGATCGGGAGAACCCGGCTGATGATGCCCTTGTTGCCGTGACGGCCGGCCATCTTGTCGCCGGTCTGGAGCTTGCGCTTCACGGCAACGAAGACCTTGACCATCTTGAGCACTCCGGGCGGCAGCTCGTCACCGGCCTCCAGCTTCTGGACTCGGTCCTGGAAGCGGTGCTGGATGGCGTTGGTCGCCTCGTCGTACTGGCCCTTCAGCGCCTCGAGATCGGCCTGGCGCTTGTCGTCCTTGACCGCGATCTTCCACCATTCGTGGCGATCGATCGATTCGAGGGTCGCCTCGTCGAGGGTCGAGCCCTTCTTGATGCCCTTGGGGGCCGCGGTCGCGACCTGCTTCAGGAGCATTTCCTTCAAGCGCGAGAAAGTGGCCCGGTTGAGGATCGCGCGCTCGTCGTCGGCGTCCTTCTTGAGGCGCTCCTTCTCCTCGGTCTGGATCGCCCGCGTACGGTCATCGATGTCGATTCCGTGGCGGTTGAAGACCCTGACTTCGACGACCGTTCCGCTGACTCCCGGCGGGAGCCGAAGCGAGGTGTCACGGACGTCCGAGGCCTTCTCGCCGAAGATCGCCCGGAGGAGCTTTTCCTCCGGAGTCATCGGGCTTTCGCCCTTGGGAGTGATCTTGCCGACGAGGATGTCGCCAGGCTCCACCTCGGCGCCGATGTAGACGATGCCCGCCTCGTCGAGGTTGCGAAGCGCTTCCTCGCCGACGTTCGGGATGTCGCGGGTGATGTCCTCGGGCCCGAGCTTGGTGTCGCGGGCCATGACCTCGAACTCCTCGATGTGGATCGAGGTGAAGACGTCGTCCTTGACGATCCGCTCGGAGATGAGGATCGAATCCTCGTAATTGTACCCGTTCCACGGCATGAACGCGACGAGCACGTTCCGGCCGAGCGCCAGCTCGCCATATTCGGTCGACGGACCGTCGGCGATCGTCTCTCCGGCCTCGACCGTGTCACCGACCTTCACCAGCGGACGCTGGTTGATGCAGGTGTTCTGGTTCGAGCGCTGGAACTTCATCAGCGTATAGATGTCGACGCCCGATTCGCCGGGCTTGAGCTCGCCCGTCACCCGGACGACGATACGGGTCGCATCGACCTGGTCGACCACGCCCGAGCGGCGTGCAGCGATCGCAGCACCCGAATCGCGAGCGACCGTCTCTTCCATTCCGGTGCCGACGAGCGGCGCCTCGGCCTGGAGGAGCGGGACCGCCTGGCGCTGCATGTTCGAGCCCATGAGCGCCCGGTTCGCGTCGTCATTCTCGAGGAACGGAATGAGCGATGCGGCGACCGAGACGAGCTGCTTTGGCGACACGTCCATCAGCGTGATCTGGTCGCGAGGCGCGATCAGGAACTCGCCGTTGCGGCGGGCCGAGATGATGTCCTCGACGAAGGTCTTGTCCTTGTTGAGCTCGGCGTTGGCCTGGGCGATCGTGTGCTTCGCCTCTTCCATCGCCGAGAGGTAAACGACCTCGTCGGTGACCTTGCCGTCGACGACCTTCCGGTAGGGCGTCTCGATGAACCCATATTTGTTCACCCGGCTGAAGCTCGCGAGCGAGTTGATGAGGCCGATGTTGGGGCCTTCGGGAGTCTCGATCGGGCAGATACGGCCGTAGTGCGTCGGGTGGACGTCGCGGACCTCGAAGCCCGCGCGCTCGCGGGTGAGGCCGCCCGGCCCGAGCGCCGAGACTCGGCGCTTGTGCGTCACTTCCGACAACGGGTTGGTCTGGTCCATGAACTGCGAGAGCTGCGAGGACCCGAAGAACTCGCGAACCGCGGCAACCGCGGGCTTCGCGTTGATGAGGTCGTTCGGCATGACCGTCGAGACATCGACGCTGCTCATGCGCTCCTTCACCGCGCGCTCCATCCGGAGGAGGCCGACGCGATACTGGTTCTCGAGGAGCTCGCCGACCGAGCGGACCCGGCGGTTGGCAAGGTTGTCGATATCGTCGATCTCGCCCTTGCCGTCCTTGAGGTTCACGAGCTCCTGGACGACCGCGAGGATGTCTTCCTTGCGCAGCGTCGTCACCGTGTCCTCGACGTCGAGGCCGAGGCGCATGTTGAGCTTCACCCGGCCGACGGCCGAGAGGTCGTAGCGCTCGGGGTCGAAGAACAGGCCATAGAAGAGCGCGTCCGCGGTCTCGCGCGTCGGCGGCTCGCCGGGGCGCATGACCCGGTAGATGTCGGCGAGCGCGCTGTCGCCGTCCTCGCTCTTGTCGGCCTTGAGAGTGTTCCGGATCCACGGACCCGTGTTCACGAAGTCGATGTCGAGGAGCTCGAGCGTCTTGACGCCCGCCTCGTCGAGCTTCTCGAGGTTCTCGGGAGTGACCTCGTCGCCGGCCTCGATGTAGATCTCGCCGGTCTTCTCGTTGATGAGGTCATAGGCGGAATAGCGACCGAAGATCTCCTCGGTCGGGATGATGAGGTTCTTGAGACCGTCCTTCGCCACCTGGTTGGCGCGGCGCGGAGTGATCTTCTCATTGGCCTTGAACACGACCTCGCCGGTATCGGCGTCGACCACGTCGTGGCTGGGCTTCTGCCCGCGCCAGGCCTCGGCCGAATAGGGGATCTGCCAGCCGTTCTTCCCGCGAAGGTAGCTGACCCGGTTGTAGAAGGTGTTGAGGATCTCCTCGCTCGACATCCCGAGCGCGTGGAGAAGCGCCGTCACCGGGAGCTTGCGCTTGCGGTCGATCCGGACGTTGACGATGTCCTTGGCGTCGAACTCGAAGTCGAGCCAGCTTCCGCGATAGGGGATGACTCGCGCCGCGAAGAGATACTTGCCGCTCGCGTGGGTCTTTCCGCGGTCATGGTCGAAGAGGACGCCCGGCGAACGGTGCATCTGGCTGACGATCACTCGCTCGGTGCCGTTGATGATGAAGGTGCCGTTCATCGTCATGAGCGGCATGTCGCCCATGTAGACGTCCTGCTCCTTGATATCGATGACCGACTTGGCCTCGGTCTCGGGATCGATCTCGAACGTCGTCAGGCGCAGGGTGACGCGCATCGGCGCGGCATAGGTGAGGCCGCGCTGGCGGCACTCGTCGACGTCATACTTGGGGTCCTCGAGCTCGTAATGGTCGAAGTCGAGGTGGGCCGTGCCGGCGAAGTCCATGATCGGGAACACCGACCGGAGGGTCTTCTCGAGCCCCGAGACATATTGAGTCTTGGGGTCGGAGCGGAGGAACTGCTCGTAGCTCTCCCTCTGCACTTCGATGAGGTTCGGCATTTCCGAGATTTCGTGGATGTTGCCGAAGATCTTGCGGATGCGCCGCTGCTTGTTCTTGGCCCCGCTCGTGGTCCTACGGGGTGCGTCGATCGCTTTGGTGGCCATGTGCTTCCCTGCGCTATGCGAAACGCAGGTCGACCCGCGCTCCGCCTCTAGTTAACCGGCCTGTCGCCGGCCATGTCTGGAGCGCTGCCCCGCTACCCTCCCCAATGCGTTCGGTCCGTGCGCCAACTCGGACCCTGTCCCGGAGAGGACGGGAAAAGCTCCGGGCGCACGTCACCGTGCGGCGGAGCCGTCTATTTCTTGGATTGAGCCGATATAGTTCGATTTCGCCGCTTGTGAAGGGGGATTTGGGCGGGTTTTTTTCCGAAAAGTGCGTTTGGGCGGATTCCCCGGGCTGCTTCCCCGGCGAAACACGCCTCCCTCAGCCCTTCTTGCCCTTGCACGGCTTGATCGCCTCGGGAGCGGGGCGCGGGCCTGCGACCCGAAACGCCATGTAATAGGTCTCGCCCCCCGTCAGCATGCTGAACTTCACCGGCGCGAGGTTGAGCGCGGCGAACTCGCACTTGAGCTGCTCCGGAGGCATTCCGTGGCGCCTCACCGACCGGTCGGCCTCGACCACGGCGATGATCCCGCCGGGCTTTAACCCTTCGCGCATGTGCCACAGGAACGCATAAGGCGAAGTGACCTCGTGATACATGTGAACGAGGAAGATTCGGTCGAAGGTTCTTCTTGGAAGCATCGGATCGTCGGGAGTCCCGAGCATCACGGCGACATTGTCGAGCCGCTCGCGGGTCACCCGGTCGGTCAGCTGGTCGGTAACGCCCGGGACGATGTCCTCGGCAAGCACCCTTCCCTTCGCTCCGACGACACGGGCGAGGCGGACCGTGTAATAGCCCTCGCCGGCGCCGACGTCGGCGACCCACATGTCCTTCTTCACTCCGGCAAGCTGCATCACCTCCTCGGCCTCGCCGAGGCGGTCGCGCGCATCCTCGGTCGAGAAAGCATCGTCGACGATGGGGGCGACGTCGCGCTGGGCGGCCGGGAAACGGGGCTTTGCCGGCTCCGAGCGGCAGGCGGCGAGAAGAAGGAAGAGCGCGGCGCTGGCCGCGGCCCTATTCGACATCCTCGACCTCGACGGTTTCTCCCGTGACGCGCTGGGACAGAGCCGCGGCCATGAACCGGTCGAGGTCCCCGTCGAGGACGTCGCCCGGCGATGTCGAGGTGACCCCGGTGCGAAGGTCTTTGACCAGCTGGTAGGGCTGAAGCACGTAGGAGCGGATCTGGTGACCCCAGCCGATGTCGGTCTTGGCGGCATTGGCGGCATTGGCTTCGGCTTCGCGCTTCTGAAGTTCGGCTTCGTAGAGCCTCGCCTTCAGTTGCTTCATCGCGGACGCGCGGTTCTTGTGCTGCGAGCGCTCGTTCTGGCAGGCGACCACGATCCCCGTCGGGATATGGGTGATTCGGACCGCGCTGTCGGTCGTGTTGACATGCTGTCCGCCCGCACCCGAGGAGCGGTAGGTGTCGATCCTCAGGTCCTTTTCATCGACCTGGATATCGATGTCCTCGTCGACCTCGGGATAGACCCAGACGCTCGAGAAGCTCGTGTGGCGCCTCGCGTTCGCATCATAGGGGCTGATCCGGACCAGCCGGTGCACTCCGCTTTCGACCTTGAGGTTGCCGTAGGCATTCTCGCCCTTGATGAGGATCGTCGCCGACTTGATCCCGGCCTGCTCGCCCGAATGATGGTCGACCATCTCGACCTTGCAGCCGTGCCGCTCGCCCCAGCGCGTGTACATCCTGAGCAGCATCTCGGCCCAGTCCTGGCTCTCGGTGCCTCCGGCGCCGGCATTGATCTCGACATAGGCATTGTTGGCGTCGGCTTCGCCCGCGAGCAATGCCGCGACCTTGTCGCGGTCGGCGCGCTCTGCAAGCTCGGCGAGGCTTCGGATCCCGTCTTCGACGAGGGCGTCGTCGCCCTCGCTCTCGGCGAGCTCGATCAGCTCCGACGTGTCGGCGAGCTCGCGCTCGAGGCTTGCGGTCGCGTTGATCGCCTCCTCGAGGCGCCGCCGCTCGCGCATGACGTCCTGCGCGCCCTTGGGATCGTCCCAGAGCGCCGGGTCCTCGACCTTCGCGTTGAGTTCTTCCAGCCGCTTCAATGCACGGTCCCAGTCGAGGAACCGGCGAAGCAGCGCGGTCGCCGCGTTGATCTGGTCAATATGAGCCTGCGCTTCGGCGCGCATAATCTAAAAACCTCTCGAAGGAGCTCGCGCTACTAGAGCGCGTTCTGGGTTGGCAAGCCGGTGGGTTGCGGCCTCGGCGCGGTTGCGACCGGAGTCGTGGGTCGCGGCTCCTGCCCCGGAGCGCCCGGCTGGCCCTCCTGGGCCGCCGCTGCCGCCGCCTGCTGTCCCGCCTGCTGCCAGAGCGCGAGATATTGCGGGCCGTAAGGATCGCCAAACGTGCTGTGCGTGCTGTGGACGGCCTCGGTCTGCGGCTGGAACGCCTCCCAGATCACCGGCGACTTGGGGTCCTCGGTCGTCGGGAAGACTCCGAACACGGGCTTTCCGCTCGCCCGGTCGATCCGCACCCAGCGGATCCCCGGAGGAGCAACGAACGGCACCTTGGGCTCGTCCTTGAGTGCGGTGAGCGCCCATTGCTTCCAGATCGGTGCAGCGATCCGTCCGCCCTGGGCCGCATGGCCCATCGGCCGCGGCTGGTCGTAACCAAGATAGACGCCGGCGACGATGTCCGGAGTTCCGCCGACGAACCAGACATTGGTCGGGCCATTGGTCGTGCCGGTCTTGCCGAACAGCGGTCGGTTGAGGTCGCGAAGAATGGTCGCCGTTCCGCGGATGATGACTCCTTCCATCACGTGCACCATCTGGAACGCCGCCATGGCGTCGACGAGCTGGCGGGTCCGGCTCGGCGGCCGCGGCATCGGGCCGCCGTTCCAGTCGGGCGCGTTGCAATTGCCCATGAGGGCGCAGCGATTGTCGGTACGGTAGATGACCTTGCCGTTGCGGTCCTCGACATAGTCGATCGTCGTCGGCTTCACCGAGCGGCCCTGGTTGGCGAGGATCGCGTAGGCGTTGGTCAGCCTCAGGACCGTCGTGTCGCCCGCTCCAAGCGCGATCGACAGGTAATTCTGGTAGTCGCCGACCCCGAGCTTTCGGGCGGTGTCGGTGATCTTGGGCATTCCGACGTTCGAGGCCGCTCTCACGGTCATGAGGTTTCTTGACTGTTCAAGTCCCCAGCGAAGCGTGTGCGGCCCGGCCGAGCGGCGGTCGAAGTTGACGAAGCATTTCTGCCCGAGGCCGGCGCCCTGCCAGACGCAGAAGGGCGCGTCGAGTTCGATCGTTGCCGGGGTGAAGCCGTTCTGGAGCGCAGTCACGTAGACGATCGGCTTGAACGCCGAGCCTGGCTGGCGAAGCGCCTGGATCGCCCTGTTGTAGCTCGATCCGACGACATCGAAGCCGCCCTGCATCGCGAGGACCCGGCCGGTGTGGACCTCCTCGACCAGCATTCCGCCCGAGACCGAGGGGACGGACTTGAGCTCGTAATTTCCAGGAGCCGTCTGCTTGACGATGACGACCATGCCGGGCTTGAGGCTGTCGAAGGCAGTTCCGCCGACGCCTCGAACGGGCATCGAGGCCCCCGAGAGCGGCAAGGTCCCGGTCGAGCCGTTGGTGAAGCCGATCGAGGCGGAGCCGTTGCTCTTCGACAAAACGACCGCCTTCAGCCAATCGTCGTAACCGGTCCCGACGGGAGTCCGGTCGAGCTGCCCGGCCCAGTCCTTCGACAGGTCGACGCTGAGGCCGAGGTCCTTCCAGCCGCTTCCGCCGTTGAACTTGACGAGCCCGTCGCGAAGCGCCCGGGCGGCCGCGTCCTGGTAGGTCGGGTTCATCGAGGTCCGGACCCAGAGGCCCCCGCTGTAGAGGCTGTTGGGGCCGTTCTGCGCATCCTCGCCGAACTGCTTGATGAGCTCGCGGCGCACTTCCTCCATGAAATAGCCGCCCTGCTGGCGGAATTTCTCGTTGCTCCCGTAACGGATCGTCCCGAGCGGGCTGGCCGCTGCCGAATGCCACTGGTCCTCGGTGATGTAGCCGTTGCGGTACATCTCGCGAAGCACGTAGTTGCGGCGGTCGAGCGCCTTCTGGGTCGCCCGCACCGGGTCGTAGTTCGAGGGCGCCTTGGGAAGAATCGCGAGATAGGCGGCCTCGGGCAGGCTGAGCTCGTCGACGTCCTTGTCGAAATAGGCCCGGGCCGCGGCCTGGACTCCGTAGGCGTTTCGTCCAAGGAAGATCGAATTGAGGTAGAGCTCGAGGATCTGCTCCTTGCTGAGCGTGTCCTCGAGGCGGAAGGCGAGGATCGCCTCGCGCGCCTTTCGGCCGACATTGTAGCTGCTGTCGCGAAGCAGGTACTTGGCGACCTGCTGGGTGATGGTCGAGCCGCCCGCGACGCGCCCGCCCCTTCCGACATGGGTCGCATAGTTGAAGACGGCCTTGATGAAGCCGCTGTAGTCGATCCCGTGATGGTGGAAGAAGGTCTTGTCCTCGGCCGAGATGAAGGCGTGGACGAGGAGCGGCGGATATTCATCGTAGGAGAGGTCGACGCGCCGTTCGCGGGCGAAGGTCTGGACCGGATCGCCGTCATAGCCGCGGACATTGGTTGGAAGCGGCGGCTGGTAGGCAAGCAGCGTCTGGGCCGACGGAAGGCCGGAAGCAAAGTAGATCCACATCGCTGCGACCAGCGCGAAAAGCGCGGCCGCGGCCCAGCTCAGAAGCCGCACCCAGCGGTGCTGCCACCACGGGTCAATCCACTCGTGGACCCTGTTGTTGAAGGCCACGAGGTCGGGAAGCTGCCACCCGGGAGGAGTCAGACGCTCGAATTTCATCCGTTTGAGCGTCTAGCCTGTCAGGACTTTTGCGGAAAGCCAGTTAATCGCCTTATCGGCGCGCACGGGCCGCAATGTCGGTTTCAATGGCCTGGGCGAGCGCCAGGGCGATCTTCGATCGCTGCTCGGGCGAGCGCAGCAGCAGTTCATCGTCGGCATTGCTGATATAGCCGGCCTCGAACAGGATCGCCGGGCTTCCGGCGCGGCGAAGGACGTGGAAGGAAGCGAAGCGGTGAGGGTTCGGGCGAAGCTCGAACCGGCCGGCGGACTTGTGGACGAGCCTGGTCGCAAGATCGGCGGACGCGCTCATCTGCCCCTCCATCGCGAGATCCGAGAGCATCGCCTGGACCGAACCGCCCTGAGCCTCCCTCATCGCTCCCGCATTCTCCTTGGCCGCGACCCGCGCCGCCTCGGCGTCGGACGCGACGTCCGAAAGCGAATAGACGGTGGCCCCTCGCGCGAGCGGGTTGGGCGCGCTGTCCATGTGGAGCGAGACGAACATCCCCGCATCGAGCCGTCTCGCGACCGCCGCGCGCTCGTCGAGCGTCAGGTAGCTGTCATCGTTTCTCGTCATCGCCACTCGGACGCGCCCGCGCTTCACGAGGTCGTCGCGAAGCTCGCGCGCAAGCGCCAGGGTGAGGTCCTTTTCGTTGACCTGGCCGGAGACGCTGGTGGCTCCAGGATCGCGGCCTCCATGGCCGGGATCGATGACCACGATCGGCCGGCCGCGGGCTTCCGGAGCCCCATAGACCGTGTCGGTGACCGCCGGGGGAACATTGACGGTGAGGCTCGACTGGGCCGCGGCCCCGGTCCGCCCGACGGCGAGCAGCATCGTCGCGGCGGCAAGAAGGATTCCCGCCCCCGCGATTGCCCCGGCCTTTCCGAACCTCAGGAACATCCCCACCAACCCGTTGAACGCACAACGCAATATATCACGGGAAGAGGGTTAAGAGTAAATTTAGCGAGCGAGCCCTGCTGCCGCTCTCGCCCGCTCGGCGACGTCATCCATGCCGTCACCCCGGCGGTAGAGCCACGAGCCCCCGACGCAGAGCACGGGATCAAGCTCCAGCCACTTTGCGGCATTCTCTTCCCTGATGCCGCCGGTCGGACAGAAACGGATCTCGCCGAAGGGTCCCGAAAGGGCCTTCAGGGCAGCGATCCCGCCCGAGGCCTCCGCAGGGAAGAACTTGAACCGGTCGAGCCCGAGGTCGAGGCCGCGCATGATGTCCGAAGCGGTCGCAATCCCTGGAAGATAAGGCACGCCGCTCTGCACTGCCGCCCTTGTAAGCGGCTCGGTGAGCCCGGGAGCGACGATGAACCTGGCCCCCGCTTCGAGCGCCTCTTCGAGCTGCGCCTCGCCAAGAACGGTTCCTGCGCCGACGATCGCGCCTTCGACCTTCGCCATCTCGCGGATCGCTCCAAGCGCTCCGGGAGTTCGAAGGGTCACTTCGAGGACCGGAAGCCCGGCCGCGACGAATGTCTCGGCGAGCCGTCCCCAATCCTCCTCGCCATCGAGCACGAGGACTGGGATGACGGGCGCGGTGCGCATGATTTCGTCGATCGTCATCCATGCTCCTTGGCGAACGCTGCCGCGGCTCCAATGAGGCCGGGCTGCGGGTGGGTGATGAGTTTCACCGGCATTTCGTCCATTCGCCGCTCGAAGCGCCCCTTGGCGATGAACCGGTCGCGAAAGCCCGAGCGGGGCAGGTAATCGGCGAGCCTCAGGCCGACGCCCCCTGCGATCACGACCGCGTGCGCACCCTGTGCAAGCGCAATATCGCCGGCGACTGCTCCAAGCGTCAGGCAGACACGGTCGAGCGCGGCGTTGGCGAGGCTGTCGCTCTCGGAAAGGGCGGCGCTCCAGAGCTCCTTCTCGTCATGGAATCTAAGGTCCTGCCCCTCGATCGCTCCCAGGGCCTCGTAGACGTTCCACAGGCCCCGGCCCGAGGCGATCCGTTCGATCGACACCCGGCGAAAGTTCCGTCGGAGCTCGACCAGGATCCGGTCCTCGAGGACGTCGAGCGGAGCAAAATCGACGTGCCCGCCCTCGGTCTCGATGACCTCGTAGCCGTCCCGCTTCCTGAGGAGCGCTGCGACCCCGAGACCCGTTCCCGGCCCGACGATGCTGATGACTCCTTCGCTCGGGAGCGGTCCTTCGGGCCCGCAGAGATGCTTGAAATGGTCATCGCCAAGCGTTGCCACCGCATAAGCGACGGCGCCGAAATCGTTGACGATCGTATAGCGGTCGACGTCGAGCCGCTCCTTGATGAGCGCCGGCCTGATCACCCAGGGATTGTTGGTGAGCTTCAGGACCTCGCCTCCCACCGGCCCGGCGAAGGCGATCGCGAGCTCGTTCGGAAGGTCGATGCCCGGCTGGCGCCCGAATTCCTGCCAGGCGAGCTGGAAGCTGCCGTGGTCGCTTGTCCTGAGAGTGACGGGTTCGCCAAGGGCGACCACCCTTCCCTCCTCGATATCGGCGAGCGCGAAGCGCGCGTGCGTTCCGCCGACGTCGGCGACTGCGATCTGGCGGATCATGCCCCTTCCGCCTCCATTGCCGCGAGCATTGCCGAGGCTCCGGCTTCCGCTTCGTCGCAGTGCACCCGCATCAGTGCAAAAAGCTCGCGCCCAGTCCCGACAGGGGGCGGCGGGGAGTTGGCTGGCGGGCGCGTCGAGAGGTCGACATCGAGAGCTTCCAATGTTCCATTGCGGGCATCGAGGCGGATGAGGTCGCCGTCCTGGACCCTTGCAAGGGGTCCGTCGGGGAGCGCCTCGGGCGAACAGTGGATCGCCGCCGGGACCTTCCCGCTCGCTCCCGACATCCGGCCGTCGGTGATGAGCGCGACCCGGTGGCCGCGGTCCTGGAGGACTCCAAGCGTCGGCGTCAGCTTGTGAAGCTCGGGCATCCCGTTCGCTCGCGGACCCTGGAACCTGACGACAACCGCGCAGTCGCGGTCGAGCTCTCCTGCCCTGAAGGCGTCGAGGACCTCGTTCTGGTCCGAAAAACAGCGTGCCGGGGCCTCGATCACCCAGCGCTCCTCTTCGACCGCGCTGGTCTTGAACACCGCCCGTCCAAGATTGCCCCTGACGAGGCGGAGCCCGCCATCGGCCCGGAACGGGTCCGAGGCGGGACGGAGCATGTCGATGTCGGCGCTTTCCTCGGCGCTCTTCCAGACAAGCTCGTCGCCGTGAAGCTCGGGATTACCGACCCAGGCATCCATCGAATCGGAGCCCGCCGTCAGAGTATCGGTATGAAGCAGGCCCTCGCGTGAAAGCGTGTAGGTGACGAACGCCATCCCGCCCGCGTCCTGGAAATCGTTCACGTCCTTCGAACCATTGGGATAGACGCGGGTGACGAGGGGCACGGCCGCCGAGAGGTCGGCGAAATCCTGCCAGTCGATGAGGATTCCCGCCGCCCGGGCGATCGCCGGGAGATGGATGAAATGATTGGTCGAGCCGCCGGTCGCCAACAGGCCGATCATCGCATTCACGATTGCCTTCTCGTCGACGACCGCCCCGAGCGGCCTTTCCCCGGTTCGAGCGAGCTCGGCGAGGCGGTGGACGGCGGCGCGGGTCAGCGCCTGGCGAAGCGGGGTCCCGGGGTTGATGAACGCGGAATTGGGGATGTGAAGCCCCATCAGCTCCATCATCATCTGGTTCGAATTGGCGGTCCCGTAGAAGGTGCAGGTGCCGGGGCCGTGATAGGAAAGGCTCTCCGCCTCGAGGAGCTCGTCCCTCCCCGCCTTCCCTTCCGCGTAGAGCTGCCTCACGCGCTGCTTTTCCTTGTTGGGAAGGCCCGACGGCATCGGGCCTCCAGGGACAAGGAGCATCGGCAGGTGCCCGAAGCGAAGCGCGCCGATGAGGAGCCCCGGGACGATCTTGTCGCAAATCCCCAGAAGCGCTGCTGAATCGAACATCCCGTGGCTGAGCGCGACCGCGGTCGAAAGGGCGATGACGTCACGGCTGAATAGCGAGAGGTCCATCCCCGCCTGCCCTTGAGTGACCCCGTCGCACATCGCCGGGACTCCGCCTGCGACCTGGGCCGTCGCTCCGACCTCGCGGGCGAAGATCTTCATCTGCTCGGGGTAGCGATTGTAGGGCTGGTGGGCCGAGAGCATGTCGTTGTAAGCGGTTACAATCGCGATATTGGGACCGCGCATCGTGCTGATCGAGGCCTTGTCCTCGCCCGCGGCGGCAAAGCCGTGGGCGAAATTGCCGCACGAAAGGCGGGGCCGGCTGATCCCCCGCTCCTTCTGCTCGGCGATCAGTTCGAGGTAGCGGCGGCGCCCGGGTTTCGACCGCTCGATGATCCGGTCGGTGACCTTGGAGATTCTGGGATCGAGAGCCATTGCGCCTATCTGGTCCTTCGCCCCTATTCGTGCCAGCTGATCCCGTCGCGCTCGGTGAGCGCGATCGCTGCCGAAGGCCCCCAGGTCCCTGCAGCATAGGGTCTCGGGGTCATCCCCTTCTCCGCCCAGGCGGCGCGGATCCTGTCGACGAAGGCCCATTGCGCCTCGACCTCGTCGCGCCTCACGAAGAGCGTTGGATCGCCCTCGATGAGGTCGAGGAGAAGCCGTTCGTAGGCGATGCGGCGGCGATATTCGCTAAAGGCATTGGCAAGGCCGATATCGAGCGGGATCTCGCGCAGCCGAACGCCCTGGCGATCGAGCCCGGGAGTCTTCGACATCAGCCTCAATTCGATGCTTTCCTCGGGCTGAAGGCCGATGATCAGCTTGTTCGGCTTGGTCGTCGCACCTCGCGACGCGAAGATCGAATAGGGAACGTCTCGAAACTGGATGAAGATCTCGGTATCCCTCGTCGGCATCCGCTTCCCGGTGCGAAGGTAGAAAGGGACCCCCTTCCAGCGCCAATTGTCGATATTGGCCTTGAGGGCGACGAAGGTCTCGGTCGTCGATTCGTGGCCGACCTCCTCGATATAGCCAGGGACCGGTTCGCCATCGATTGCACCCCTGGTGTACTGGCCGGTCACGGTCGTCGCCTCGACGTCGTCGGCGGTGATCGGGCGGAGCGAGCGAAGCACCTTCACCTTCTCGTCGCGCACGGCAGTCGCGTTGAAATCGGTCGGAGGCTCCATCGCGACCAGCGCCAGGAGCTGGAGCATGTGGTTCTGGACCATGTCGCGTAGAGCGCCGGCCTGATCGTAATAATCACCCCTCCCCTCGAGCCCGATCGTCTCGGCGACCGTGATCTGGACATGGTCGATGTGGGTGCTGTTCCACAAAGGCTCGAACATCGAGTTCGCGAACCTCAAGGCGAGGAGGTTCTGGACCGTCTCCTTGCCAAGATAATGGTCGATCCTGAACGTCCGGTCCTCGGGGAAGGCCGCAGCGACGGCATCGTTGATCTCGCGGCTCGATTCGAGGTCGACCCCGAGCGGTTTTTCGAGAGCCATCCGGACCGTCGGGCAGGCAAGGCCTGCGTGCTGGAGCCCATCGATCGTCGGCTTGAACAGCGAGGGCGCGGTCGAGAGGAAGATCGCGACCCCGCGGCAGGGATCGCCGATCGTATCGGCGAGCCGCCGAAATCCCTCGGGATCGTTGATGTCGAGGGGGACATAATGGAGCCGCGACAGGAAGCGCTCGGCGATCCCTTCCGAGTAGAAGCCCGAAGGGAGGTGCTCCTTCAAGGCCTCGTCCGCCCGCTCCCGGAAGCTTGAATCGTCGAGCTCGGTCCTCGCCGTCCCGATGATCCTCAATTCCGCCGGTAGAAGGCCGTCGGAATCGAGGCCGTAAAGCGAGGGAAGCAGCATGCGCCGGGCAAGATCGCCGGTCGCGCCGAACATCAAAAGGGTCGAAGCCTTCTCCACCATCGGGCGCTTGCTATAGAGCGAGACGCCCGACGGCAAATGGGCCGCATACGTATGAAGTGATCAGCCTCTCGTCAGATGCCCGTTGCCGCGAACGTATGGCCGTCGGGGTCGAGCTCGCGAAGGTCGCGCCCGCGAGTTTCCTTGCCGTACCATGCCACGAGCGCGAGCGCTGCGATGGTCGGCACCATGATGATCAGAGCGACGAGCGAAAGTGGGGGAACGAGGGCCAGGATCGCGAGAAACTGGGCGAAAACTCCGCCGGCCTTGCTGCAGGCCGCCACCGTGCCCGTGGTCCTGCCGCGGATGCGCAAGGGGAAGCTTTCCGCGGTATAGGGAAGGAGCATCGCGATAAGGGCATTGATCCCAACGATGAGGAGCGCGACCGGGAAGACCGGGCTTCCGCTCCCGGTGAACTCGAGCCGGAGCACTCCAAGAAGGCCTGCCGCGGTCACTGCAATGGCAACCACGACCGACCATTTGCTGCTCCACGTCGCATAAGCGAAGGCGGCCACGAAGACAGTTGGGAATGCGATCAGTGCGGATTCGGCGAGCAATTTGCTCGAAAGCCCAACGCTATACCCTCTCGCGACGAGATCGGCGGGAAGCCAGAGCAGCAACCCGAAATTGACGAGCCCGTAAACGATTCCCGCGAGGCTCAACGCAATCACCTTTCCGAAGAAGGCCGGCCCGGTGAGCGCGACCGCGGCTCCCTTTGCGAATGCAACGTCTTCGGCGTGGGTGGTCTTGCGGGCTTTCGATCCGAACCGCTCCATGACCCGCCTCGCCTCTTCGCGGCGGCCGCGTGCGAGAAGGAACTTGGCCGATTCGGGAATGAGTGCGCCGAGGAGCACAAGCGACAGGCCTGTCGGCAGGTTGAGCAGCCACAGGATCCTCCAGCTGAAGATGGGCTGCAGCAGCGCCGAAAATCCGCTCGCCGCGAAATATCCGACGGTGGCGCCGAGCCCTCCCACGAGCACCAGGCTCCAGCCCCGGTGCTTGCTCGGCATCATTTCGGCGAGAAGCGCATAGGTGACCGGAAGCATGCCTCCCGCGGCGGCCCCCATCATGAAGCACATGCCAACGTTCCACGCGAGCGACGGCATCGCGCCGCAGATCGACGTTCCGACGAACATGACCGCCGAGAGGAGGATGGTCGCCTTTCGGCCGTAGATGTCCGCAAGGGCGCCCCAGACGATCGAGCCAAGCACGGTACCGACAAGCGCGAAGAACGGCACGAGAGACACCATCGCCTTCGTCTGTTGATATTCGTCGACCATTCCCGCGATCGTGAAGCCGAGGCTGGCGGGCTTCATGATGTCGATTCCGAGGGCGATCACGAGCACCAGCATCAAGGTCCAATGCCAAATGGAGAGCGGCGCATCTTCAGGGGGCGTGACGACGATGTCGTGGCTGGCCGAAAGCTGCTTCGAGATATTCCTTGGCAGAAGACCGAAAGCCGCGACCCCGACGCCGACAATGATGAGTGCCATCCCGGCGTACATCTCGCCGCCCATCGGCATTCCGTAGAGCCGGTAATGGGTCATCCTTCCCATTGCGAACATCGGCAGATGGAGCAGAACGCCCGCGGTCACCGCTATTACGCCAAGCGCGAAGGCCCAGAGGCCCCGGCGATCCGAGAGGGTGCTCGTGCTGATCATGGACATGCGGAAATAGCAGGGCGGCCAAGGCTGTCACCCTTCTTGAGAGAAAGGCGCGGTTTAGCGGCGCTTTTGTAAGGGAACGAAGGTTGCGGGTCCGGTACTGCGATGCTAACTCAGGTTTCGATCTCCGGCGTCCGCCGGGGAATTCATGCCGCGGACGGTGCGACGCGCCGCGGCTCCACGAGGTTGAAGCTCGAATGACGCCACGAAATGCCCTTCATCCGCTCTTCGGTGAAGCGGCGTTCCCCGCGAAGGGTCGCGGGATGGCTTTTCGAGCAGACGCGCTTTCCAGTCATCCTGCCATCGAAGCCCGCCAGTACGCGGCGCCCGAGGCCCCAATCATCGCGCGACGGAGCGTTCCAACGCTGAACCGGCGCGCCTGGAGAATTTTCAATGTCCATGCGCATGCTTATCGATGCGCGCCACCCGGAGGAAACCCGGGTCGCGGTCGTCAAGGGAAACCGGATCGAGGAGTTTGACTTCGAATCCGCTGAGCACAAGCAGCTCAAAGGCAATATCTATCTAGCCAAGGTCACAAGGGTCGAACCGTCGCTCCAGGCGGCGTTCGTCGATTATGGCGGCAATCGCCACGGCTTCCTCGCCTTCAGCGAAATCCATCCCGACTATTACCAGATCCCGAAGGCTGACCGCGAAGCCCTGCTTCGCGAGGAGGCCGAGCACGCCGCCGAGGAAGAGCGGCTTCGCGCCGCCGAGCTCGATGCCGCCGAGGACGAGCTGCCCGAGGAGGAAGAGGAGCACGGCGACGAGATCGACCTCGCGACCGATATGGCGACCGCGACCGCCACGACGACCGAGACCGGCACCGGTTCGGCGCGTTCGCCGGTCGATGAATCCGCTGCCGACGAGCTTCGCAAGAAGCGCCAGGCGCTAAGGCGCCGCTACAAGATCCAGGACGTGATCCAGCGCCGGCAGGTGCTTCTCGTCCAGGTCGTCAAGGAGGAGCGCGGCAACAAGGGCGCCGCCTTGACCACCTATCTCTCGCTCGCGGGCCGCTATTGCGTGCTGAT
>DASZYL010000038.1:0-15467 GCA_035545385.1 Sphingomicrobium sp. | reverse complement strand
CTCATCCCTCCCACGATTTCGACGACGGAAGGTTGGACGTGCCGACGCCCGAGCTCAAGCGCTCAGCCGCGAATGAACTGCTCCAGTTCGACGAACGCCTCGTCGTCGGGCAATTGACGCGGTGGATGCTTGCGGAAGGCCGATGCCGCGGCGTGGGTGAGAAAACTTGCTGCGGGCGAGGGCTTTGCAGGCACGACCTCGGGTCTCCTCGAGACGGCGCGGGTGCTGGATCTACTTTATGGCCGCGAACCCAGGGAGGAGCCGTTCCTTGCAAAGGTCGCCGATTTTTCACAGAAGGCGGCCGCGCATGAATGATGTCGCGACTTTTTCGATCGCCAATAGCTCCAGCCGAGTGGAGTGCGTAGCGGCGGATCTTCCCTTCCTCGGGGGCCTTCCCGATCCCGTTCGCACGCGCTTGCTCGAAGCATCCAAGATCGAGCGGTTCGGACCGCGCGACGAGCTGTTCCGCGGAGCGGAGCTGCCGACTCACCTCCACGTCGTGCTCAGCGGAATCATCGACCTTTCCTGTTCGTACAAGGGTAGTGAGTGCACCGCCCTCATGATGGCGGCAGGCGACGTCTTCGCTCCCGCCGCGTCTCTCTATTCCGAGCCCTACCTGATTTCGGCGCACGCGCTCACGCAATCCCGGATCCTGATGATCGACGCGAAGGTGGTCCGGGAGGAAGCCAAGGGCTGTGCCGAGCTCGCGCTTGCGCTGGCACGGGTGATGGCGGGACAGTGGCGGGTCGCGCTGAAGATCATCCTCGACCTCAAGTGCAGGTCGCCTTCGCAGCGGCTCGCGGCATTCCTCCTGCGCCTCCACGATGGAGCGGAGCCCGCGCTTCCCGCGGAAATCCCCTTTTCAAAACGGCAGCTCGCGTCGCGAATCGGAATGCAGCCCGAGACGCTGTCCAGGACTCTCCAGACGCTCGCCGCCAATGGCCTCCATCTCAGGGGACGACAGATCATCGTCACCAACCGCGAGGCGGCCGAAGAATTCAGCGGCCCGGATCCTTATCCTCCGGCAAGCGAGTATGAGCTTGGCGTCTATGCCTTGTGATTGCCCGGGCCAGCCGGTCTCGTGCGCTCACCAGCCGTTCACGCGTTCCCAGACGTCAACAATGTGTTCGGTGCCTTCGGTCACGAAGTAGCGGTCGAAGGCAGCGGCCGTCGCGCACGCGTGATTTGGGAGGATCCTGAGGCGGCTCCCGAGAGGGAAACGATCGAAATCGATGGTCCTCTCCCGGCCTGTCATGATCCCATGCTCCTGGTTGGTCGAAGAGAGCGTCACCTCCTCGACGACCGTTCCTGAGAGAGGATCGCAGACCGCGCCATAGCCCCAGTCGACCGGCAGCTCTGCCGTACCCCGGTCCCGGCTCATCGCGAGGAATCCCGCATCGACGAGGACCCGCCCGTGCGCTCGGTTGTGGCCGATCACGCTGGCGAGGACCGAGATCGCGATGTCGTCCGTCGTGCAGGTGCCGAGCTCGGCCTGGACGAGGTCGCCGAAGGCATAGACTCCCGCGCGTGCCTCGGTAACGCCCTCAAGGTCGCGGGCGTAATGGAGCGTCGGGGTCGATCCGACGCTGACGATTGGTGAGGGTAGACCGGCCTCGCCGAGGCGTTCGGCGGCTTCGAGCGTAAGCCGCCGCTCCTGCTCGGCCATGGCTTCGAACTCGGCTCGGGCTCGGCAGCCGTAGGAGGCGCCGGCATGGGTCATCACTCCAGCGAGCGATTGACCGAGGCGTCTCCCGATCTCCACCAAGAGCGGGTCGGAGGGTTCGACTCCGGCACGATGGCCGTCCGAGTCGATCTCGATCAGGGCCTCGATGGCGACGCCCTCGTTCGTGGCGAAGGCGGCAACGGCATCGGCGGCCTCGAGACTGTCGAGGATGATCCGGAGCGCGCACCCCTGTTTCACAAGCTCGGCGACCTCGGGCAGCTTCACGGGCGCGATGCCGACGGCATAGAGGATATCGGTGACGCCGTGCGCGAAGAAATAGCGTGCTTCGGCAAGGGTGGAGACGGTGATCGGGCAGTCCCCCGCGCCGGCGAGGACGCGAAGCACGTCGATCGATTTCGAAGTCTTGACGTGGGGGCGGAGCGACACGCCGAGCTCTTCGACCCTTTGGCGCATGCGCGCCGCGTTCCGCTCGAGCCTCGGCCGGTCGAGGAGGAGGGCTGGGGTGGATAGGTCTAGGATTGTCCCGGCGTCGCGTCGGGCTTCGGGCCTTCGTTCGTGCATCGTCGTCCTGCCGCAGCTCGGCCTCTCTATTGAACCTCTATCGCCCGGGGACAATGGTTCCGGAGGTGGGTTCGCTCTTGGGTGAGAGCCCGATGGGTTGAGCCGCAACGAAAGACCGCGCCACTCTGAAGGCCGCTGGCTTCCGGCCAATTGAATGACCTTCCGCCCGATGATCGCGCCCATTTGAGCGAATCGTTGCCGACCCTGCGCGGCGCTGCTCCACCCGTGTTCCGGATCCACTCAGCCAGACATGCGACTTTCAGCCCAAATCAGGATGCGCTGATCTGGATTAGGGAACAATATTCGACATCAGCTATTGTCGATGGAAGACAATCCTACCTAATGTGGTATATCGTTGCCGAAGCGGGACGATGCCCGCGATGGGCCCCGGCTCGAAAGGATTTCCGCCATGTTCTCGACCCGCTGGGCACTCGAAACCTTCATCCGGCGGCTAGGAAACCTGTCGCCGCTCTCGCGCGATGATATGGCCGCGCTGTCGGCGCTTCCTGCGGAGCCGGTTCGGTTCCGCGGCAATGTGGACATCGTGAACCCAGGACAGGAATTTCACGACGCCTGCCTTGTCGTGAGCGGTCTCGTGGCGCGATTCGTCCAGCTGAAGGATGGCCGGAGGCAATTCACTGCATTCCACATGCCGGGCGATGTTGCCGACATTCACCGGCTTGCATCACCTCTTGCGGGGTCTTCCCTTCAGACTCTCAGCACAGCGACAATCGTCCGGATTCCGGCAAGGCAGCTGAAGGCCATTTCGCTCGCCTCGCCTGCAATCATGCATGCTTTCTTCGCTTATGCGGCGCTCGACGCGGCCGTGCTCGCACAATGGGCCGTCAACGTGGGCCGCCGCGATGCCCAGTCGCGAATGGCGCATTTCATTTGTGAAATCGGGATCCGAAGCGAACATTCTGACCTTGGCAGCCGTGACGAATTCGTCCTCGACGCTTCGCAGGCGCAGATCGGCGATGCGCTCGGGCTGACATCGGTCCACGTGAACCGCACTCTCAAGGCTCTCAGGCAATCTGGATCCATCGCGATTGATGGTCGGATCGTTCGTATTCTCAACTGGCCGCTGCTCTCGGCCCAGGGAGACTTCGACGACGGCTATCTGCAGCTGGTTGAGCAGGTGCGCGCCGCCTGACCGGGGCTGCCCTGCGCTAGTCCTCGCTGACCTCGATCAATGATCGCTGCTCTGGGAACCTCAACGATCGCCCAGTTGATTGGGACTCGTCGCCTTTCCCCGATATCGGCAGTACGACCTATGGCGGACTACAGGATCTATCGCTTCGACGGCGCGAGCCGGATCGAACTGGCCGAGTGGTTCGAGGCGCCTGATGATGCCGAGGCCGTCCGCCGGACCCACCTGCTTGGAATGCAGGGCGCAAAATGCGAGGTCTGGCAAGGCAGGCGCCTCGTCGCCGCAATCTCCCGCCAGGCTATTGGGGATGAGCGAAGAACAGGCTGAGCGAAACTGGCGGTTGCCTTCGTCCGCTTCTCCAATCTGGCGCGAAGATGGATGGCGAATCTCGGTCGCCCAATCGCGAGTGGCAGCGAAGCGTTCGCTGCAGGTGTCCCGGGCCATTCCTCATTGATGGATTGAGGCACCTTCCGAAATCGCGAGTTGTAGGCCTGTTGCTGAAAGTTCCTGTTGCCACCACTCGTCCCCTGGGCAAGTTGGCGGCCATGATGATCCGCGAACCGAAGCTCGAGGACCATGATGCGTGGCTCTCGTTATGGGATGACTACAACGCATTTTACGGGCGCGAAGGTGATAGCGCTCTTCCCCCCGAGATCACGCAAGTGACGTGGAAACGCTTCTTCGATCCCGACGAGCCGGTCCATGCCCTTGTCGCCGAGGAGGCCGGGAAGCTCGTGGGATTGGCGCACTTCATCTTCCACCGGAGCACCATCTCCATGTCCCCGACCTGTTACCTGCAGGACCTGTTCACTTCCGAGGCTACGCGCGGACGCGGCATCGCGACCGCGCTCGTCGAACGGGTCTCGGAGGAAGCAAGAGCAAGAGGCTCGAAGCGGGTCTATTGGCAGACCCACGAGACCAATGCCCGCGCTCGGCGACTTTATGATCGCATTGCCGAGCGATCGGGGTTCATCGTCTACCGAAGGGCGCTCGAGGAGCTTTGATCCTCGCGATCTCGCACGCAATTCGAAGTCGACGTACGGGCTGTTCAGCGACGCTGCGCCTAGAGCGCGCCTGGTTCGGATCCGGGCGAGCTTGCCGACGGGTCACACGAAAAGGGTGATTTACCGCATCGCACAATAGTCGAGCCTGATCCGCAGATTCCCGTATATTGCGATTCCGGCGTTGAAGGCATTGCGGCCCGCATGCCCCAGCGACGCAGATTTCGGCCTGCCCGGTGATGAGCCGCCTCCATGCTCATCCGGAAGGCCATGCCTTTTCGCGCATCGGTTGGCTGCGGGCGGCGGTACTCGGCGCCAATGACGGCATCGTTTCGACGAGCAGCCTCATCGTCGGCGTTGCTGCATCGGAGGCCAGCCGGACCAACGTGCTCATCGCCGGTGCGGCGGCGCTTGTCGCGGGTGCGATGTCGATGGCGGCCGGCGAATATGTCTCGGTAAGTTCGCAGGCCGATACCGAGAGGGCAGACCTCGAACGGGAACGTCGCGAGCTCGCGAGCCTGCCCGAAGCCGAGCAGGAAGAGCTCACCCATATTTACGAGGGCAGGGGCCTCGAGCCCGAAACTGCTGAAACCGTCGCAAGGCAGATGATGGCCGGGGATGCCCTCGCCGCCCACGCGCGCGACGAGCTCGGAATTTCCGAAGCTTCAACCGCTCGGCCGCTGCAGGCGGCTCTTGCATCCGCCCTCACCTTCACGGCGGGAGCCGCCGCGCCGCTCCTCGCGGTTGCGCTGACGCCCGGCGGAGTCCTGGTGCCGGCAGTCGTGATCGTCTCCCTTCTCTGCCTCGCAATCCTCGGGGCGCTCGGCGCCCGCGCCGGGCGGGCGCCGATATGGCCGTCGCTCCTTCGAGTCACTTTCTGGGGCGCCCTGGCAATGCTTGTCACCGCCGGAGTGGGCCGCCTGTTCGGTACGACGGTGGGATAGGAGGTTAGAGTGGATACATTACGCCGGGTACGAGTCTGGGACCTGCCACTGCGGCTCTTCCATTGGCTGCTCGTTGCGGCGATCGCGCTGGCGTTCCTCTCGTCCGAAGAGGATAGCCCGCTCAATGACTGGCACATCCTCGCGGGCTGGGTGACTGCCGTCCTCATCCTTTTCAGGCTCGCCTGGGGGTTCATCGGCGGAGAGCACAGCCGTTTCTCGGATTTCGTTCGGCCGTCCCGCCTCTTCGATCATGTGTCGGGCCTCGCAAAGGGCCGGATCGAGCCTTCGCTCGGGCATAATCCCTTGGGTGCCATGTCCGTGCTGCTGATCCTCTTCCTTATCGCGGTAACGGTCGGCACCGGAGCATTCGGAGGCGAATCGAGCGAAGAACTTCACGAGCTTATCGCCTGGACTCTGCTCGCGGTCATCGCGCTCCACATCCTTGCAGTCGTGGTCATGTCAGTGCTTCAGCGGGAAAATCTCGTTCGCGCGATGGTGTCTGGCACCAAGCCCGCGAGCCATCACCCCGATTCCAGGGACGCGGTGGCTCCCAGCCTCTTCGGCCTCGTCCTTGGCGCCATCGTGGTCCTCGGGACGGTCTTCGCCATCCTTCAATATGATCCGCAGGCGTTCACATTGCGGCCGTCCGAAAGCCTGGAACGAGCTCATAGCGGCCCTCAACCGCTTGCCGGCGAGGAGGAAGAGGAGGAGGACAGGGACTGACGCGCCTTCGAGGCTCGAGCGTCAGCTACTCGCCGCTGGCGCTGGCGAATACGCCGACGCTATTCCGCCGGGGCGATCGAAATGCCCGCGCTTCGGATTACCCCGATGTACCAGTCGTTCTGCGGGCCCTCGCCGTCGGGGAGCTTCGCTCCAATCGTCACGTCCGAGTTATTGCTGATCGACTGGATGGAGATGTCGCGCTTCTTGAGGGATGACTTTGAATCCACTTTCAGGGTCATCGTCTTGCCTGTTCTCGCGCACTTAATCGTGTGAAGCTTGTTATCGGCGAGGTTCGTCTTGTCGGTCAGTGCCGCCGATTTGCCCCTCGAATCATTGATCCGGCAGAAAGCCACCGCCTTGCCGTTGCTCCTGATGAGCTCGACCTTGAACCCGCCGCCCGGCGTTCCGTCCTGGCCCTTGCGGATGAGATCATAGTCCATGCCAGAGGCCGGCACGCGGTCAGTCTGGAACTGGACGGTGTAGGAGAAATCCTGCGTGCCTGGAATGAGGCTTGGTGAAGCAGGCACGATCACCATCGACGAGCTTCCATCGAAGATGTAGCCGCCGCCGGAAGTGACGACGTTGTAAAGGGTGCCGTTGTTTCCGTTCCCGGAATAATCCTCCATCGTCGATCCAAAGTCATTGTCCATGTTCCACGTTGCCACCGGAACGGGATCGGCGGCGAGGGCCGGGGTCGATCCGAGCAGCGCTGCAAGTGCGACCTGGAGCTTGATAGCGGTGCGACGAGACATGATTCCCTCCGACTGGCTCATTCACACGGTATTTGCCGCCGAGTCGGTAACAGAAAGTTAACCAAAGTTCCAGCGACGATCCGGCTCCTTTCGGGGGCCGCGCGAGCAGCACCCGAACGGGCTCCTGAAGCACGATTCTTGAGCGGGCTCCGTGCGCTCGAGTGATAGTCCGCACCCGACCGGGCCTGGGAGATCCGGGATTCAGGGCTCCTGAGGCTGAGGACGGACCATTATATCGAGCCCTTGCGAAGCGATCCGCGCTACGCCGCGCTTCTGAAGAGAATGAATTTTCCCAGCTAGTCCGCCCCAAGGGACTTGGCGCGAAACCTCTGACCAGGATGCCGCGGACTGAGCCGAAGTCGGTGCAGTGCGGAGTTCTGCTGCCATACCGAGCGTCGCACGCACTGCCAGCATCCAATGGCAGCAGAAATGTTCGCGTCCTGATGCGCCCCAGGCTAAATGCTCAGGCTCAGTCCGAAGTAAGCGACATTGTCGCTGGTGTCCGGCCCGTCGCGGACGAATCCGTGCTGGTTCATGTAGCCCGCCTCACCGGTGAGATTTTTCGTCAGCGGAGTGGAGACGGTGACGAGGTTGCGGACCCGGTCGAGGCCGGACTGGCGCTGGAAGGCGGCCGTGTTGAGGTTGAAGAAGGGCTCAGTGCTGACGTTGATCGCGGTCTTGCCTAGGATGGGCAGCGAATATTTGAGATAGGGGCGCAAGCGCCAGCCGGTGCCGTCCACGCCCTCGCGCCAGCGCTCCTCGAGCCGGAGGCGCGCGCTGAGCTTGCCCGTGCCGATCCTGGCGAGGCCGTCGAAGGTCACTTGCTCGCGCGCTCGGTGCTCCATCACCGTGAAATCGCCACCCGAATATTGAGGGTCGTGCGTATAGCCGGCCCAGACCGTAATCATCTTGTTGAGGCGATAGCCAAGCAGGGTGTTGGACTCGATCTCATACAGCCCGTTCCGGTTGTCGCTGAAGCGACCAGTTAGCTCTTCTTGCAGCCGCCAGTGTTCGCTGAGCTTCGCTGTGACCGAGCCGTTGGCCCAGACCTGGGAGTCCGATTTAGCGGCTTGCGCCGGCGCTGCAATCGAGGCCCCAGCGAGCATGAGGGCCAGACCGGTGGTTCCAAATTTCATTCCATACCTCGTCAAACAGTCGAGCGAGCTTTCGCCGGCCCCTCGCTATGCCGGTCGAGCGACGCGTCGGTTGCAGCCAAGCTGCACTTTTGTGACTCAATCCGAAGCCTCCGGGAGCGGCTTGCCGGTCGCGGCGTAGAAAACCATCTCGGCGATGTTGGTGGCGTGATCGCCGATCCGCTCGAGGTTCTTGGCGACGAACAGCAGCGTGGTCGATGGACCGATATTCTTTTGCGGATTTTCCATCATGTAGGTGAGGAGCGTGCGGAAGATGCTCTCGTAGAAATCGTCGAGGGCATCGTCGCGCTTGCACACGTCCTGCGCCATTTGCGGATCGCGTTGGACGAAAGCGGTGAGCACGTCGTGGACCATGGCCGAGGCCATCTTCGCCATTTCGGGCAGCAGCGACAGCGGTTTGATCTCATGGCTCTTCTTCGGAAGCCGCCGGACTCGGCGTGCGATGTTCTTCGCGTAATCGCCGATGCGCTCAAGGACACCGGCGATCTTCAATGCGGCGATTGACTCTCTGAGATCGTCCGCCATCGGCGCGCGCAACGCGATCAGCTCGACCACGCGCCGCTCCGCCTCCGCCTCCAGCCCGTCGAGCTGAACGTCGGCTTCGACCAGCTGTTTGGCAGCCGCGGTGTCACGCTCGAGGAGGCAGCGCATCGACTCCTCGATCGCCGCCTGGGCAAACGAACCCATGTCGGAGATGAGTGCCCGAAGGTCAGCCAAGTCCTGATCGAACGCCTTCAGTGTATGTTCGTGCGGTTGCATGCATGCGCTCCGATCACCCGTAGCGGCCGGTGATGTAGTCCTGTGTCCGCTGGACCTGCGGGTTGGTGAAGATCTGCGACGTGTCGCCCACTTCGACCAGCTCCCCCAGATGGAAGAAGGCCGTCCGCTGCGACACCCGCGCCGCCTGCTGCATGTTGTGGGTGACGATGACGATCGTGAAGCGCCGCCCAAGCTCGTGGATCAGTTCTTCGATTTTCGCCGTCGAGATCGGATCGAGCGCCGACGTCGGTTCGTCGAGCAGGATGATCTCCGGACGGACCGCGAGCGTTCTCGCGATGCATAGCCGCTGCTGCTGTCCTCCGGAGAGGGCAAGCGCGCTCGTGTCGAGCTTGTCCTTGACCTCGTCCCACAGCGCGGCCTGGCGAAGCGCGTCCTCGACCCGGTCAGCCAGCTCCCGCTTCGGCAGCCGCTCGTAATAGGACAAAGCGAACGCGACGTTCTTGCGGATCGACGTGGAGAATGGCGTCGGCTTCTGAAATACCATGCCAACCGAGCGGCGCAGCGCTGAGAGTGGATAGCGCGGTTCGAGCACGTTGCGCCCGTCGACGACCACCTCCCCTTCCGCGCGCTGGTCCGGATATAGCTCGTAGATGCGGTTGATCGTTCGCAGCAGCGTCGACTTTCCGCAACCCGAGGGGCCGATGATCGCCGTCACCGCGTTCGCGGGCACCCTGAGGTCGACCGCCGCGAGCGCGCGCGCCCTGCCGTAGAAGAAGTCGAGGCCGCGTACGTCGATCTTGGGCGGCGAAGCGGCCAGCGCCACTTCCTCCGAGCGGCCCTCGAGGACCTCGATCATCTGCTCCCCCTGCGCGCGAAGAAGCGCACCAACAGGTTCAGTCCGAGCACGAAGATGGTAAGCACCAGCGCACCGGCCCAGGCGAGCGCGTGCCATTCGTCGTAGGGGCTCATCGCATATTGGAAGATGACGACGGGCACGTTCGCGAGGGGCTGGGTGATGCTTGCGCTCCAGAACTGGTTGTTGAGGGCGGTGAAGAGCAGCGGCGCGGTCTCGCCGGCGATGCGCGCGAGGCCGAGCAGCACGCCGGTGACGAGCCCGCTGAGCGCCGCCTTGTAGACGATCCGCGAGGTCACTCGCCACGCCGGCAAGCCAAGCGCGAAGGCCGCTTCGCGCATCTGGTTTGGAACGAGGCGGAGGGATTCATCGGTGGTCCTCACCACGATCGGAAGCAGGATCATGGCGAGTGCGAGTGCGCCGGCGAATCCGGAAAAGTGGCCCAATGGGCGAACCACGAGCTCATAAACGAAGAGGCCGATGACAATCGATGGCGCGCTAAGGAGAATGTCGTTGATGAAGCTCACAATGGCTCCGAGCCGCGAATGCCTGCCGTGCTCGGCGAGGTAGGTGCCGGCCGCGATTCCGAGGGGCGTGCCGATAGTGACAGCGAGAAGGACCATCACCGAGCTCCCGTAAAATGCATTGAGCAGGCCCCCGCTCGCTCCCGGCGGCGGGGTCATCTCGATGAACAAGGCGCGCGAGAGCGCCGCCGCGCCCTCGACGAAGGTCGTCCACAGGATCCAGGCGAGCCACACGAGCCCGAACAGGGTAGCCGCGGCGGAGAAGACCAGTGCCGCCATATCGGCCAGCTTTCGGCGAAGGATGACGGTCAATGATTCCTCCCTTCGATGCGGCTGATCCGCATCAGCATCAGCTTGGCCGCGGCGAGGACGAGGAAGGTGACGACGAACAGGAGGAAGGCGAGCCCGATCAGCGATGAGCGATAAAGCTCGCTGTCTGCTTCCGTGAACTCATTGGCGATCGCGGCGGCGATCGAGTTGCTTGGCATAAGGAGCGAGGCCGAAAGATCGTGCGCGTTGCCGAGCACGAAGGTCACCGCCATGGTTTCTCCGAGCGCTCGGCCGAGCCCCAGGAAGATTGCGCCGAGGATCGCCGATCGCGTGTAAGGCAGGGTCACGCGGCTGAGAATCTCCCAGCGGGTCGAGCCGAGGGCGACCGCCGCCTCCTTGAGCGGTGCTGGGACGGCATTGAACACGTCGCGCGCAACCGCAGAAATGAACGGGATGATCATGATCCCCAGCACGAGCCCTGCTGTAAGCAGGCCGATACCGATCGGCGGGCCGGAGAAGAGCCGGCCGACGACCGGCAATGGTCCGAGCCAGCTGTTGAGCCACGGCTCGACATGTGTTGCCATGAAGGGAGCGAACACGAACAGGCCCCACATGCCGTAAATGATGCTCGGGATCGCGGCGAGCAACTCGATCGCGATCCCGATTGGCCCGCGCGCCCAGCGGGGCGCGATGTCGGTCAGGAACAGGGCAATCCCGATACTGACGGGAACGGCGATCAGCAGCGCGAGGATCGACGTGACGATCGTTCCGTAGATCGGGACGAGCGCGCCGAAGCGGCCCGACACGGCGTCCCACTCGCGGCTCGTGACGAAGCCCCAGCCGAACGTCCCGAATGCCAGCCGGCCGCCCCAGGCCATCGATGCGGCCGCTCCGCCGAGCAGGAGGAGGACGAGCCATGCAGCGCCGGCAGTGACCAGTCGGAACAGCCGGTCAGCACCGGCGCCCGGAGCCGCTGAAGAGGGAAGGCTCACTTGATGCGGGCACCGATGTAAGACTCGATCTGCTTCACCAGGCCAGCAGGGAGCGGGACATAATCCAGCTTCTTCGCCTGGTCCTGGCCATGCTCCAGGGCATATTTGAAGAAGTCGATCGCGGCTTTCGTCTTCGCCGGGCCCTTTTGGGTCGGAACCAGGATGAAGACGCTCGCCGTGATCGGATAGGCGTTCGGGCCGGGCGCATTGGTCATCACCAGGTTGAAGTCGCGAGCGTTCTTCCAGTCAGCGGTCGACGCCGCCTCGGAGAAGGTCTCGGCACTCGGCTGGACGAAATTTCCGGCCGCGTTCTGCACCGACGCGTAATTCATCCGGTTCTGGATGACGTAGGCATATTCGACATAGCCGATCGAGTTTGGCAGCTGCTTCGCATAAGCGGCGACGCCCTCATTGCCCTTGCCTCCGACCCCGACCGGCCAGGAAACGGTCTTGCCTTCGCCGGGGCCAGCCTTCCACGCCTGGCTCACCTCGCCGAGATAGTGGGTGAAGTTGAACGTCGTGCCCGAACCGTCAGAGCGGTGGACGACCGCGATGTCGGCATTCGGAAGAGCGACGAGCGGATTGACCTTCACGATGGAGGGGTCGTTCCACTTCTTGACCTTGCCCATGAAAATGTCCGCGAGGAGCGGGCCGGTCAGCCGAAGCTTTCCGGGTTCGATTCCGGCCAAGTTCACGACCGGCACGATGCCGCCGATGACAACCGGGAATTGCGCGAGGTTGCTGCGGGCGAGCTCATCTGACGGGAGCGGCTGGTCGGTCGCACCAAAATCGACCGTGCCCGCCTTCACCTGGGCGATCCCGCCGCCGGAGCCGATCGATTGGTAGTTGATCTTGTTGCCGGTCTGCCTCGCGTAATCCGACGCCCAGGCCGAGAGCACCGGATAGACGAACGTCGAACCCGCACCAGTGACCTGCTGTCCCGAAGCGCCCGGTGACTGTTTCGATTCACTGCCGCCGCTCGCTCCGCAAGCGGCGGTGAACAAAGCGGCTGCCGCAAGGCCCAGGGTCATCGCTCTCATGCATTCCTCCGAATGGTTTCGGAATGCGTGCTAGGATTGGCCCGCGGCGTGGGCGTGACAGACCGGTTTCACTTTTGTGACAGAATTCAATCCTTGGCGTCGAGCGAATAGCCGGCCGAGCGAACGGTGCGGATCAGGTCGGCGTGGCCGCCCTCGTTGAGCGCCTTGCGCAAACGACGGATATGAACGTCGACGGTGCGCGCATCGATGTCCGAGTCATGCGACCAGACTGCCTCGAGCAACCTTTCGCGCGAAAAGACGCGTCCCGGATGCTCCATGAAATGGCGCAAAAGACGGAACTCGGTGGGGCCAAGCTGGATGGCCTTCCCCGAGCGACGGACCTTGTGCGCCGAGACATCCATTTCGATGTCCGCATAGGAGAGCTGCTCGCCCGCGAGAGCGGGGCGAACCCGCCGAAGCACGGCGGCGACGCGCGACATGAGCTCTCGCGGGCTGAACGGCTTCGTCACATAATCGTCGGCGCCTGTGTCGAGCCCCCGGATCCGGTCGCTCTCCTCGCCGCGCGCGGTGAGCATGATGATCGGAACATTGGCGGTGACTTCTCTGCGGCGCAGGCGGCGGCAGACCTCCAGGCCGGAAATGCCCTCGATCATCCAGTCGAGGATGACCACGGCCGGTTGCTCTTCCTCCGCCAGCAGCAGCGCCTCCTCGCCATCGCCCGTGCGGTGGACCTCGAAACCCTCGCGATCGAAGTGCCAGATGAGCAGGTCGGCGAGAGCCCGGTCATCCTCGACGAGCAGGAGCTTGGGCTTGGTCACGTCAGACGGCTCTAATGCCCGCCTGTGACACTTTTATGAAACTGTCACGGGGAGAAGTACGTGGACCGTCGTCCCATTGCCCGGCTCACTTTCAATGGTGAGGCGGCCGCGATGGCGCTCGACGATGTGCTTGACTATCGACAGCCCGAGACCCGTGCCGCCCACCGAGCGACTGCGGCCGGTGTCAACGCGATAGAAGCGCTCTGTGACTCGATTGATATGCTCAGGGGCGATGCCTTCGCCTTCGTCGCGAACCGACAAGTGAACCATCGAGCCCTCCAGCGCCGCCGAAACCGTGACGGGCGTTCCCCGTTCGCCGTAGCGCAGCGCATTCTCGACCAGATTGTCGAGCAGCTGGAGGATCTGGCTTCTGTCAGCGGCGATCACCGGAAGATTGTCCGAGACCTGACGGACGAATGTCGACCCGCGCTCGTCCGCCAAGCGACGGGCGCTTTCGAGGGCATGGTCGATCAGCGGCTCAACCGCGACGGCCTCGGTTGGGGCGGTGAATTTCTCCGCTTCGATCCGGGACAGGGAGATCAGGTCCTCGACGACACGCTGCATCCGGCGGGCCTCGTCATGAACGACCGCAAGGAAGCGCGCGCGTGTCTCCCGGTCGATCTCGTCCGCCTGTTCACGGAGCGTCTCGGTATAGCCGATCAACGTGGACAGCGGCGTGCGAAGCTCGTGGCTGGCGTTGGCCACGAAGTCTACGCGCATCTGCTCAGCGGCGCGTGCCTCGCTTCGATCCAAGAAGCGCACCAAGAACGTGCCATCGGCGAGAGGCGCGCTGCGCATGAGCCAGTGTCGACGAGAGTTGCCCAGGCCTGTCAGCTCAATGTCTTGGCCTTCCTCGACCGGTCGTTCGAGCGCCTCGAGCGCACCGGGATGAGTGACCACGGCGTCGAGCCTTTCACCTTCGATCGCCCCTCCCAGAAGCATTCGAGCAGTTCTGTTTACAGCGATAACCCTACCGCCTCCGACGATCATGGCCGCCTCAGTCAGGCCATCCAGCAGTGTTTCGGAGTGATCCGCGGCGCGCATGGTCGCGGGATAGACCATGGCTGATGGTCCATCCAGCCGAAGATGCCTCGTCAAAAGTGAGACCACCTTGACCAGAAAGGCGGGTAGAATCCCTGCCCAGCGTCCTCAAACCACTGAACGAAGTTTCAGGGGTGGTGCCGAGGGGCGGATAATTCTTTCCAATCAGCGCAGCCGCAGCGTTCACGTCTCGTCCGCGGCTCGATCATATAGCGTCGAGAGCGCGGGAGTCGGGACGGGGGTGTTTCTTCGAACAAAAGCCTCAGCCTCTCGCATCGTTTGGAACGACCGGCAGAGGTCGACGAGATCGGGCCGGGTCAGGATAACCAAGTAAGGCAATTCCGCTCCGGGCACCCACAAAACGCGTCCCGAGCTGGAGCTCATGTGGCCGCCCTCCGCGGTGCCGAGCTGGCCGCCCTCATTATCCCATGAATCTGTGTCGGCGTTCATGTCGTCCGCCGGACTAAGCGTCGGACGCGGGCTCGGCCTCAACTGAGGCTTCTGCGGCCTTCAGGTTTATGGCGCTCGTCTTGCCCCGCTTGTCCTGTTCAAGATCATACGACAACCGCTGATCCTGGACGAGGCTGCGCATGCCTGCGCGCTCGACAGCTGTGACGTGAACGAAGGCGTCGTTGCCACCGCCGTCCGGTTGGATGAAGCCGTAGCCTTTGCTCTCATTGAAAAATTTAACAGTCCCTATCGGCATGTCGATGATTCCTTCTTGGGAAGCCGAATGTCGGCTTCCTTCAGCGCTAGGAGTGCGAGATGGAAGGAATGAGGAGCCGCAAAGCGCCAAAGACCGTCAATTTGCGACAAGTAGCCAGCTCCATATGGACGCAATCGCGAAGAATTGTAAGGGCGCTTCAAAAATAAAAGAATAGCGTAGGGAAAATCAGCTCGATGTGCTAAAAGAGCTCATCGCGTGGATTTTCTGCCTGTAGGCCTACGCGGCTGAGAGACTAACTGTGCTCCCGCTTACTAAAATGGAGCAGCACATGGATCTCAATTATCTCTATCATCGCCATCAGATTTCTCTGTTCATGGCCGACAATGCCGATTGCGAGCAGTCACGCCGCGTGCATCGCGAACTCGCGCATGGATATGCCGCACGGATCGCGCGAGCTAAGATTCTGCGCGCTTCGGCTAGCGCCGCGTAATGGAGCGGCTGACGCGCGGCGAGGCCGCGGAGGAGCTGCGCGAACAGGCGGCCTCCTGCCGCCGCCTTGCCAAGCGAGCACGCACGACGGGCGGCTTGTCAGCGCTGACCGCCGTGGCGGAG
>DASZYL010000037.1:0-23884 GCA_035545385.1 Sphingomicrobium sp. | reverse complement strand
GACGTCGCGCTCGACGTGGCCGAGCTTCGTCAGCACCTTTCGAACGTCCTCGCTGAGATCCGGATAGGAGATCCGCGAGCCGAGATGGTCGATTGGCCGGCCGATATCGGTCTCGAGCAGGTGAAAGATCTCGGTCGCGGCCGGAGTGAAGCTCCGAACGCGAAGGTCATTGTCGAGGAAGATGGTCGCGATCTGGGTGGATTCGAGAAGGTTCCTGAGATCGCTGTTCGCCTTGGCGAGGTCGCGAACGCGATGATCGAGCTCGGCGTTGACGGTCTGCAGCTCCTCGTTGACCGACTGCAATTCCTCCTTCGAGGTCTCCAGTTCCTCGTTCGACGACTGGAGCTCCTCGTTGATCGACTGATATTCCTCGTTCGAGCTCTTGAGCTCCTCGTTGGTCGATTCGAGCTCCTCGATCGTCGCCTGGAGACGCTCCTTGGTGAGCCGGAGCTCGGCCTCCACCCGCTCGACATGCTCGCTCCTCTCCCCGCCACGCTCAGGCTCGGAGACCGTCTCGGCAACCTCGCCCGCGTCCTGGAACAGGACGACAAGTGCGGTGAGGTCGCCGCTATCGACGATCGGCTCGACGATGAGGTTGATGAGCGAGGAGCCGCCATTGTTCCCGATCGGGATTCGATCATGCTCGACACGCGCGCCATTCTCCAACGCTTCGTGGATCGCCGAGCGAAGGTCGAGCCTGAGGTCGCGCTTCACGAGGTTGAAGAGGTTGAGGCTCGCGGCTCCAGTCACAGGCTCGAGGAACTTTCCCGTGCGTCCGGAGAAGTGAAGCACTTCGAACTGGGTGTCGATGATGACGTAGGCCGGCGCGTAGCGTTCGGCGATGAGGTCGGCCCGCCGTCCGACCGAAGCCGCGAGCCCCTGGGTCCTTCCACCCTGGAAGCTTCGATCCCGGGCCGGGTCGTGCCGGCCGGCACGGGCGACCAGCGGGAATTCCGGGAGGATCTTGGTCGGGGCCTCGACGCGCCGAAAGAGGCGGCTCTTGCGGTCGACGGGAGCAAAGAGCTTCGAGTGCCTGGTGACATTCTCCGAGGCTCCGAGGAACAGGAGCCCGTTCGCTCGAAGCGAGAAATGGAAGATTGGAATGACCCGGTTCTGGAGGTCCGCGTTGAGGTAGATGAGGAGGTTTCGGCACGACAGGAGGTCGATGCGCGAGAAGGGAGCGTCCTTGATGAGATTGTGCGGCGAGAAGATGCACATCTCGCGGAGATCCTTGACGACCCGATAGGTGTCGCCCTCCTTGATGAACCATCGCGCGAGCCGCTCGGGTGTCACATGATCGGCGATCGCGTTCGAGTAGCGGCCGGCGCGCGCTGAACCGAGCGCCCTCGCGTCGAGGTCGGTCGCGAAGATCTGCACCGTCGGCCCGTTCTCGATCCTGTCGAGGAACTCCGCGAGGAGGATCGCGATCGAATAGGCCTCTTCGCCCGTCGCGCAGCCGAGGACCCACACCCGGAACTGGTCGTTGGGCCCCTTCCCCTCGAAGAGCTTTGGAAGTTCCGCTTCGAGGATCTCGAATTCCTTTGGATCCCGGAAGAATTGGGTGACTCCGATGAGAAGGTCCTGGAACAGGTGCTGGACTTCCTCGCGGTCCTTCCTGAGCCGCGCTGCATAATCTTGGATCTCGGGGATCTGAACGACCTGCATTCGGCGCTGGACCCGGCGCAGGAACGTGTTGCGCTTGTAGCCGTGAAAGTCATTGCCAGTGATCGTCCGAAGGGTCGCGGCGATCTCGGTCAGCACGTTCCCGACCTGTTCGGAAATCTCGCCCGGCTCCGGTGCGCCGAGGGTCTCAAGTCCCCGGATGTAAAGAGCGATTTGCGGCGCGATCTGGTCGACCGGGAGCAGGAGGTCGACGATCCCTGCCGGGCTCGCGGCACCCTGCTCGGCAGCGTCATCCTCGCCGTTGAGCGACTCGGCGATGGACAGGCCGCCAAATTGCTTCGTCGCCGAGACTCCCGCGGTCCCGTCGCTTCCGAGACCCGTGAGGATCACTCCGACGGCGCGCTCCCGGGCGTGCTCGGCGAGCGAAATAAGGAGGCTGTCCACGGTCCCCCGATGTCGAGCGGGCTGGGTCGCGGGCCGGACGACGATATGGCCGTCGGAGATGGTGATGAGCTCGGCTCCTCCCCCGACATGGACGACTCCGGGTTCGAGGCGATCGCCGTCCTGCGCTTTGCGCACCGGCAGGCTGATGCGGTTCGTGAGCGCTCCGACAACGGTATCGACGGAGAGACCGTCCTGCTGCCGAACCCCCACCACATAACTTGGAAGGAGGCCATTGGTGAGGCCCGAGAACAGGGTCAGGAGCGAATCGAGCGAGGCCGCACAAACGCCGATCCCGACGACGGCAAGCGGTTCGGAGCGCGGCGGGCGCTTGCCTGTCCGCGACGGCTCCTTCGCCTTGCTGCCCCTGTCTGCCACGCCAACTTCCTGCTCGGTGGGGGCCGACCTTAGCCCCGCTTGCGGATTGGAAGAAGGCCAATCATTCGTCGTCCTGGACGGCGGGAGCCCGGTTGCGGACCGAGGTGGACGCCGCGTCCCGAAGCACGGACGCGTAGCGGGAAAATTCCTCGACTCTCGCCTCGTAGAGTTCGGCGATCGTCTTCCGGCCGGTGTTGCGGGCATCCAGGGCCATGCGGTGGACGAGCGTCAGGCGCTCTTCCATGATTCGAAGGGCGACTTGCATCGCCTTGTCGACTTCCCTCGTGCGCGCTTCAAGCACCTCGGCGGTCGAGGCGTGCCCGATCTGGCAACGATAGCGCAGCGGCTGCTCACCGCGCACCTCCGACATCACTCCCTGGCAATCGGGACATGTGATCGGAGCGGGCTCGGCGATCTGCCGAAGCTCTGCCGAACCCAGTCGATGCCCGGCGGCGATTTCGACCTCGAGCAGCAGATTGCCGGGAGGGGACTGCGCCCCGGGCGCATCGAGGCCCACGATCTCGGTAAGGACGCGGGCGAGCTCGACTGCGGGAGCAACTTGGTCGGCCGAGACGATCTCGAGCGCCGCGAGCGGCATCTGGTCCGCTTCCGCATCGAGCGGCTGCTGGACGACCGCTGTTCCCCCGCACGCCTTGATCGCCGAGAGCCCCGAGGCCCCGTCGTTGAGATAGCCGCTGAGGATCACCCCGACGGCGCGCGAGCCGTAGGACAGGGCCGCGGACCGGAACAGGGGATCGATCGCTGGCCGGGCCATGTTTTCCCGGGGACCATCGCCGAGCCTCATCGTCCCGTCGATGATCAACAGATGGTGGTCGGGAACCGCGACATAGACGCAGCCGCGTTCGATCGGCTGGCCATCGGTTGCATGGACGACGGGCAGGGAACTGCTTTTCGAAAGCGCCTCCGCAAGAAATGGCGGCGAGCGTGCCGGAACGTGCGTCGTCACAAACAGGCTGGCAGGAAGCTCCCTCGGCAGTCCGGAAAGAATGTGGTTGAGGACCGAGCGGCTTCCGCTCGACCCCCCGATAACGATGATGTCGCGGCTCGCCACAAGCGTCCCTTTCGAAACTGAAGCGAACGGCAATCGTTTGCGTTCCTACAGACGACGCGTACTCATGTGCCTGCTTCGAGGGAGTGCGGCATGGCGCAGCAACGATCACTGGAGGGCGCTCGGGTACTGATCGTCGAAGACGAATATTTCATGGCCGACGACCTTGCGAAGGCGCTCAAGGCGGCCGGCGCCGTTACCGTTGGGCCGGTAGGCTCGCTCAAAGAGGCCAACGCCTTGCTTGGGCGCGGCTCGGTCGATGCCGCGATCCTCGACATCAACCTTGGCGGCGAAATGGCCTATCCGCTGATCGAGCGGCTGCGCGCCAGCAACATCCCTTGCTTCATCGTCTCCGGGTACGGCGAGGATTCGCTTGCAGAATCGGTAAGGGGCATTCCGACGTTCGAGAAGCCGGTCGCCCAATCAACGATCGTATCGATGATCAGGGACGTGCTCTCGAGGACCCCGGGCTGACTGTCAGTCCTCGTTATCGTCGAGGGCCTCGGCGATCCGGTCGCGGTGCGCCCGGTGCTCGTGAAGCGACTCCTGGAAACCTTTGAGGAGCTTCTCTGCCTCTTCGGTTGGAAGTCCGCGGCTTCGAAGCCGGCTGATCAGCTCCTCCTGCCGGATGATGTGCTGTTCGCCCTGCGCGACATGTCTTTCGACCAGCTCGAGGTCAGCCTTGGAATAGGCCATGGGGGCAAATCATAGCATTCCTGCTGCTTTCAGTCGCCGCTAATCGTCGGATCGATCTCTTCGGGATGGTCGATGATGGGTTTGCCGACATCGCCCAGTCCGACCGTCCGCCCCGCCATTTCGAGCATTCGCTCGAGCGGAACGCGGGCGCGCTCCATGATTTCGGGCGAAAGCTCGATTCGCGGCTCGAGGTCGCGAAGGGCGACATAGAGCTTCTCGAGCGTGTTGAGCGCCATATAGGGACACATGTTGCAGTTGCAGTTCCCGTCGCCCCCGGGAACGCCGATGAAGGTCTTTTCGGGCGCCGCCTTCTGCATCTGGTGAATGATGTGCGGCTCGGTCGCGACGAGGATCGTGTCGGCCGGACTGCTCAGTGCAAAATCGAGGATCGCCTTGGTCGAACCGACGAGGTCGGCATGGTCGACGATGTGGGGCGGGCACTCGGGGTGAGCGGCGACCGGGGCATCGGGATGCTCGGCCTTGAGCTTCAAAAGCTCGGTCTCGCTGAAGGCCTGGTGGACGATGCAGATGCCCGGCCACAGCAGCATCTCGCGGCCGGTCTTCCTCGCAAGATAGCCGCCAAGGTGTCGGTCCGGCCCGAAGATGATCTTCTGGTCCCTCGGGATCTGGTCGAGGATGACGCCCGCCGACGAACTGGTGACGATGATGTCGCTCAGCGCTTTCACGGCGGCGGAACAATTGATGTAGGTGAGCGCGATATGGTCGGGGTGGGCAGCCCTGAACGCCGCGAACTGGTCGGGTGGACAGCTGTCCTCGAGCGAACAGCCGGCGTCCATGTCCGGGAGCACCACGATCTTCTCGGGGCTGAGGATCTTCGCCGTCTCGGCCATGAAGCGGACACCGCAGAAGGCAATGACGTCGGCGTCGGTTGCGGCCGCCTTTCGCGACAGATCGAGACTGTCGCCGACGAAGTCCGCGAGGTCCTGGATTTCCGGCTTCTGGTAGTAATGCGCGAGGATCACCGCGTTGCGCTCGCGCTTCAGGCGCTCGATCTCGCCGAGAAGATCAGGTCCTCGCAGGCTCTGGCTCTGGATCGTCATTTCTGCCCTTGCGCCGAGCGCCTGCGCTCGGCCTCCTTGATTGCCTCCTCATATGGGGTCGAAAGGTCCATGTAGCTAGGCTCCTCGCTACCGTCCGTCGGGAATCGGGCAACGACCTTCACGTTCTTGAACCCGGCGGCCAGAAGAGGCATCGCGAAGCTTCGTTCGACCGCCTGGCGCGCTGCTTGCCGGGCCAGCTGCATCGGCACTGCGGCGGTCGCCTGCTTCCTCAGGTCCTGCACTGCGCGCGCCCGATTGGCTGAATCGAGCTCCTGGTCGGCGTTGGTGAGCGCCGAGAGCACTCCGCCGCTCCCATATTCCCTGACCGAGTTGATATCGACGTCCGGGCCGGCAACGTCGATTTCGGGCAGCTGGACCTTGAGCACGTGGTTCGCCGGATCCCAGGTCACGTCCTTTTGCTGGAGGCTCGAAAGATCGACCTCGTAGCGGACGTCGCCGGGAAGGATGAGGGTCCTTTGGGAGCTGACGAGGCCGCCAAGGCGCTGCTGCCCGCTCGTCACCACCGAGACGTAGCGGGCCGCGAAAACCGTCAGTCGGTTCTGCGCCCGCATCGACTGGAGGCTGGCGCTCGCGATCGTCTTCGGATCGGGGCCGCCGAAGAGCCGGTCGGCAAGGCCGGTCGTGATCCCCAGGAGGACTCCGAGGACCAGAGCGACGACGACCATCGCCAGCACCAGGGCTTTATTCAGGCGAGGGTCCATGATTCTCCCTCCCGGGTAACGAGGCCCCGGCGCTCGAGGTCGAGGAGGTGGGCATAGACCGAGCCGCCCGCCGCCGCGAGGAGGCGGGGGTCGAGCCCCGGATAGGCGTTGCTTACGATCTGGGGAATCGACCGCGCCTTCTCGCCCAACAGCTTCAGGATCTGCTTCTCGCGCTGCATGCGGTGGCCCATCAGGTGGCGGACATATTGGTCCGGGTTCGCGACGGGTGCGCCGTGGGCTGGATAATAGACCCTTTCCCTGCGCTGCCGGAGCTTTTCGAGGCTTTGCATATAGGCCGCCATGTCCCCGTCGGGCGGGACGACCACCGTCGTCGACCAGCCCATCACGTGATCGCCGCTCATCAGGGCATCGCCATAGGCGAAGCAGAGATGGTTCGAAGTATGCCCCGGCGTCGAGACCGCGACGATGGCCTTTCCGTCGACCTCGATCGCTTCGCCGTCATCGAGGATCCGGTCGGGAGAATAGTCGAGGTCAAACGACGCGTCGGCTCGCGGGCCAACGGTCTCGAGAGCGAGCGGAGCGCAGCCGATGATGGGCGCTCCGATGCGCCTTGAGAGCGGACTCGAGGCCGGGCTGTGGTCGCGGTGCGTGTGGGTGCACATGATCGCGGCGACCTTCCGGCCGCCGATCGCTTCGACGAGGGCATCGAGATGCTCGGGCAGGTCGGGACCCGGATCAATGATCGCGAGCTCGCGGTTTCCGACGATATAGGTCTGGGTCCCGGTGTAGGTGAAAGCCGAGGGATTGTGCGCGAGGACCCGCGCTATCCCGTCCTCCAGTTGTTCGAGCTTGGCGTAAGGCGCGTCCACCCTCGCGCCCTTGCCACGAGGGGCTCGGTGTTGGCTAGCAATTGAGATTGTAGGGTCCGTCGGTTCCGACTTCCTGGCCCTGCCGGACGATGCGCAGCTCGAGCCTCCCGCCGACGACATGGCGGCAGACGTCGCTCGGGACCGCAAGGCGCATCGACTTGCCCTTCTTGAGCTCCGCGATCTGGACGTCGGCCTTGGGATCACCATCGCGAACGAAACGCAGGCTGGTGTTGGCAGGAAGGTCCTCCCCTGCCCTGACGGTCACCAGCGTGTCGCGAGTGAAGCCCGAGCAGGGCCCCTCGGGCGTCTCGCCGGGGGTGAAGCAGGTCAGGGTCATCCTCGGCTTGGGAAGCATCGGCGCCGAAGCGCTGAGCCCGCCCACCATGACGTGGGCTGGAGGAGGAGGCGTGGTCGGGAGCGGCGGCAGAGCGGCATATGCGGGTTCGGATCCGGAACGGGCGGTCTGTCTCGGCGCGGGGAGAGCGCTCGCTTTCGACGGCTTGAGGTCTGGCAGCCCCGCGATCGGAGTCATCCCCTCGAGCGCGGACTTGGCCGTCGTCGAGCTTTTCCTGGGTTCGCGCGCCGAGAGCTGGATCCCGGTTTCGAGACGAAGGATCTCCGAGTTGAGCGCGCTCACGATCTGGTCGCGAACGGCCTGCGCCATCTCCTTGTTCGAGTTGAGCTTGGAGATCGCGTCCTTGAGGGTCCCGATCCATTCCTCGTCGCTCTGGCCGCTCTTTCCGCACAGCTTCACCTTCGACTGGTGCGGCTGGCCGTCGACCATTTCGTGGACCACGGTCTCGAACTTGTGGGCATCGCAATTCTGGACGATCCTGGCGGCCGCAGAATCGGCCGCGGGCGCGGACGAAGCGGGCTTCTTCTTGGTCGCCGGAGCGGCAGCGGCCAGTGCGGACATGGAAAGCCCAAGCAGAATCGCCGCCAATTTCGTGCGCCCCGTCACCATTCCTCCTTCTTTCAATGCGTCGGTGAATGCCCGTTGAACTGGTCAGGCTGCAAGGGCTGCTGCAGCAGGTGCCAGGCTCAGCTGGCGCGCGCGATGCGAGAACGCCGTCGGATAAAGCCTTCCGAACAATGCTTCCATGCTGCTGTCCCAGCTGAACTGGAGCGCGCAGGCACGTGCCTGTTCGGCCATCGCGCTCCGGTCGCTGTTCCAGAGCGAGAGGATGTTCGCGCTCATCGCCGCTGCATCGCCGACCGGTCCCAATCGTCCGACCTCCTCGCTCACCCGGTCGATCATTGCGCCTGCTGCAACCCCGACCACTGGGAGGCCGGAGGCCTGCGCCTCGATGATCGAGATTCCGAACGTCTCATCGGCCATTCCCGAGACATAGAGATCGGAGCTCGCAAGCCAGCGCGCGAGCTCGGAGCGGTTCTTGACATAGCCCGGGAGGAAGATGCGTTCGTCGCCAAGCGCCTCGATCTCGCTCCTGAGAGGCCCCTCCCCGATCAGTGCGAGCTTGGCTCCGAGGGTTCGCGGAAGGCGGCGGAACGCGTCGACCACGAGATCGGGCTTCTTCTCGCCATCGAGCCGCCCGACATAGACGAGGAGCGGCTGCCCCGGTGCGACGCCGAGCTTCTCGCGCAGGCGCTCGTCGCGACGGTCGGGGCCGAACTCCCCGAGTTCCACTCCCAGCGGGACCACGTCGACGTCGCCGATGCCGAGGGACCTCAGCTTGGTCGCTCCGCCATTTTCACTGAGCGCGAACATCGCGTCGAAACGGCGATAGAGGAAGCCGCAATAGCCGTAGCAGGTCCGTGCAAGAACGCCCGCGAGCGGCCTCGTCACGATCCTCGAGAGCGGCCGCTCGACATAGACCGTCGGAAAATCGGTCATGTAGGCGGCAACGAGGGCGGTCTCGGGGTGGCGCTTTCGATGCGCGATCGCAGCCCAGGGCAGATTGTAGGCGTCCTGGCATTCGATGAGGTCGGGACGGAATTGCTCGAGCGCGGCCCGGACCGCGCGGTTGCGCAGCATGAGCCGATAGTGCGGGCTGCCCGGGACCCTTGGGGATGCAATCGTGACGGTGACCGCCCGATCATCCTCGATCACCTCGTCGCGAGCGCCCGGGACGATCATCAGGTGGCTGTGCGGGGTGGCCGAAAGGATGTGGTGACGCTTGTGGATGAGATAGGTTCGCACGCCTCCCCCGACGTCGGACCAGCTTTGCGTGAGATCGCAGAACAATTTGGTGCCCGCCGGCCGGCGAAACGAGGGATCGTAATAGTTCACCTTGTCGCCAACCCGCGAGGAGCGCTCAGGGTGCCATCGATGAGCGTTGGAGCGCTTTTGTGTCGGAATATTTTACGCAAGGCCCTGGTGCCCTCTCCCCATTTGCGAAGAAAACAGCGAAAATCCGCCGTTTCTTCAAATTGGCACGCACGTTGCTACATTTATCGCGTCCACTTGGTTCCACGCCACGAAGGGGCGGTTGCAGCGGTTCTCTGGTCCCCTGCAATCGCCCCTTCCTCGTTCAGGCCTGTGGTTCGAGCATCTGCTGGAGCTCTCCGCTCTCGAACATCTCCATCATGATGTCCGATCCTCCGACGAATTCGCCCCTCACATAGAGCTGCGGGATCGTGGGCCAATCGGAATAATCCTTGATGCCCTGGCGGATCTCGGGGTCCTGGAGGACATCGACGGTCTCATATTTCGCGCCGAGCCGGTCGAGGATGGCGATGGCGCGGCTCGAAAAGCCGCATTGCGGGAAGAGCGCGGTGCCCTTCATGAAGAGAACAACGTCATTATTCCTGACGATTTCGCCGATGCGGGTTGAGGCGTCACTCACTGTTAGTCTCCGTTTCGAGCACCGCGGTTTCGAGCTGCAGTGCGTGAAGCTCTCCCCCTACTCGCCCCCCAAGCGCTGAATAGACCGCCTGGTGCTGCTTGATCCGGCTAAGGCCGGCGAAGGTTCGGCTGGCCACTCGAGCGGCATAATGGTCGCCGTCGCCGGCAAGATCGCGGATCGTGACTTGAGCGTCCGGAATCGCCGCCTTGATCAAGCGCTCGATCTCGCTTGCCGCCATCGGCATCAGAGATTGGTGCTCTCGATGATCTGCCGCCGCGCCTCGATTTCCTTGTTGCGCAGCGCCTCGACGACCTTCTCCTCGGTGCAGTCGACCCCGGCGGAGGTGAGATCGCCGAGGACCTTGCGAACGACGTCGTGGTCGCCTGCTTCCTCGAAATCGGAGCGAACGACGTCCTTGGCGTAGGATTCCGTCTCCGCTTCGGAAAGTCCCATCTGCCGGGCCGCCCATTCGCCGAGCAGGCGGTTGCGGCGGGCGGTGATCCGGAACTTCATTTCCTCGTCGTGCGCGAACTTTGTTTCAAAGGCCCGCTCGCGATCATCAAATTGGGTCATTCGTTCCCTCGTCCGTTTTCAACGGGCGCAATAGGGCGGGCGGCGGTTGCAGGCAACGACCCGATCGCGCTTCTTGAGGAATCCCCGAGCGGTCAGCGCCTCCGGCTACGCCACCACTTGATGATGATGACGACGAGCGCGCAGGCGATCGTGTCCGCGACCCAGTCCAAGGGGTCGCTGTCCCGGTGAAGCACCGGAATGGCCTGTGCAACCTCGATGAATGCTCCGAACAGCGAGAGCCCGGCGATGATCTTCAGGACGGGACCGCGCGGATAGGCGATCGTCCCAAGCACACCGAGGGTCGCGAAGGCGACGACATGCTGGATCTTGTCGGACGGATCTCCAGGAATGTCCGGCGGATGCGGAAGCAGCGCCATGACCAGTGCAAACAGGGCTGCTGCCCAGAAGAGGAATTTCATCAGTCGCCAGATTCCAGGCAGGCGGATCCTCTTGGGTTCGTCCAGCAGGAGGAGCCCTCGAGGATGGCCTTGCCGCTCGGCACGGAGAGATTCTCCTCGGCAAAGACCCATTCCAGCGCAAGCTTCCCCCTGGACCTCGGATAGAGGGTGGGTTCGCTCGCTCCGCTCGCGCTTGTGATCTCAACGATCCGGATCTTCTTCGCTTCGCCTGGCTTCACCTTGCCCTGCCGGCAGGCCGAAGAGATCGCGGCCTTCAGCCTAGCCTCCAGCGCGCTTCGAAAGGCCGCGAGCCGGGCGGCACTGAACGACTTGCCCGCGCCATTGTGGGCGAAGCTCTCGTCGTTGAGCACGATCTTCCACTGATCGGCGCAGCCTGCCGGCCTTGCTGCCAGGGGGCTGGCGATGAGCAGGCCGATCGCTGCAGCAAAGGCGGCTCGCGGCCCCACCTTCGCTATTCTTCGTAACGTGCAGATGTCTTCTCGCGGACTTCCTCGCGAGTGACTCCGGGCGCAAGCTCGATCAGGCGGAAGGGGCTCGAGTGATCCGGTCGCTGGAATACGGCGAGATCGGTGATGATCATGTCGACCACGTTCTTCCCGGTGAGCGGAAGCGTGCACTCCGGGATGAACTTGGGATCGCCGTTCTTGGAAACATGCTCCATCACGACGATGATCTTCTTGACTCCGGCGACGAGATCCATCGCCCCGCCCATGCCCTTGATCATCTTGCCGGGCACCATCCAGTTGGCAAGGTCGCCTTCCTCGCTGACCTCCATTCCGCCGAGCACTGCAAGGTCGATATGTCCGCCGCGGATCATCGCGAAACTGGTCGCGCTGTCGAAATAGCTCGTCTGGGGAAGCTCGCTCACGGTCTGCTTGCCGGCATTGATGAGGTCGGGATCGACCTCGTCGTCATAGGGGAATGGCCCGATGCCGAGCATCCCGTTCTCGCTTTGCAGGGTGACGGTCATGCCTTCGGGGACAAAATTCGCGACAAGCGTCGGGATCCCGATCCCGAGATTGACGTAATAGCCGTCGCGCAGCTCCTTCGCCGCGCGTTCGGCCATCTGGTTGCGGGTCCAGCCCCTGGTCAGCGTTTCGGTACTCATTTCTTCGATCCTCGAATCAGGTTCGCGGGCAAGGGATTGTCGGGTGTCGCCTCCTGCCAGAGGATGGACGCGACGAGCCACCTGCCGTCGATCTTCACCAGCTGGATGCTGTTGATTCCGCGCTCGTGGAAGCTGCCGTTCGCAGTCTGCCCGTCATAGGCCGACCAGGCGGTCGCGAGATCGCCCCACAGCTCGACCCGGCGGCCGAGCTCGCGCTCGGTGAAGCCTTCCTTCTCGAGCACGTCCTTGTTCCGGCTGATGTAATCCTCGAGGCTCCCCCCACGCAGCCCCTTGGGTCCGATCGCCTTCAGCGTCGCCCCCGGGGCGAACAGCGAACGCATCTTGTCGAAGTCGCGCTTCTGCCCGGGAGGCCCGGAGATCACCTCGTAGACGCCCCGGATCGCAAGATCGATTCCGGCGAGATCGGCCTTGGCCGGCTGCGCGGAAGCGAGCGCGCCCACGAGCAGGATCGAGGCGATCATGCGGCCTCGCGCTCGCGGACGGTGCGGAACTCGATCTTCTTCTCGTAGGGCGAGCCGTCGATCAGCCGGTTCACGTAGATCGACGGCAGGTGGATGCAGTCGGGATCGAGCGAGCCCACCGCGACGATCTCCTCGACCTCGGCAATGCATACCTTCCCGCAGGTTGCTGCAGGGAGGTTGAAGTTGCGGGTCGTCTTGCGGAACATGAGATTGCCGGTCTCGTCGGCTTTCCAGCCCTTGATGATCGAGAGGTCGGCGCGAATCCCGCGTTCGAGGATGTAATCCTCGCCGTCGAACTGCTTGACCTCCTTGCCCTCGGCGACCTGGGTCCCGTAGCCCGTCTTCGTGTAGAAGCCGGGAATCCCCGCCCCGCCCGCGCGCATCCGCTCGGCGAGCGTCCCTTGAGGAGTGAACTCGACTTCAAGCTCGCCGGCGAGGAATTGCCGCTCGAATTCCTTGTTCTCGCCGACGTAGGACGAGATCATCTTCTTCACCTGGCGGGTGCGGAGCAGCTTGCCGAGGCCCTCATTGTCGATTCCGGCATTGTTCGATGCGATCGTCAGGTCCTTCACTCCGCTCTCGACAATGGCGTCGATCAGCCGCTCGGGGATTCCGCAAAGGCCGAAGCCGCCCGCGGCGATGGTCATTCCATCGAAGAGGAGACCATCAAGCGCGCTTTTGGCGTTGGGATAGATTTTCTGCATGGTTCGCCAATGCGAACTGCGGCGGCGCTGGTCAAGAACGGCCGCTTCGAAGACCAGCGGCTTTCAGCCCCGCCTCGGCGCACTGGACATCGTCGGCGGGGTCCTCGCCGGAGACTCCGACTGCGCCCAACCGGACCTTGCCGTCGGCAGACCAGGCGGGAACGCCGCCAGCGACCGTCACCACGTTCGGTGCATTGGCGAACCCCGGCGTGGTCTTCGCCGCATCGATCATTTGAGCCGTCGAAAAACCCCAGGCCGCGGCCGCCTTCGCCTTGGCAAGAGCGAAATCGAAGATCCCGCTCGCATTGCCATCCATCCGGAGCGCGGCGACGAGGTGGCCGCCGGTATCGACCACGGCAATGGCTTCGCTCTGCTTCTTGGAGGCGGCATGCGCAGCGCAGCCCGCGACGATTGCCTCAGCGGCCCTTGAATCCAGCGCCGATGGCTGCTGCGCGGCCGTCCCGCCTGCAATCATCGCGAGGAGGAGCGCGAGCCGCATCCCGGCGCTGCTGAACCCCCTCGAAGGATGCGGCAACAGCCCTTCGACGAACTATCCCTTGAGCTTCGACAGCACGCCCTGGAGCTGCATCGCGTTCGCCATGTCGCCCTCGACCTTGAGCTTGCCCATCATGAATGCCGTCATGCCGTCGAGCTGCCCGGCCGCAAGCTGCTGCCAGTCGTCCCATCCGACCCTGATCGTCGTGTCCGCTGGGCCGTCCTCCTCGCTGACCTGCTGCGCGGTGCCGTCGAGCATGACCGCGCCCTCGCTTCCGCCGAAATCGATCTTCACCCGCTTGCCCGGCACCCAGGCATTGTTCTCCTGCATCCGGGCGACGAGTTCCTGCTTGGTCATGGTCTACTTTCTCCTTTGTCAGCAGGCGTAGCGGCGTGTTGCAGCTCTAACAAGCCAAGCCTATCTGGCCGCCATGGGATACGAAACCGACCTCAAGCTCTTCATCGACGGCGTGTGGAAAGCGGGCGAAGGCCGCGACGCCCACACGGTCGTCAACCCCGTCGACGCCAAGCCGATCGCCGAGGTGCCCTACGCGACCAAGGCCGACCTCGAGGAAGCGCTCGCGGCTTCCGAGCGGGCCTGGCCCGAGTGGCGCTCGATGGATGTCGAGAAGCGCGGAGCGATCCTCCACAAGGCCGCCCAGCTGCTGCGCGAGCGCGCCGATGTCGTTGCGAGGACGATGACCCAGGAACAGGGAAAGCCGGTCACCGAGGCGCGGCTCGAGGTTCTTGCGTCCGCCCAGCTGTTCGACTGGTATGCCGAGGAGGTGAAGCGCGACTATGGGCGGACCCTCGTTCGTCCAGCCGGCCAGTTGAGCCGGGTCATCCGCCAGCCGGTGGGGCCGACGGCAACGTTCACTCCGTGGAACTTCCCCATCTATCTCCTCGCCAAGAAGGTGAGCGCTGCGCTTGCTGCGGGCTGCACGGTCATCTCGCGCCCGCCGCACGAGACTCCAGGAGTTGGAACCGAGCTGTTCAGGGCGCTCGCCGATGCCGGGATTCCCAAGGGAGTTGCCCAGCTCGTCCACGGCGACGCCGGGCTCGTCAGCGAGACCCTGATCGCGAGCCGGGTCATCCGGAAGGTGAGCTTCACCGGCTCGACCGCGGTCGGCAAGCACCTGATGCGGCTTTGCGCCGACAGCATGACGAGGGTGACGATGGAGCTCGGCGGTCACGCGCCCGTCCTCATCTTCGACGATTGCGATCTTGAAAAGACGCTCGACATGGTCGTCCCGCAGAAGTTCAGGAACGCGGGCCAGGTATGCGTGTCGCCGACACGCTTCTACGTCCAGCGCGGCATCTACGATGCGTTCATCAAGGGCTTCGCCGAGCGCACCGCGAAGGTGAAGGTCGGCAATGGCCTCGAGGAAGGCGTGAAGATGGGGCCCCTCGCGAACGCCCGCCGGCCGGATGCGATCGAAAGCCTGGTCAGGGACGCGAAGGCGAAGGGCGCCAGGATCGTTGCCGGCGGCGAACGCGGCGAGGGGGGATTCTTCTTCCAGCCGACGCTTCTTGCCGACGTTCCCAATGAAGCGAACATCATGAACGACGAGCCCTTCGGACCCGTCGCGGTGAGCCGTCCCTTCGACACGTTCGAGGAAGTGATCGAGCAGGCCAACCGCCTGCCCTACGGGCTTGCCGCATTCGCGTTCACCGAGAACGGCCGAAGGGCGAACCTCATTGGCGATCTCGTCGAAAGCGGGATGGTCGGGATCAACACCTTCGCGATCAGCGGTGCCGACACTCCGTTCGGCGGCGTCAAGGATTCGGGGTTCGGATCCGAAGGCGGGAAGGAAGGCCTCGAGAGCTACCAGGTGGTGAAGGCCATCCACCAGGCATAGCGTCAAAGCCCAAGGCACAACAAAGGGCCCCCGGCATTTTCCGGGGGCCCTCTTCGTGATTCCAAAACATGGAAATTACACTCCTGGTGGGAAAATCCCCCTGTCCGGCTTTCAAACGCGCGCCACGCGCTCGAGTTGGCCTCTCCCGGTTCATCTGGGACAGCCTGCCATTGGGGAGCGACGGGGGACGCTCTCGAGCCCCCGTCCCGCTTTGGAACTGAATCTCTCGTCCGCGCCCGGCCTTAACCTTTTCTAAGAACCACGCGCCGAAAGTCGCGACTCAAATTCGCGTAGGGGAAGGTGAGAATGGGTGCGCCCGTTCCTGAGATGAATCCTGGCAATTCGGCCGACGAGCATTCGGCAGAAGTCTTCGTTGGCTCCTTGCGGACCATTTCGCCGCCCGAGCGGCGAAAGCATGCGAGCGTCTACAATTACTGGCTCTCGATTCGACGCGAGCGCCAGTTCCCGCCGATCCGTGACCTCGATCCGCTCGAGATCTCCGATGCTGGCCCCTTCAGCCTGCTGCTCGAGATGATCGGTGGCGGCGAAGACGCGGAGATCCGGCACATCGGCCACGCCATCAAGGACGGAGCCACGCCCGAGAAGGTCGGCGAAGCACCCCATTCCTCGCTCCTTTCGTGCGTCGCGAAGCGCTTGCCGGTCGTCGCTGCGTGCCGCGATGCCTTCGCGTTCGAGGACGAGTTCGAGGGCCCCGAGGGCAAGCGCCGGTGCTGGGTGACGCTGCTCCCGTTCAGCGCGACTGGGACCTGGATCGACTATGTGTACGGCTTCGTGAGCCTCGACGGGGAGCAGGGAGCCGAGAGTTCCGAAGGCGAAGAGGCGTCAGCCGAAACGAGCTTCGAAGAGGCGGTTGCCGAAGTCACCGAACAGCCCGCCGACGAAAGCGTCGAGCTCGAGGACGTGGGAGGGATCGTCCCGTTCGAGACTGGAGAAGGGCAGAGCGAGACCGAGACCGAACCCACGGAGGCCGCCGCTGAAGTGGCGCTCGGCCCGCTCGATCTCGAGGAGGTCGCCGACGGGGGTGAAGAGCTCGAGCAGGAAGAACCCGCAGCTCCTGCCAGATCCTCGATCTCGCAGCGGTTTCTCGAGACGCTGGGGAACGTCGGCGGTTTTTACGGAAGGCCGGTCGAGATCGAGCTCGACATGGAGACCGCCTCGCTCGAGAGCTGGGACGATGAAGCGGCACCGCCCGAGGCGGAGCCCGATCCATCAGACGATCCCTCGCCGAGCGATGCGCTCGAGCCCCAAGAGGATGTTGCTCCACAGGAGGCTCCCGAGGAGCTCGCGGCTGACGAACCCCACTCCCCGCCCCAATCCAATCCAACGCCGGAGGGAACCTTGCAGACCAAGCTGACCGATGTCCGGGCCAAGGCCGACGAGGCTCGTCAGGCCAAGCTCCGGGCCAACGCGGCGCTCTACCAGGGATTGAGCGCCGCTTATGATTTCGCGCTCGACGCCGAGGACAGCCCGGAAGAATATCTGAAGCTGGTCCAGGCCGAAGGCCTCAAGATCCAGCTGCGCTCACCGATGCGGCCGGTCGCGAAGCTCGCGTTCGACGGGTTGTGCGACGAGACGATGATCGAGCAGCTCGAAGCCATCCTTGCCTGGGCTTTCGACGAGGAGCTTCCGCGCGGGACGCTTGCAGAGCGGATCGAGGCCGCGGGCGGAATTGGACCGATCCTCAGCGGAATGGCACGGGCCGCCTGACGGCGGCGGCGCTTCTTTTCAGCCTCTTTGCTTGTCGCTGAGGCGAAGCCCCTCGACGACTGCGTCCACCGCGCACTTGCGCGACAGTTCGGCGAGGGTTCGCCGCTCCCCCTCCTCCTGTGTCGAGAGGCGGTGAGCGCGCGTTGCGATCGAGCGCAACTCGCTGATCGCGGTTTCCGATAATTCGCTCGCGCCGTGGAGCAGGCGTTCGAGGACCGCTTCGGCAAGCGGCGTTGCAAATTCGAGGCCGGCAAATTCGTGGCAGGCCCAGACAACGCGGCAATATTGGGTCTCGAGCCCTGCGATCGTCAGCAGGACCCAGCTGTCGACCGTTGCTCCCGGAAGCGACTCGATGCGGCATCCATGAACGGAGATGTCGATGACCCGGGCACCGCTCCGGCTGCGTCCCGGCTCGCGAATCGAGGCGTTGAGGCGAAGCGCCGTCCTTGGCGCGCGCCTCCGCTCGGGTTGGCCGTCGGATCTTACGTCGGAATCACTCATCGCGAGCTGCCTTCAGCGCCGAGTGATGCGCTCTTAGAGTGAACAAATTCTTATGGCCCCGCTCCTTCCCGGACGGCCAAGCGCAAGAGCAATCCGGACGGGAGAAGCCCATTCGTGAGAGTTCGCTTGGCGGGCCACCCTCGTGACGAAATGAAACGCACCCGCTAACGCGCAGCCCATGACCAAGCGCACCGGCGGCCGCATCCTCGTCGACCAACTGATGATCCAGGGCTGCGATCGCATCTTCACGGTGCCTGGAGAGAGCTTCCTCGCCGTCCTCGACGCGCTCCACGACACTCCCGGGATCGACACGGTCGTCTGCCGCCAGGAGGGCGGCGTTGCCTATATGGCCGACGCCGACGGCAAGATGACCGGGCGTCCGGGAATAGCTTTCGTCACCCGGGGACCTGGAGCAACCAACGCCAGCGCGGGCGTGCATGTCGCGTTCCAGGATTCAACCCCGATGATCCTCTTCATCGGCGATGTCGCGCGAAGCGACAGGGACCGGGAGGGCTTCCAGGAAATCGACTTCCCGCAATTCTTCGCGCCCATCGCCAAATGGGCAGCGCGGATCGAGGATGCGCGGCGCATCCCCGAATATGTCTACCGCGCCTACCGGGTCGCGACTGCTGGACGCCCGGGCCCGGTCGTTCTCGCGCTTCCCGAGGACATGCTTAGAGACGAAGTCGAAGCAATGGATCGGCCGCGGGTGCCACCTGTCGCCGAGGAGCCCGATCCCGGCGCCGTCCAGGCGCTGTTCGAGCTTCTCAAGGAGGCGGCTTCGCCGGTCGCGATCGTCGGTGGAGCGGACTGGAGCCCGCGCGCCTCGCATCATTTTGCGAACTTTGCCTTCCGCTACGGAATCCCGGTCGCGGCTGCCTTCCGCCGCCAGGACTCGATCTCCAACGCGTGCCAGGTCTACGCGGGCCAGCTCGGCTACGGCCCCAATCCCAAGCTCCAGCAGCGGATTCGCGATGCCGACCTCATCCTCGCTGTGGGGCCTCGTCTCGGCGAAGCGACAACCGACGGCTATACGCTCATCACTCCTGACCATCCGGGGCAGACGCTCGTCCACGTCCACCCCGACCCCAACGAGCTCGGCCATGTCTACCATGCCGACCTGCCGATCTGCTCGGACATGGGCGAGTTCGCCGAGATGATCGACGAGTGGATCGATCCCGAGCTCGTCCGTTTCTCCTGCGGCGAGGATGCGCACGCCGAATGGCTCGAATGGTCCGAGCCCAGGCCCCGCGAGGGGGTCAGGCTGGACCTCGGGCCGTGCGTTGCGATGATGCGCGAGAAGCTCCCGGAGAACACCATCATTTGCAACGGCGCCGGCAACTTCTCAGGCTGGTGGCATCGCTACTGGCGCTACGGTCCGATGCCGACGCAGCTCGCCCCGACGTCCGGCACGATGGGCTACGGGCTTCCCGCCGCGGTCGCCGCGGCGATCCGGTTCAAGGACCGCCCGGTGGTCTGTGTCGCAGGAGACGGCGATTTCCTGATGAATGGACAGGAACTGGCAACGGCAGCGCAGCACGGCGCGGACATCCTTGTCATCCTCGTCGACAATTCGAGCTACGGGACGATCCGGATGCACCAGGAGCGCGAGTATCCGGAGCGAATCTCGGCAACCCGCCTCGACAATCCCGACTTCGCCCAGCTCGCCCGCGCCTTCGGCGGCTGGGCGGCAACGGTGGAGACGACCGAGGCCTTCGGCCCGGCACTCGACGAGGCTGTCGGGAGGAAGGGCATCCGCCTCATCCACTGCAGGACCGACGTCGAAGAGATCAGCAACCAGACGACGATCACGAAGCTTCGAGGAAAATCGAAGCGCTAGCGGCGATCGTCGAGCTTCCACGCCCGGTCGAACAGGAGGGCGTGGATGTCGATCTTCTCCTGGAGCTCCTCGTTGCGCTCCGTCCGTTTTGGAGGGCGCGGGCCTTCAGATACGGGGAAATGGGCGACCAGCTCATCGAAATGGGCTGCGAAGCTGCCTTTCCGAACTCGCCGCCGGTGCGGCATAACTCCCTCCGCAACTCCAATTAGCGACCGAGCTCAACGGCAGTACGCGCAGGGGCGTTGGTTTTCTCCTCAAGATCGATCCGATGTGAGCCAAAAAGGGCGATGAACTGACCAGGTTGACCGGTCGCCTGGAAAGGAGCGCAGCCTAGAGGCCGAAGGGATAGGTCTCCTCGACCTCGGGGCGTTCGCCCGGCCGGAGCTCGCCGGCAAGCGGAGTGACGGCATTGGTCTCGTCGAACCAGACATAGCCATCGAACTGCCTCGCGAGGATGGCCTCGCTATAGTGACTCCAGCGCTCGGTCTCGGGCCGGTAGATGACGCCGATGAACCGCTCCAGCCGCGGTTCCATGAGGCCTTCGCGAAGGTCCCGTCCGACCTCGCCCTCGCGCAGGTCGAGAAGGAAGCGATCGACGCCGCTGTCATGCGCCATCCGCTCGTGGCTTTCGGGGAGCGAGGGCCGAACCTTCTTGATCTTCATCGGCGAGTCCCAGTCGTCGGCGGCGGCGACGGTTCCGGCATGGGTCCCGAACCCGACGAGGCGGCCGCGCCGCCCGAACTTCTCCTTCACGAGCTGGCCGATGTTGAGCTCGTTTCGGTGCTGGCCCATGTCGGTGAAGGCAGCATTGCCGATATGGCTGTTGTGAGCCCAGACGATGGCCTTCGAATTGGGCCCCCTGGCATCGAGGACCATGTTGAGCGTGTCGAACATGTGCGTGTCGCGCAGGTTCCAGCTCTCGGCCGAGCCGTGATACATGACGCGGTAATAGGCCTCGGCGTCCTTCACCAGCCGGGCGTTCGCAGCGGCATCCAGCCACTCGTCGCATTCCTCGCCGAGGCAGTCCACCTGCCGCTGCAGGATGTCCTTCAGCATCTGGACGACGCCGACCTCGCACCTTGCATAGCCTTCGAGGAGCGAGTGCCGGCCGTAGAGCGCCGGGTCCTCGGCCCAGGGATCGAGGCATCCGTAGCGGCGATGAGCGAGGGCAGCGAGCTCGGGGTCCTCCTTCTCGAGGAAGTCGATCACCGCCCGCATCGATGCTCCAAGATTATAGAGGTCGAGGCCGTAGAAGCCGCACATCCGCTCGTAGGGGAAATTCTCGTTGTGCCTTCGTAGCCAGCGGACGAAGGCGTCGACTTCCTCGTTCCGCCACATCCAGAGCGGAAAGCGCTCGAAGGCGTTCATCTCGAAGTCGCGGGGCGGCCGATGGCGAACGTAGCGGTCGATCGTCGCGCAGTCCGGCCAGTCGCCTTCGACAGCGACGATATTGAAGCCGTGGCGCTCGATGAGGCGCCGAGAGATCGCTGCCCGGGCCCGGTAGAATTCGCTCGTGCCGTGAGTGGCTTCGCCAAGGCAGACGACCCTCGCATCCGCGAACCGGTCGAACATGGCCCCGAAGCGGGGATCATCGATCTCGGGCAGCGGCTCGGCCGCTTCCGCGATCAGTCGAGGCAATGATTGGAGCTCGGTATCAAGCATCTTTCCAGCCCTCTTCCCCGATCAGGGGAACGAACCGGACACCGCCGAGGTTCTGGTGCTCCAGCGCGCCGCCCGGTCGCTTCGTCACTTTGACCAGCTGCTGGCCCCACCCCTGGCCGCCGAGCGGCATCACGAGCGACCCGCCAATGGCGAGCTGCTCGACGAGGGCCTTGGGAACGTGAGTGCCGCTCGCCGCGACAAGGATCGCGTCGAACGGCGCTTTGGCGGGACAACCTCTCGTCCCGTCTCCCTCGAGGATCTCGACATTGGAATAGCCGAGACGTTTCATGCGCTCGCGCGCGACCTCGACGAGCTCGGGCTGGCGCTCGATGGCGACGACCTCGCGCGCGATCTGGCCAATGACCGCGGCCGCATATCCAGAGCCCGCGCCGACCTCCAGCACCTTGTCCCCGGGTTCGATCCCGGCCGCCTCGATCATCAGTGCGACGATATAGGGCTGGGAGATCGTCTGGCCCGCTTCGATCGGGAGCGGATGATCTCCATAAGCGAGATGGGAATATTCCTCGCTGATGAAGCTCTCTCTCGGAACCGCGAGGAAGGCATTGAGGATATTCTGATCGGTGATTCCGCGGCGCTTCAGCTGACGCTCGACCATTGCCTCGCGCTCAGTGCTGAAGTCCGTTAGTGTTGCGGCCACGTTGCACCTCCGGACGCTCACTGAACCCGCAACTTCGGGTTCATGTTCCGGTCGCGCTAGCCTGTGAGCGCTCGTCGTCGCAAATCTCCTGAAAAAAGAGGAGGGTCGCGTGAAAGAACAGGAGCTAAGGTTCGTCGGCTCGGTTCCGGACCATTACAACCGGTTGATGGTACCCCTCATCTTCCGGCCCTACGCGCTTGAAATCGCCCGGCGCGCTCGATCGTTCGCGCCTCGGCTCATCCTTGAAACCGCGGCCGGAACGGGCGCGGTGACCGAGGCGCTTCACGAAGCCGTCCCGTCGGCGACAATCGTCGCGACCGACCTCAACCAGCCGATGCTGGATGTCGCGGCGGAGCGGGTTTCGTCGGACGCCGTCGGCTTCGTTCTTGCCGATGCCCAGGACCTGCCCTTCGAGGACGAGAGCTTCGATCTCGTGGTCTGCCAGTTCGGCGCCATGTTCTTTCCGGACAGGGTTCGTGCTCATCGGGAAGCGGGGCGCGTGCTGAAGGACGGCGGACATTATCTCCTCGCGATCTGGGACAGGATCGAGCGGAACGTCCTCAGCGACGTTAGCCAGAAGACCCTGATCGAGCTCTTTCCCGACGACCCGCCTTTATTCATTCGGGACGGGCCCTTTGGCTATGCCGACCCGCTCGCGATCGAATCGGATCTCCACGACGCCGGCTTTGACGTGGTCGACATCGAGACGATGGAGTTTCGAAGTCGAAGCCCGTCGGCGCACGATGCCGCCATGGCCTTCTGCTATGGAACGCCGATGGGCGTCGAGGTCGAGGACCGCGAGCCCGGGAGCCTCGGCCGCGCCTTTGCGGCGGTCGAGCAGGCCTTCAGCCGGTTCGAGACGGCGGGCGGGGTCGACGAACCCATGGCGGCGCACATCGTCACTGCAACGAAGTGAGTTTACCCTTCGCGACAGCGCATTAATGTGGAGCGATGGCGAACTACAAGAAGATCGTGGAACTCCGGCCTGAAATGGCGGATTTCTTCGGGAACCGGCGGCTCATCGGAGTTCGCGGCGACGTGCTTTGCTACTGGGCGAACACGAGCTGCGACAGTTTCTCGACCGATGCCGCGGGGTTCAGGCACAGCACTCTTGGTGGGAAGGAATATTCCCTCGCGGACTGCCTCAAGAGCGAACGCTACGGGCTCGTCATGGGCGCAAGCAACCTCTTCGGTTTCGGGATTGCCGGCAACGAGAACTCCATGGCGTCACAGCTCGCCGAGCGCTTCCAGTTCCCCTTCGCCAATGCAGCGATGCCGGGCGCCAACAGCCGCAACCTCCACTCGCTCCTCCTTGGCCTCGTCGCCGCGGCTAGGAAGCCGCCAGAGGTGGTCGTCGTCTCGACTGGCGGCGACCTCTCGACCTTCTGCGAGGCGTCGATGGCCGACCCCATCTACGGGTCGCCCAATCGCGCCCTCCTCAAGACGCAAAAGGAGCTCGAGAGCATTCCTTCGGACCCCGACGAGAATTTCCCGCGACTGATTGCCTTCACGAGCCTCTGGACAAGGGCTCTCGCGACGGTTTGCAGAGCGTTGAAGATCCGCCTGGTCCTCATCCACCAGTCGACCTTCTTCGAGAAGAAGGCGCCGACCCGGATGGAGATGGAGTGCGGCCTTGGAGAACCGTTCAATGCCGCGCAGGAGCGCCAGTTCGCCAATCACCGCAAGTTCGACCTTCCCTTCTACGAGAAGCGCAAGGCGATTGCCGATTCAGTCGGAGTCCCGCTTGCCGGCTGGGAGATGAAGGAAGAGCTCAGCTTCATGGATGAATTCCACGCCGACCTCGAAGGGATGCGCTCGATGACCGAGGCGGTTGGCGATGCGATCGAATCGCTTGGCTCGGTCAATGAATGGCCGGTGCCGGTACCGGCCGCCTAGATGAGACCAGCGAGCGGGCTGCTGGGATCGGCATAGCGGCGCTTCTGCATCCGGCCCGAGAGATAGGCGAGCCTTCCTGCTTCGACGGCGAGCTTCATCGCCCCCGCCATCCCGACGGGATCCTTCGCCTCGGCGATCGCGGTATTCATGAGGACGCCGTCACAACCGAGCTCCATGGCGACAGCAGCGTCGCTCGCGGTCCCGACGCCCGCGTCGACGAGCACCGGAACCTTGGCGCCCTCGACGATCAGCCGGATCGTCACGCGGTTCTGGATTCCAAGACCCGATCCAATCGGTGCTCCGAGAGGCATGATTGCGACGGCTCCGGCTTC
>DASZYL010000036.1:0-5809 GCA_035545385.1 Sphingomicrobium sp. | reverse complement strand
CCTGACAGACGCGGCCCGGCTGGTTCCCGCGCCGGGCCGCCCGCCTCGCTGCCGAATTCCAAGGCTCGAACCTGGATGTTGCCCGAACGGTCGTTTTGCGGCTGAATGGCACTCCAAGGGGCCAAAAAGTGCGGGGGCTTTCGCATGGACACGAGCCGGCTGGACAGCTTCACCGACGGCGTCGTTGCGATCATCATCACGATCATGGTTCTGGAACTGCCTGTTCCGCACGGCGCCGGCATGCTCGCGCTCAAGCCCGAGCTCACCCTGTTCGCCGCCTACGCCCTCGCCTTCATCAAGGTCGGAATCTACTGGTTCCAGCACCATCACCTGCTTCAGGCTTCGCGCCGGGTTGACGGGACGGTCCTCGTTGCGAACCTGTTCTTCCTGTTCTGGCTGAGCCTCGTTCCCTTCGTCATCCGCTGGGTCGGTGAAGCCGGGATCACGAGGGACACGGTCCTCGCCTTCGGAGTCCTGATGCTGCTGTGCGCACTTTCCGTTGCCTGGCTCCGCTCGGCGCTCTTGGCTGCAAACGATGCCGACGCGCCGATCAGGAAAGTCTCGGCGCGGGGGCGAAAGGGTCTCATCACGATCATTGCCTACATGATCGCGATCGCAATCGCCCTCGCGTGGCCGCTGGTCGCAGTCCTCATCTATTTCGCCGTGGCGGCACTCTGGCTGGTGCCCGACAGGCGCTTCGAACAACTGAGCCTCTAGCAGGATCGCACCCGAAGAGATGAAGCCCGACCGCCTCAACGCGTTCACCGACGGGGTGATCGCAATCATCATCACCATCATGGTTCTCGAAATCCGGCTGCCGGAGGAGCCGACGTGGGCGGGAGTGAAAGCCCTCGCGCCCTTCCTCGGAATCTACGCCCTCTCCTTCGTCAACATCGGGATCTTCTGGAACAACCATCACCACATGATGCAGGAGCCAAGGACGATCGACGGCAGAGTCCTTTGGGCGAACCTCAGCCTCCTGTTCTGGCTGAGCCTCGTTCCCTACGAGATCCGCTGGATGGGAGAGGCCGGGATCGTCGCCTGGCCGGTCGCCGCCTATGGCGGTGTCCTCATGATGGCTGCAGTCTCCTACATGCTGCTCGAGCGCGCCCTCGTCGCCGCCGAGGGCGGGAAGACAGGGACAAGCGAGAGCGGCCCACGACTCAAGGAATGGCTCAGTTTCGCGGCCTACGGAGCCGGACTGGCGCTCGCGTTCGTCGATCCGCTGATCTCGGTCGCCATCTACGTCTCGGTGTCGCTCGCCTGGTTCATTCCCGAGCGGCGATACCAGCGCAACTTGCAAGCCTAGCTCGGGTCTCCCACCTCGGTTCCAAAGGAGACTGCTTTGGAAAATTGGCACGGAACCACGATCCTGGGCGTGAAGAAGGGCGGGAAGACCGTCATCGCGGGCGACGGCCAGGTCAGCATGGGCAACACGGTGATGAAGCCCAATGCGAAGAAGGTCCGCAGAATCGGCCAGGACGGCAAGGTGATCGGGGGATTTGCGGGAGCTACCGCCGATGCGTTCACCCTCTTCGAGCGACTCGAGAAGAAGCTCGAGCAATATAACGGACAGCTCCTGCGCGCGGCGGTCGAGCTCGCGAAGGACTGGCGAACGGACAAATATCTTCGCAACCTCGAAGCGCTGATGATCGTCGCCGACGCGGAGCAGATGCTCATCCTCACCGGAAACGGTGACGTGCTCGAGCCGGAAGGGGGCATTGCGGCGATAGGATCGGGCGGGAATTACGCCCTTTCGGCAGCAAAGGCGCTCGTTGATTATGAGAGTGATCCTGAGGTCCTTGCGCGCCGCGCAATGCAGATTGCGGCCGAGGTGTGCGTATTCACGAACGACCGGCTGACGATCGAGACGATTGAAGGCTGACGCAAAGCCCGGCTAGGCTGGACGAGTGCTCCTCGACCGCCGAAGCTTTGCTCTTGGATCCGCTGCGCTCCTTTCGGGCTGCGCGACGGTTCGAACCAACAGGTCCTTGTCGGGCTGCACTCCACTCGCGCCCGTGGACGCCGACGAAAGCCGGCTGATCCGGGCGGTGGCGGGCCTCAGGCCCTTCAGGCGCCAGGGCTTTGTGGTTCGCGCCGAAGCCCTCGGCGACAAGAGGCTGGTTCACAATTACGGCCACGGTGGCGGCGGAATCACGCTCAGCTGGGGAACGTCGAAGCTGGCGTTGGACCTTGGCCTTGCCGGCCATAGCGGGCCCGTGGCGGTGATCGGCTCGGGAGCGGTCGGGCTGTCGACCGCAAGGCTCGTCCAGGAGGCGGGATTTCCAGTCACGATCTACGCTGCTGCGCTTCCGCCCGACACGACCTCCAACATCGCGGGCGGCCAGTTCCATCCCTTCTCCGTCTTCCGCGAGGGATATCAGCCCCCGGGCTTCATGGCCCAGTTCATCGCGGCGCTCGACTACAGCTGGCGCCGCTTCCAGATCATGGTCGGCGAGGATTACGGGGTGAGATGGCTCCCGACCTATGTCGAGACCGACAGCCCCGAGCACAAGCTCATCGAGAGCTTCCCGCCGATCAACCGGATGCTCACTCGAGCCGAGCACCCCTTCACCTGGTCAAGCACGCTTCGCTACGACACGATGTACGTCGAGACCGGTCGCTACCTCCGCCAGATGATGAGGGACGTCGAGATCGCGGGCGGCAGCGTCAAGGTCCAGAAGTTTGCGGCGCCTTCGGACCTCGCCGAGCTCCCCGAGACGCTCCTTTTCAACTGTACCGGCCTTGGAAGCCGTGAGCTGTTCAACGACCAGGACCTTCATCCGGCGCGGGGACAGCTTGCGATCCTCGAGCCGCAGAGCGAGGTCCACTATGCCTTCACCGGTGGCCCTGGGTACATGTTCCCGAGGCCTGACGGGATCATTCTCGGCGGCACCTTCGAGGTCGACCAGTGGAGCACCACGCCCGAGCCGGCGACGATCCAGCGCATCATCGCGGATCACAAGCGCTTCTTCGCCTCCTTCCGCTGCACGGCTTGAAGTGCCCGCAGAGGGTCCCGACATTCGTGGCAAGATGAACTACCACAGGACCATCCCCGGAAGCGGCGGGGAGCAAGCCGAATTGCTCAAGGACAAGCTCACACCCAAGGCGATCGTCGCTGCTCTCAATGAGCATATCATCGGCCAGGACGATGCGAAGAAGGCTGTCGCGGTCGCGCTTCGCAATCGCTGGCGGCGACAGCAGCTCACGAGCGAGCTTCGCGACGAGGTGACCCCGAAAAACATCCTGATGATCGGACCGACGGGGTGCGGGAAGACGGAGATAAGCAGGCGCCTCGCGAGGCTCGCCGATGCCCCATTCGTCAAGGTCGAGGCGACCAAGTTCACCGAGGTCGGCTATGTCGGACGCGACGTCGAGCAAATCGCCCGCGACCTCGTCGAGGAGGCGGTCCGGCTCGAGCGGGACCGGCGCCGGAACAAGGTGAAATCGGCCGCCGAGGAAGCGGCGATGGACCGTTTGCTCGATGCGCTTACCGGCAAGGGATCGAGCGAGGCCACACGCCAGAGCTTCAAGGAACGTTTCCTGGATGGAAGCCTCGACAAGGCCGAGGTCGAGATCGAGGTCGATGACCAGCCCGCGATGCCGTTCGAGATCCCGGGAATGGGCGCCCAGGTGTTCGACTTGAAGTCGATCATGGGCAAGGCAATGGGCCAGGGACAGCGCAAACGGCGCAAGCTCAAGGTCCCGGACGCTTTCGCGAGGCTCACGGAGGAAGAGGCCGACAAGCGCGTCGACCCCGACGACATCAATCGGGTTGCGCTCGCCGACGCCGAGGCCAACGGGATCGTATTCATCGACGAGATCGACAAGATCGCGGTCAGTGACATCCGCGGCGGTTCGATCAGCCGCGAGGGAGTCCAGCGCGATCTCCTGCCCCTCATCGAAGGGACGACGGTCGCGACCAAGTACGGCCCGCTCAAGACCGATCACATCCTGTTCATCGCGTCCGGCGCCTTCCACCTCGCCAAGCCGGCGGACCTCCTGCCGGAACTCCAGGGCCGGCTTCCGATCCGGGTCGAGCTCAAGGCACTGACCCAGGAGGATTTCGTTCGGATCCTGTCGGCCACCCGGGCCAGCCTGACCGAACAATATCGCGCGCTCCTCGGCACGGAAGGCGTCAGCATCGACTTCGCCGAGAGCGGAATCGAGGCGCTCGCCCGAATTGCCGCGGAGGTCAACGAAGCCGTCGAGAATATCGGCGCTCGGCGGCTCCAGACGGTCATGGAGAAGCTGCTCGAGGACGTGAGCTTCGAGGCGGAGGATCGTCGCGGCGAAACCCTCGTCATCGATGCCGCGTTCGTCGAAGGGCAGTTGAGCGGAATCGCGAAGAACGCCGATCTCAGCCGATACGTTCTCTAACAAGCACAGGCGGTCTTTTCCCTAACACTTCCCATCGCGACGCCTGCGTCCCGACCCGCTGATTCTCGTTTCGCCTCCACCCCCTTGAACTGGAGGCGAAACGATGGATTTGAATCTGAAAATCATTGCGACAACGGCGTTCTTGCTGCCGGTCGCTGCAGCCGCGCAGACCGCCAATCCAGGGCCGCCTCCAGCGGACAATGCGGCCGCCCAGCCGGCGGATAACGCGAAGGGCCAGGCCGACACCCAGGCGCAAAGCGCTTCGAAGCCGCAGGCCGATGCAGCCGCAGCACCTGCGAAGGCTGCCGAAAAAGCTGACGTGAAGGCCGGTGCGACCGTTTTCGATTCGACCGGCAACGCGGTCGGGAAGATCGAATCGGTGGATTCCAAGGGCGCGGTCCTCAACACCGGCAAGGTCTCGGTCCATGTCCCGCTCTCGGCGCTCGCCCGCGGCGACAAGGGCCTCACCATCAACATGACCAAGTCCGATATCGAGGCGGCGGCCAAGAAGTCGGATTGAGCGGCTAGGCAGACGTTCGCCGGTACCTCCAGATCAAGCCGTTGACGAACGGCGGCCAGAGGCTGGTCTTTACCCCCGCGAGCCGGAGCCAGTTCGCGGCGACCGCGTTGCAGGTGCGAACGGCATTGGCCTTGCCGACCGCCCGGTAGAAGGCGTCGGCGGGTCCATAACCAGGATGATCGATCCGCTCGACGTGCCCGCTTCGATCGAGCTCGAAATCGGCCCGTATGGCGGCCCAGAGCCTCCGGTATTCTTCCGGCCGCAGGCGGATTTCGCGGGCCGCATAATAAGGGCTTGGAACATATTCGACGTGGACGACGCGGCGCCCGCCCGCGAGCGCCGAGAAGATCGTTCGCGGGGTAATATCCCACCAGCTTGGAGTATCGAGATAGACGCGCTCCTCGCCCGAGCCGAAGGCGATCCACGAAGAATCGGGTTCGGCGGCTCTGAAGTCGCTCCTGGGAATGAGAGGCCTCCAATCGAGGCCGCCAGCCTTGACCGGCATGATGATGTCGGCGTGGATTCCGTTATCGGCGATGTAGACGGTGATGCCCCGTGAAGGCTCGACCCACCCCCTGTTGACGGGCACGAGCGAGCCAGCGAGCGCAGCCGCAAGATAGAGTGCGGGAACGGCGAGAATCGCCGAAATCAGCCGCGCGAACCACTTGCCCGCTTTGCCTTTTTGCCTTCGTCGAGCCATCCGCCCTCCCGTCGCACCTTGCCATGATTGGTGGCCCTGCCTAGATGCGCCGGCCAGTCGGGGCGTAGCGCAGCCTGGTAGCGCATCACACTGGGGGTGTGGGGGTCGCTGGTTCGAATCCAGTCGTCCCGACCAGTGGTTTCCACCCTTCGAGCAACAACCGATCCGTTCGTCCTGACGAACGGAAAAGGGCTCAACCCTTGCGCCGG
>DASZYL010000035.1:0-1739 GCA_035545385.1 Sphingomicrobium sp. | reverse complement strand
AGCGGAAGGCGCTTGTCATGCCCGGGGCGAGGGGAAACTAGGTTCGAAAGCGCCGCCTCTGAGGACGGCTCGACGCCGTTGGTCACGATTGCATTGTCGACGGTTGCATCGAAACCACTGTCGCACTTTGACGTTCCGCGTCAATGGGCATTCCGACCCATGGTGCGCAGGCCCGGCTATGAGGAAGATTGGACCGAAGCACCACGACCGTCGCCCGCCAACAAATTCCGAGGAGGCCCGTGCCATGCCCGCCGACCCATTGATGCTCTGCTTTGACGGTTCCGAGGACGCGAAGCACATGATCGCCGAAGCCGGGGATCTCTTTCCAGGTGGCTATGCACTGGTCTTGACGGTGTGGCAGCCCATTTCCGGTCTGGCCAGCGTGACCTGGTCGGGGGCGACGGTAATGCCCAACTTCACCGAGCTCGACCACCTCGCCTCCGAGGATGGTCAGGGCAGAGCGGAAGAAGGGGTGGCCCTCGCGCGCGAGTCGGGACTGGAAGCCGAGCCGCTCGCGGTCGAGGCCGACGGGCCGATCTGGGAGACGATCATCGAGACCGCTGAGCGCCGGCAGGCCGCGATCGTCGTCATGGGCTCCCGAGGCCTGACGGGCTTGCGCTCGATGTTGCTCGGAAGCGTCTCCAGCGCGGTCGTCCACCACGCCCGTCGTCCAATCCTGGTTATCCACCGAAACAGCGTGGATTCGACGAGCCACCAGCTTCACGCTCTGGACCGATCAGCATGACGTCGACCGATTTGAGGTCGGCGACGACAGCAGAGGGAGGGCCTCGTTTCCGAGTCCTGCATGCCCCTGAGGCCTTTCGCGAGACGCGCCGCTGCCCGAGTTTCCCTCAAGTGACTCGGGTAGCTCTACTCTGATGCGCGACGCAGGCTATTCGCCGCTGCGTGAGTACGGAGCAATCGGCGATGGGCGTACGTTGGCCCTGGTTTCGAGCAAAGGATCGATCGACTGGCTATGCCTGCCAGACCTCGATTCGCCGAGCGTCTTCGGGGCCATTCTCGACGCCCAGAGCGGCGGCAGTTTCAGCCTCGGCCCTGAACCGCCATTCACGATCGAACGGGCCTATCTTCCGGAGACCAACGCGCTGCAGACCATCTTTAAGACGGAGGTGGGCGTAGTGCGCGTTACCGACGCGATGCTGTTGCCGGGCAGTGGGCTGGTGCCCTCCCGAGAGCTCGCTCGACGGGTCGAGGGTCTTTCGGGCCGCGTGCCGATGCGCTGGGGAGTCGAACCTCGATTCATGTACGGAAGCCGGCGGCCGGAACTCCGCCGCCGGGGCGAAACGCCGGTTGCGAGGAGCGGGAAGGACGCGCTCGCCGTGTCCTCCTGGGACGCTGGCGTACCCGTCCTCGATGAGACCTCGATCAGCGCCAGCTATGTGGCATGCGCGGGCGATGACGCGCTCCTTGCCCTGAGCGCCGCTCATGAAGAGCCGCTGGTCTTCCCCTCTCGCACCGAAGTGGAGTCGCGTCTAATGTCGACGATTGCCTTCTGGCGCGGGTGGTCTGCCGGCCGGACCTACGAGGGGCCCTGGCGGGATGCGGTTATCCGCAGCGCCCTGGTTCTCAAGCTCTTGATCCACTCTCCCTCTGGAGCGATCGCGGCGGCCGGAACCGCCTCGTTGCCCGAGGAGATCGGAGGCGATCGCAACTGGGACTATCGCTTCTGCTGGGTTCGGGATTCGGCGCTCACCCTGCATGCCCTGATGCGGTTGGGC
>DASZYL010000034.1:0-5887 GCA_035545385.1 Sphingomicrobium sp. | reverse complement strand
CCCTCAGCGAGAAGCCGGAGGACGGCACGCTCGGCATCAGTCAGGCGCGAGAGATCAACAGTCTGTTCAGCGCGCAACTCGTTTGACGTATTCACGACGGAAGCCACGCGCGCACAATGTTTGATGGTGGTTCAAAGGGCCACCCCAATTTTCTTGGGGTAGTTTGCTATGTCCGCTTTCCCGGCAAGCGGACGTTTAGGCGACAGTCTCCCGAGCGCGATGTTGCACCCACCATAAACTAGCCAGGGCGCACAACATGACTGCGACGTAGGAGCCCATGGCTACCTTGTCGGCAAGGGCGCTCGCATCTGGCTCGACTACCATGCGCCAAAGGCCACCACTGCCTTTTCCGCCGCGTGCCCAGTCCCCAATATTCCACGCCGCGTGAATTCCGATTGGCAATGCCAGCCCCCGAGTTACCAGCGCGGCCATTCCGAATACCAATGACCCTAATCCTGATCCCAAGACGGCATTCTCCCAGGTCGCGCCTCCAAGCTTGTGCTCGACGATGAACATTGCCGCGACGATAATCTGGGCAGTCCAGGGCCTTAGTTCGACTGTGAGTAGACGCAGCGGATATCCTCGAAATGCGAGCTCTTCGCGGGTCGCAAGCAAGAGATAGCCAAGGATCGGCAATAACGTGGCCGGCGAAGGCGATGCAGCCGTCCAATGCACACGTCCGGCGAACGCCATGATTGCAGTCTGCACCGCAATGAGCAGCAACCCGAACAAGACGCCCGCAGCGAAGCGAAACCAAGACGCTCGAGTAAGCTCAAGGCCGAATTCACGCGGCTTCCTGTCCTCCCATCTTATGAAAAGCAGCGTGAGTGCAATGGTCACTGGAACTGTCAGAGAGCCGACTACAAGCGGCGCGTAGTCAGGGTTGCCGCCAACTGCACTGCCAAGCGCAAGCGCCACCATCGTTGCGGCCCAGAACAGGAGCACGCGACCAATCGCCAGCGACTTTTTGAACAGCATGATCAACCTGTAGCTTGACGCCACACCAATGTCCGCTTCGGACCCCTATTGCGACATAACGCCTGCGCCTCCAGGGGCGCCGCGCACGTTGCATTTGTCCACAAGATTCACTATATTGTGGACAACGGAGTTTGAATGATGGCCAAGCCAATGACGCTGAACGTCCGCGTTGGCGGTACACTCAGCGAGTTTGTCGCTGCCAACGTTGGTGAGCACGGTGCTTACGACAACGTCAGTGAGTACGTCCGCGATTTGATCCGCAAGGACAAAAAGCAGGCGGAGGACCAAGCGTTTGAGCGACTGAAGGCGGAACTTCAGAAAGCATTTGCCACGCCGGATTCTAACTTTCGACGCATCACTGCAGCAGATGTGGCCAAACGGAACCGAAAGAGGCGCGCGCCTGCATGAGCGGCTATCTTCTTGGGCCACAGGCGGACCAACAGCTAGACCAGATTTACGAATATACTGCGGGCGAATGGGGAGAAGACCGGGCGGACCACTATGTCGAGCTGCTCTTCCAGTACTTTGCAGATATCTCGGCCAAGAATGTCATATGGCGCGCCGTGCCCGCTCAATTTGGAATTGAGGGCTATTTCGGGAAGTGTGAGCACCACTTCATATATTGGAAGGTACTGGACACGGGCGAGGTTGGCTTCGTCGCAATCGTGCACGAGCGAATGCACCAAATCGAGCAGATCCGAAACATCATGAATGGGCCCATTTGAGCTCACAAGCGAATCGGGAAGGTCTCGTTTCCACCCTTCTGGACGGCGCTCCGTTAGCAAGTTCAGGTTGCTGCGCTTCTCTGCTCCGTTTGGATGCGGCCATGTCTTCGACCTGTTGATGCGGCGTTCCATGTGCCGCTGGCCATGATGCCTTTTCCGCAGATTCTTGGGTCCCGACCGATTCCACGCGCTCGAGGCGCCGGGTCGTCAGTGGGTTTTCCCGGATCATTCGGTCCTCGATGGACAGCTTCGCGTCAGTCAGTCTCCTGCTCCTGCCAACCTCGTTAGCGCCTTCGGCTTAGTTCATGCGAGCACCGGCTCGCGGTAGCGCTCGCGGCCGGTCATCAGCGCCCAGGCGATCCGGCCGATCCCAGTTGGCCAGGGTGATCGGCGCGATACGCGGGTGCCTTCTATTGAGCAGGTCGAGCAGCCACGGCTTGCGTGTGCCGAACCCTCTAGAGGAGAGATCGGCATTGATCGGAGAAGCGCTGAAAGCACTCATTGAACGGGAAAGCGCTCGTCGTCTCGCTCGTCTCGGCGGAAGTGAGCCGGACCTCAAAGTCGTGCCACGCCGCCGTTCGATTGCGGCATGATCCTTGTCGACAGCTCGGTTTGATAGATCATCTCCGGCAGGGGGTTCAGCGTCTGGTGACTGTCCTGGAGGCGCGCGCGCAAAGCCTATACAGACTGACCTCCGAAAAAAGACCTTAACTCGGTGACCTCCCCCCATCGGCAAGCGGGCCGACTGTAGCCCTGTCACTCCGAAATCCTTCCGGACCCTGCATTTTGCTCTTACAGGCCATGGCGATGCGACTGCCGCTGCTCATCGCGCTTTTCCTCGTGACTGCCTGTTCGTCGGCCGGCGGGCCCTATCCGTCGCTCCAGCCTCGCCCCGCGGAGGCGATCGATCCCCGCCTTCAGCCTGTTCGACCCATCAATGATCGGCCGGTGACGAGCGCACTCGCCTCGCGGCTTGCCGCGCTTGTCGATCAAGCGAAGCGCGGCCAGGCGGCATTCGAGCCTGCGGCGGCCGAGGCCGAACGGCTTGCGGCTTCCGCGGGACCTCCGCAAAGCGAGAGCTGGATCGCCGCTCAGGAAGCTCTTTCGGCCGCGATCGCCGCGCGCAATGCAACGGCGGTTGCCCAGTCCGACATCGATGCTCTCGGCGCGAACGCGCTGCAGACCCAGGGAGGGATCGCTCCCAATGATTTGAAGGCGATCGAGGATGCGGCAGCTGAAGTGGCTTCGATCTCGCGCAGCCAGGACGAGCGGATCGCTGCAATCCAGCGCAAACTGGGTCTCTAGCTCACCGCTTCCGCCCTGGCTTTTGGCCAATCGGAAGCATCCATCCAGTAGACGATCTGGGGATTTGTCTCAGGTCCGAACCTCTGATCCTCAAAATCGAGGTCTTCGCGCCTCGTCATTCCAAGCCGCTTCATCAATCCCTGGCTCGCCGAATTGGGCGGAATCGTCATGGCGATGATGTGGTCGTAGCCAAAGGTCCCGAAGCCGAGGTCGAGGCTCGCTATGGCCGCTTCCTTGGCAATGCCCTTGCCCCAGGCGCTCTCGCGAAATCGCCAGCCGATCTCGGGTGTTCCCGCAAGATTCCCTGCCCCCGGCGCATTGACGCGCTTGAGGCCGCAGAAGCCCAGCAGCTCCCTGGTTTTCCTGTCTTCGACGATCCAGAAGGTGTGTCCATAGTCACGGCTGAAGCCCAGGATCCGGTTGAACGCCTGCCGCCAGTCATCAAACGTCTGGACACCGCCGAGATGCTTCATCACCGCCGGGACATTCATCACCTCGAAGAAACGGGCTTCGTCGGCGTCATCCCAGTCACGAAGAACGAGGCGCCGGGTCTCGGCAACGACCTCAGCCACGAAGGGCCTCAACTCCGCGAAGGACGGCCTCGATCGCATCGTCGACATGTTCGAGGTGGGTCCTGAAGCAAAGGATGGCGCAGCGTAAGCGGTAGCTCCCGTCGATGCGCGTCCCGCTCATCATGACCCGCCCTTCCTGCTGGATGTGGCGCATCAGCTCCTCGTTGAACGCGTCGACGTCGCCACTTTCTGGAAGGTAGCGGAAGGCGACCACCGAGAGTTGCGGCTCGGGCCCGGCATCGAACCCGTCGATCGAAGAAAGGCGAGCGTGGAAGTATCGCGCCAGCGCGAGCTTTTCCGACTGGGCCGCGCGGAAGGCGGCGATGCCGGCCATCTGCAGGGGCAACCATAAGCGCAGCGCCCTGAAGTGACGGGTGAGCTCGGGCGAAAGATCGGCCGGTGACGGGCCGACCTCGGACTCGCCGAGCGGGCGGATATATTCACCGCTCGCACTGAAGGCGTCCTGGAGAAGTCGGCCGTCGCGGACCAGCGCTGCGCCAGTCCCATAGGGAAGGAACAAGGTCTTGTGAGGGTCGAGGGCGACGCTGTCGGCAAGCTCGATCCCGTTCAGGAGATCACGCCCTTCGCTGCACAAGGCAAAAAGCCCGCCGTAGGCACCATCGACATGGAACCAGGCGCCGTATCGACGACAGAGGTCGGCGATTTCGGGAAGGGGATCGATGGCGCCGGTATCGACCGTCCCTGCCGAGGCGATCACGATCCAGGGCCTGATCCCGTTGCGGCGGTCCTCTTCGAGCGCCTGTTCGAGCGCCTCGACCGACATCCGATACTGTTCGTCGGTGGCGATGAGACGGCGGGGCGAGCGCCCGCGACCCGCGATATGGAGCGCCTTGTCGATGCAATAATGCGCAAAGCGGGTGAGGTAGACCGCGCCTCCCCCTTCGGGGTCGCGAGCTTCGCGGGCTGTGACGAGGGCGGTGAGATTCGCAAGGCTTCCGCCCGAGGTCAATGTGCCCGCGCAATCTCGCGGATAGCCGATGACGCTTGCGAGCCAGGCAGCGCAGGCATTTTCGATCCTCACCGCGCCTGGGCTTGCCGAAGCAAATCCCGAATATTTGTTCGAGGTCGCGGCAAGGAGATCGCCAAGAGCCGAGTAAGGAAGGCCCCCGCCCGGGATATAGGCCATGAAGCGCGGGCTCGTCGTTGCGAATCCCGGAGCGTCGATGCAGCTTTCGACGTAATCGAGCACCGACGAGGGATCCCGTCCCTCTTCAGGGAACTCGGGATCGAGCCGCTGGCTGAAGACCTCGGACCAGGGCCGATTGCTCGACGCGCTGTCGACCTGGTCCCAATAGGAAAGCGCGTGATCCATCGCCTTCGCGCCGACCGAACGCCGCTTGGCGGCATCGGGCTCGAGCGGGGCCGCGGCCTCGCGCAGCTCCCCGATCTTCGCGCGAAGCTCCTCGATCACGCGATGAGTCGAGCGGCATCCACCGCGTGATAGGTGAGGACCGCGCTTGCCCCGGCGCGCTTGAAGGCGAGCAGCGTCTCCAGGATGAGCGCGTCGCGATCGCCAGCACCCGCTGCTGCGGCATGCTCGATCATCGCATACTCTCCGCTCACCTGGTAAACGAAGGTCGGGACCTGAAACGCCTCCTTAACGCGGGAGACGACGTCGAGGTACGGCAGGCCCGGCTTCACCATGACGAAGTCGGCGCCTTCGGCGATATCGAGTTCGACCTCGCGCAGGGCCTCCTCGATGTTCGCGGGGTCCATCTGGTAACCCCTCTTGTCGCCCTTCAAACGTCCGAGCGAACCCACCGCCTCGCGAAATGGACCGTAGAAGGCGGACGCATATTTGGCCGCATAGGCCATGATCGCAACGTTCTGGTGGCCGGCTTCCTCGAGCGCCGAGCGGATCGCCCCGACGCGCCCGTCCATCATGTCCGAAGGAGCGACGATATCGGCGCCCGCCTCCGCCTGGACGAGCGCCTGGCGGACCAGGATCTCGACCGTATCGTCGTTGATGACATTGCCCGAGGCATCCATCATCCCGTCGTGGCCGTGCGAGGTATAAGGATCGAGCGCGACATCGGTGAGGACGCCGATCTCGGGGACGGCATCCTTGATGGCACGGATCGCCCGGCAAATGAGGTTATCGGGGTTGAGCGCCTCCTCGGCGCGCTCGGTGCGCAGTTGGTCCGGGGTGTTCGGGAAGAGCGCGATGCAGGGAATTCCAAGGGCGGACGCCTCGCGGGCCTTGGCCGCCAGGCGATCGACGCTCCAACGGCTGACTCCCGGAAGCGAGCCAACCGGCTCCTCGCAGCTTTCGCCCTCGCACACGAA
>DASZYL010000033.1:0-9178 GCA_035545385.1 Sphingomicrobium sp. | reverse complement strand
AAGGTCGACCGAGGTCACATCGCCGTTGGTGCCGTTCGTTGGTGTGCCGACGAAGACCGGATTGGCGGCAGCTTCGAAGAACTGGGCGGTATATTCTGATTGGCTGATCGCGCGGTCGTCGATGAGGACGATGAGCTTGCCCCGATACCGAGGCTTGTCGCGCACGGGGATGCTTTGCGTGAAGCTCTTCCAATTCTCTTCGGGTTCGCTCGGACCGAGGTAGATCGGACGCCGGAACTGCGCCGCAATCGCGCCTTCGCGACCGTCCAGCGCCAGTCGCGGAGCGATCACCCACGCAGTACCTTTGGGATAGCCACGAAGATCAAAGACGATCGCCTTCGTGTCCATGAGCTGATCAAGGGCCGTGTCCGCTTCAGGGGGCGTGATCCGAGAGAGATCGATATAGCCTATGTCGGCCCCGATCCGCCGAAAGCTCGGCTCCTTCGTCTCGGGCTGGCCAGCGGCGCGGTACATCGGCATTGAGCGCTGAAGATCGATCTCGAACGGAGCAGCTTCGCCCCGGCGAACCACGAGGCGAACGACGCTTCCCTGCTCGCCCGCGAGCAGCACCATCGCCTCGCGTTGCGCGAGCGCCTGCGGGGTCGATGCGGCAATTATCGGCGCAGCGTCTGCGGCCACATCCGCGGCCTTGCGTCCGTCCACCGCGAGGATCTCGTCGCCAACATGGAGTCGGTCGGCGAGCGTGAGATCGTGAAGCCCGGCGACAGCAAAGCCGGCCTCGACTGGCCGGACATAGATGGGCGGTGCATAGCGCTTCGGGCTCAGCGCGGTCAGGGTTGTTCCGCCCACGCCGACATGGCTGTCGTCGGCCCGAGCTGCGAGCCTACTGACTGCATCTTCATATTCGGCGCGCGTGTCGGCAGCCGCGAAGATCGGCACGAACTTCTCGAGCTGGCTTTCCCACGGCTGTGAATCGAGGTCCTTGTAGGCGTGGAAATATTGAAATGTGCCCCACAGTTTCGCGAGCGCAACCATCCGTTCGCCGAGCGAAGGAACGCGACTCTTGTCCGCCTCGGGAGACGCAGGGTTCGCATTCGGGGAGCGGAGCGATGCTTTAGGACAAGGAGGACCCTTGAGACCGTTCAGCATGGCCCTTGCGGTGCTCGCAACGGCGGCATCGCTCGCCGAGCCGGGAAGACAGGCGTCGGCGCGGAATTCCTCGCGTCCGCTGGAGGTGAGGTATGTCTCGGTCTTCACCGCGGCCTGCACATGAGCGGACGTGAATTGGGAAAGACCCGCTGCCGGCGCTCGCCCCTGCGCGACCACCCGAACTTGCCCGCTGGCCTGGAGCGCACCGGCGATTCTCGCGGGATTGGGGCTCGATTCATCAATGACGAGGACCATTCGTGGCCCAGAAGCCGAGCTCGGTTTTTCCGGGACGAGAAGACCAAGGTCCTGGTCGATGGTACCGCGCGCATAGCCGCCGCTGCTGTTTCCCTCGTCCGGTGGATACCCATCGTGCATGCGCATCCGCATCGAGCCGCGAGCGATTGGACGACTGATATATTCCGGGATGGCTTGCGCAAACCATGCTTCGAATATCTGCCTGAGGCCGTCGCCGGCAGCTCCCTCAGGGAAGCGGCGACAATCGAAGATGAGCCCGACCTTCTTCGCTGCGCCGCCAAAAGCGCTCACATCGCCTGAAGGCTCGCTTTCGGAAGCCAATGCGGCAGCAATCGACACGCACGACGCTATCGCGCGCTCGTTCACCACCCGGAATGCGGGAACATCGGTCCGAGCCTTTGCAGCCGTCCGACCGGGCGGAGGAGCCGCGTCGAGCTTCGCCATCATCGCATCGATCGCGCGCTTGAGGTCCTTGTCGTCTGCTGCCGCAAGCGCCGGAGCCGCGGCATCACTCAACGCCATCTCCCATTGGCGGGACATGGCGCGCGGATCGACGTCGAACAGCCGTACATAATTCCAGAGGCGGATGAGGTCGGCCATGCGCTCTGCCGATTGCGTCCCGACAGATGGAGGAACCTGTGCCGACGCCGCAGTCGCAAAAGGAGTTACCAGCATGGCCGAGACGCCGGCCACGAACGCCTTCAGTCCACGCATCTTCGATTGCCCCCCTTTTGCGACCTTCTAGCGAATTCGCGACAACTCCACGCCGCGCGTCTCGTGCGCCAGAAGCGCACTGACGCCGCTGATCACGCAGCCGATTGCGACATATATCGAAACGGGCACGGACGAATGCAGGTCCTTGTACAGCCAAAGCGCGATGATCGGGGCGAGCGAACCCGCGAGGATCGCGGTCAGCTGATAGGCGATCGACACTCCTGAATAGCGGATCCGCGTCGGGAACAGCTCGGTGATGAAGGCGGCCTGCGGGGCATACATCGACGCGTGAAGGACAAGTCCGACGACGATCGCGAGGATGATCATCGCGTTGCTCCCGCTTGCGAGCATCGGGAAGAACAGGAAGACGAAGATCGCCGAGCCGAATGCCCCGAAGGCATAGACCGGCCGCCGCCCGATCCGGTCCGAGAGGATCGCGAGCAGCGGGATGGCGATGAACTGGATGGCCGCGCCGATCAGCAGCGCATCGAGCGCCAGGCTGCGACTGTGCTCGGCGACGTCGACGAGGAAGGTCAGTGAGAAGACGGTCAGGATATAATAGACGATATTCTCCCCGACCCTGAGGCCCGCGCCGAGCAGGACCGCGCGCGGCCGCTCCCGGAACACGTCGAGGGCGGGCGTCCTGGGCGGCGCTTCCGCCTCGATTTCGCTTTCGAACATCGGGCTCTCGGCGACGCGGTTGCGGATGTACCAGCCGACGATGACGAGCACCGCCGACAAGAGGAAAGGCACCCGCCAGCCCCAGGCGATGAAATCGGCCTCGCTCTGCAGCCCCGCCATCAGCGCGAGGATTCCGGCGGAGAGCAGGCTTCCGAGCGGAACACCTGCCTGCGGCCAGCTCGCCCAATAGCCGCGCCGCCTCGCATCGCCATGTTCGGCAGCCATCAGCACCGCGCCGCCCCATTCGCCGCCGACCGCAAAGCCTTGCAGTACGCGAAGGACGATCAGCCCGATCGGCGCCCAGATGCCGATGCTGTCATATCCTGGCAGGAGCCCGATCAGAAGCGTCGCGAGGCCCATCGTGACAAGGCTCCACATGAGCAGCTTCTTGCGGCCGATGCGATCGCCGAAATGACCGAAGACAATCCCCCCGAGAGGCCGCGCGACGAACCCCACCGCATAGGTCGCAAATGCCAGCAGTGTACCGACGAGAGGGTCGAACCTGGGAAAGAACAGCTTGTTGAAGACCAGCGCGGCAGCAGAACCGTAGAGGAAGAAATCATACCATTCGATTGTCGTGCCGATCAGGCTCGAAAGGATCACGCGCCCAAGCGGGCTGCGCGTCCGAGCTGTTTCATCCGCCATCAAGAACTCCCTCCCCGCCTCTCAGCTAGCGCGAACTGTTGTGCAAGCACCAGATTGCGCGGCGTCAATCTTGCCCTGCCGCTGTCCGCGCCCTAGCCCTAGCCCGATGCGTCCCTTCATCCTTTCCGCTTTGATCGTCCTCACCGCCGCTGCTCCGGCCCCGGAACTTGCGCGCCTTCGCAGCGAAGCGTCGCATGTCTCGATCACCCGCGATGATTGGGGCATTGCTCACGTCCACGGACGCACCGACGCCGACGCCGTGTTCGGCGCGATCTATGCGCAGGCCGAGGATGACTTTCCACGCATCGAGGCCAATTACCTGACGGCGCTGGGGCGGACCGCCGAAGCCGAAGGCGAAAAGGCGATCTGGCAGGACCTCAGGGCGCGGCTTTACGTCAGCGAGCCCGAACTCAAGGCCTGGTACGCCAAGAGCCCGCCCGAGATGCAGGCCCTGATGAACTCCTGGGCGGACGGCCTCAATTACTTCCTTGCGACCCACCCTGAGGTGCATCCGAAGGTGCTCACGCATTTCGAGCCCTGGATGGTCTTGAGCTTCACCGAAGGGAGTATCGGCGGCGACATCGAGCGGATCGACCTCGACCGACTTCGCGACTTCTACTCTCCGCGCGGCCATTCCGAACTCGGTTCCGATGGGACGAGGCTGGCAGAAACCCGGGCGTGGATTCCCGAGACGCTGAGAAAGTTCGACGAGGAGCCGCGCGGCTCCAATGGAATTGCAATTGCCGCAGGCCTCACCAGCAACAACCACGCGCTTCTTCTCATCAACCCGCACACGAGCTTCTTCTTCAGGTCGGAGCTGCAGATGTCGAGCGACGAGGGCCTCGATGCCTATGGCGCTGCGACCTGGGGACAATTCTTCATCTACCAGGGCTTCAATCCGCATATCGGCTGGATGCACACGTCGAGCGGAGTCGATGTCGTCGACGAGTTCGCGGAAAAAGTCGAACAGCGCGGGAAGGCGCGCTGCTATCGCTTCGGAGCCGCGTGCAACCCGCTCGGGGTGCGTCCGGTGACGATCCGTTATCGCCTTCCAAGCGGGAAGCTCGGATCGCGAAGCTTCACCACCTACTTCACCCATCACGGGCCGATCGTTCGCTCCGATGGCGATCGCTGGATCTCATTCGCGATGATGAACCGGCCGGTCGAAGCGCTCCAGCAGAGCTATTTGCGGACCAAGGCAAGCGACCTTGCCTCGTTCATGCAGGTCGCGCAGCTGAAGGCCAACAGCTCGAACAACACCATCTTCGCCGACGACAAGGGCGAGATCGCCTATCTCCACCCCCAGTTCGTGCCCCGGCGCGACAATCGCTTCGACTATACGAGGCCGGTCGACGGGACCGACCCGGCGACCGACTGGGGATCGCTCCATTCGCTCCCCGAGCTGCCGAACGTCATGAACCCGCCGAACGGCTGGGTCGACAACAACAATAATGCGCCATGGTCCGCCGCCGGTCCGTTCAGCCCGAACCCGGCCAATTATCCCAAGTATATGGACATGTTCGGGGAGAACTTCCGTGGGCTCCATGCACTGAAGCTCCTTTCGGGCAGCCGGGGATGGACGCTCGAGAAGCTCCAGGCAGCGGCGTTCGACAGCTACCAGCCAGGCTTTGCGGTCCTCGTCCCCTCTCTCCTCGATGCCTATCACCGGCTCCCTCAGAACGACCGGCGTTTCGACCGGCTGGCTGGGCCGATCGGGGTGCTTCGCTCATGGGACTATCGCTGGAGCGGCGAATCGGTCGCTCAGACTCTCGCGATGTTCTGGGGGGACGCGCTGCAGAAGGGCGAGCATGCGTCCGAGGACGAACCCGGCAACAAGCGAATGATGCGCCTCGCGCGCGACACCACGCCCGAACAGAAGGTCGATGCGCTCGACGAGGCGGTGACGAGGTTGAAACGCGAGTTTGGCCGCTGGCAGGTGCCGTGGGGCGAGGTGAACCGATTCCAGCGGATTTCGCCGGCGATCGTCCATCCGTTCAGCGACAGTGCGCCGAGCATCCCCGTGCCTTTTGCGAGCAGCGCCTACGGTTCACTCGCGGCTTTTGGCTCGTCGCCCAAGCCCGGCACCGTCAAATGGTATGGGACTTCGGGGAACAGCTTCGTCGCGGTGGTCGAGTTCGGACCTCGAGTGCGCGCGCATGCGGTTACCGCGGGTGGAGAAAGCGGACATCCCCAATCGCGACACTTCAACGACGAGGCGCTCCGCTACGCGTCGGGCGACCTTCGCAAGGTCTATTTCTATCCCGAGGATCTCAAGGGGCACACCGAGCGCGAATATCGGCCCGGGGAGTAGGAGGGCGCGCGACATTTCGGCGAGAACCGAAACGTCCATACGCGACTTCGGCCCGCCAACCGGCTAGATGGCCCGTCATGACCGACGGACCCTATATCGCCGAGGCTGCCTCGCTCATCGGCGACCCGGCGCGCTCCAATATCCTTGCTGCGCTCGTCGGAGGTCGCGCCATGACTGCGACCGAGCTTGGCCTCGCTGCCGGAGTTGCGCCTTCGACGACGAGTGGCCACCTCGCGAAGCTCCTCGAGGGCCGCCTCGTTTCGGTGACCGCAACCGGCCGGCATCGTTACTATCGCCTCGCGTCGCCTGCGGTGGCGAGGGTTCTCGAGAGCCTCATGGCGCTTGCCGTCGACGGGCCTCCTCGCCATCGGCCGAGAACTCGGTGCGACGAGGCCATGGGCCGTGCCCGTACCTGCTATGACCATCTCGCCGGGCGGCTTGGAGTAGCCCTCGCCGACCGGCTTGCCGAGAAGGGCCACGTCGTCCTTGCCGACCACGGCGGGGTCGTTACCGAAAGCGGTCGCGACTTCCTCGCCGAGCTCGGCGTCGAACTCGCCCTTCCGGCAAAATCGAGGCGCTCCTTCTGCCGTCCCTGCCTCGATTGGAGCGAGCGGCGCTGGCACATCGGAGGACATCTGGGCGCCGCACTTGCCGAGCGTTGCCAGGACCTCGGCTGGACCCGGCGCCGGAAGGAGGGGAGGGCGCTCACCATCACGCCGGCGGGCGAGCGCGCTTTCGGAGAGCTTTTCGGAATCCGGCTCTAACTAGAGACCGGCGAACCTGTCGGTTGCCCTGATGAGGCCGTCGAGCACTCCCGGCTCGCTGAACAGATGTCCGCCGTCCGGGACGATGTTGAGCTCGACTTCGGGCCATGCGCCCTTGAGCTTCCAGGCAGCGATCGGTGGAGTGCAGGTGTCGTGTCGGCCCTGGACGATGACACCGGGGATCCCCCTGAGCTTGCTTGCGCCGCGAAGCAGCTGGCCTTCCTCGAGCCAGCCGTGGTTCGCCATATAATGGTTCTCGATACGGGCGACCGCGACCGCGACGTCCGGCGCTGTGAAATGCTCGATCGTCGAAGGGCTCGGGAGCAGGGTGACGATGTCGCCCTCCCACTTGCTCCACGCCTTGGCGGCGCTCAGCTGCTCCTCCTTGTCGTCGCTGGTGAGGCGCTTGCGGTAGGCCTCGACGAGATCGTCGCGCTCCTCATCCGGGATCGGTTCGAGAAACTCGTCGAACTTGTCCGGGTAGATCTGTGAGGCGCCGCCGTCCTTGTACATCCAGTCGATTTCATACTGGTCGAAGAGGAAGATGCCGCGAAGCACCAGCTCGGTCACGCGTTCCGGATAGGTCTCGGCATAGGCGAGCGCGAGCGTCGATCCCCAGCTCCCGCCAAAGACCTGCCATTTCTCCACCTTGGCGACTTCCCTGCGCAGCTTCTCGATGTCCTCGACGAGGTCCCAGGTCGTGTTGTTCTCGAGGCTTGCATAGGGTGTCGAGCGCCCGCAGCCGCGCTGGTCGAAGACGAGGATCTTGTACTTGTCCGGGTTGAACTGCCGCCGGTGGTCGGGGCTCGAGCCGCCGCCAGGACCGCCGTGGAGAAAGACGACCGGCTTACCGTCCGGGTTGCCCGACAGCTCCCAATAGAGGCTGTGGCCGTCACCGACGTCGAGCATTCCGCTCTCGTAGGGCTGGATCTCGGGATAAAGCGTGCGGCGGCTTTGCATCGGCATGTCCATCAGAAGCTGAATTCCTCGTAGATGTGGGACACATCGCCGTTCCACTCGCCGTGAAAGCGCGCAAGCAGGCGATCGGCAGGTGTCATGCCCGTTGCGATCACATCGCGCAATGGATCGAGGAACCCGCCTTCATTGTCGCCCGCGCTGTTGAGCTGGTTGCGCCTCGTCAGCCCGTCGGCCGCGATGTCGAGGACCCTCGCCGCAAGATCGCCCATGCGCTCGCCGTCGGGGGTGATGGCATCGAGAGCGAGCCTTGGAACGTCGTGACGAAGCGCCTCGCGCTCGGAGATCGTCCAATGCTTGACGAGGTCCCAGGCGGCATCGAGAGCGATGCCGTCGTAGAGGAGCCCCACCCACAGGGCGGGAAGAGCGCAGATCCGGCTCCAGCGTCCGCCGTCGGCGCCCCGCATCTCGAGGAAGCTCTTCAGCCGGACCTCGGGGAACGCCGTCGAGAGATGGTCGGTCCAGTCCGAGACGCTCGGCTTCTCGCCCGGAAGCTGCGGAAGCCTGCCATCGAGGAAAGCCCGGAAGCTTTCGCCGGCGACGTCGATATACTTGCCGTCGCGGTAGACGAAGTACATCGGGACATCGAGCATGTAATCGAGGTATCGCTCATAGCCGAACCCGTCCTCGAACACGAACGGCAACATTCCCGTGCGATCGGGGTCCGTGTCTTCCCAGATGTGGCTTCTGAAGCTCTTGAAGCCGTTGGGTCTGCCCTCGGTGAACGGCGAATTGGCAAAGAGAGCGGTCGCGACCGGCTGCAGGGCGAGGCCGACCCGGAACTTCTTCACCATATCGGCTTCAGAACTATAGTCGAGATTAACCTGTATGGTACACGTCCGAAGCATCATGTCGAGGCCGAGGCTTCCGACCTTCGGCATGTAATTGAGCATGATGGCGTACCGCCCCTTGGGCATGATCGGAAGTTCGCCGCGGGTCTTGTCGGGCCACATCCCAAGTCCGAGGAATCCCAGCCCAAGGCGTTCTCCGACCGCCTTGCACTGCTCGAGGTGGCGGGCCGCTTCGGAACAGGTCTGGTGGAGGTTCTTCAATGCCGCCCCGGACAATTCGAACTGCCCGGCCGGCTCGAGGCTGACGTTCCCGTCACTCCCCTTCAGTGCGATCACATTGCCATTCTCGAGGACGGGCTCCCATCCGAACTCGGTGAGACCCATGAGAAGGTCGCGGATCCCGCCCGGCTCCTCGTAGGAGGGCGCGCGATGGTCGGCGATCCGATAGACGAACTTCTCGTGCTCGGTGCCGATGCGCCAGTTCTGCGGGGATTTCTCGCCGCCCTCGAATACCGAAAGCAGGTCGGCTCGGGATTCGATCGGGCGCGAGTGGCTGTCTTCGGTTCGCGTGGTCATCGTCGCGCGCCCCTAGCCGCGCCCTCGCGGCGAAGCCAGCGACTTCCGCCTTATGGATCGAAAAGGCAAAGCAAGGCGCTTCATCTCCAGTCGCCGGCAAGAGCCATGAACGCGGCGAGCGCCGCCAAAGCGGCGGTCTCGGCGCGAAGGATCCGCGGACCAAGCGAGATGGGTACGACGTTCGAAGAGTTCCTGACGAGCGCGCGCTCCTCATCGGTGAAACCGCCCTCGGGACCGACGAGGATCTGGGCGGGGCCGGGCTTGAACGCGCCCGACGCTCGATCGCCGCCTTCCTCGTCGGCGAAATAGAGGGTGCGCGAGGGCTCGCTGCGATCGATCAGCTGCTTGAGGCCCAA
>DASZYL010000032.1:0-5681 GCA_035545385.1 Sphingomicrobium sp. | reverse complement strand
TATCATGACGTCGGGCGCGACAAGTTCACGAAAGTCGACGAGAATCCCTTCAGGATCGTCAGCGAAGCCCCGGTCTCGACCTTCTCGATCGACGTAGACACAGCGTCCTATTCCTGGGTCCGGGCATCGCTCAACCAGAATGTGCTGCCGCAGCCCGCGGCGATCCGGACCGAGGAAATGGTCAACTATTTCCCCTATGACTATGCCCCTCCGGCCAGCAGGGAGCATCCGTTCAGCACCAGCGTCGCGGTGTTCCCAAGCCCGTGGGCGAAGGGCCGCAAGCTCGTGAGGATCGGGATAAGGGGCTATTCCGTCGATCCAGCCTCGCGGCCGCACGCAAACCTTGTCTTCCTGATCGACACCTCGGGTTCGATGCAGGAGCCCAACAAGCTGCCGCTCGTGAAACAGTCGCTGGAGATGCTCCTCGACGAGCTGGCGCCAGGCGACACGGTCTCGATCGTCACCTATGCGGGATATGCCGGAACCGCGCTCGAGCCGACCAGGGTCCGCGACAAGCACAAGATCGAGGCCGTCATCGATTCGCTCGGCGCCGGCGGGAGCACCGCCGGGGCGGAGGGTATCCGCCAGGCCTATGCGCTCGCCGAAGCCAATCTCGATCCAGGGGGAGTGAACCGGGTCATCCTCGCGACCGATGGCGATTTCAACGTCGGAATCACCAACCAGGAGGAGCTTAAGGGCTATATCGAGCGCGAGCGCGAAAAGGGGGTATTCCTCTCGGTGCTGGGGTTCGGGATGGGCAATTACAACGACGCCCTGATGCAGACCCTGGCGCAGAACGGGAACGGGGCCGCGGCCTATATCGATACGCTCCTGGAGGCGCGAAAGACCCTCGTCGAGGAAGCGAGCTCGACCTTGTTCCCGATCGCCAAGGACGTGAAGATCCAGGTCGAGTTCAACCCCGCGGCCGTCGCTGAATACCGGCTCATCGGATATGAGACCCGGGCGCTCAATCGCGACGATTTTGACAATGACAAGGTCGATGCGGGTGATGTCGGCTCGGGCCAGACCGTCACTGCACTTTACGAGATCGTCCCGGTCGGAGGCCCACGAACGATGGAGGACCTGCGCTATTCGAGTCCAGCGAAGGCGATTGCGAAGGGCGCTGGTGAATATGGCTATGTGAAGATCCGCTACAAGCTGCCGAAGTCGAGCACGAGCCGGCTCATTTCCACTCCGATCGACCGGCATATGGAGACCGCGAGCTTCGCCGCCGCGCCGGGAGACGCAAGGTTCGCGGCCGCGGTCGCGGCCTTCGCCGAGATGCTTCGCGGCGGGAAATACAGCGGCTCGATGAGCTACGACGACGTGATGAAGATCGCCGCTGAAGCACGCGGAAAGGACCAGTTCGGCTACCGGTCGGAATTCATCCAGCTGGTGCGCTCTGCAAAGAATGCGCGCACGCTGGCGAAGCTCGACCAGTAGAACCGATGGCCGCCGGCGCATCTTCCTCCGTGCTCGCGCCGGCGGCCACTCACGAGATTGTTTCGACGAGCAGGTGATTGCGGCTATTCAGGCCTGAAATGGATGAGGCGCTCTGATGGCGGAGAAAGACGCGACGGGCTGGCTGCCCGAGCCGGCGCCTCCTCGGCCCGCGCGCCGCGAAGCCGCGATCGAGTCCGCGCTGCGAAAGTTCGACGGGGTCGATGAAGGGCCGGCTCCGGCGAGGGAGCGGCCGCGGCGCTCATGGGCGGGAAGCCATCGACCTCAGCTTGCCGTTCTCGTCTCGGCGATGCTGCTCGTCGTCATCGGCGTTCCCGCCGCGCTCGTCGGTCTTCGACATTCGCCGGCGCCAAGGGCAAGCGACCGGCCCGCGCCGGCGATGGTCGTCAGAAACGGCGAGCGTGCAGAGCTCGCGCAACCTCCTGCCCCACCTCCAGGCGCTCCTCCATCTCAGCTGGCGCCCTCCTCGCCAAGGCCTCTCTCGGCCCCGCCACTTCCCAAATATAAGGGCCCCGACCTCGGGGTCGCCGCAAGGGACGAGCCACTGCCTCCATCGAGCGCCGCTCGACCCGAGAGCGAGGCCACTTCGGCGCCGATGGCGGTCGCAGCGCCGCCGCCGCCACCACCGCCGCCGGCACCGCCATCACCACCACCGCAAGCCGCTTCCCAGGACTCGGGCCTCGCTGACCAGCTCGCCAGCGAAACGAGACGAGAAAATGTGATCGTTTCCGGAACGCGCGGAAGGAGGCCGGCATCTCCGGCTCCCGGGCAGATGCAGCTTAAAGCCGTTTCGGACGATGGCTACGCAGGCTTCCTTTCACGCCTCCAGTCGGCGTTCAGTGCAAATGATCGTCGCTCCCTGGTCTCGCTCGTCCAGTTCCCGTTGCGGGTGAATGGATCGGGCAGGACCCGCCTCTATCGCGACGCGGCTTCGCTCGAGCGCGACTTCGACCGCGTCTTCACGCCAAAGGTCAGGAACGCGGTCCTACGCCAGTCGGCGAAGGACCTCTTTGTCCGCGACCAGGGGGCGATGGTCGGGAACGGCGAGCTGTGGTTTTCACAGACGTGCACGAACGAGCGCTGCTCTCCGCCGGGACCCATCCGCATCATCGCGGTCAATCCCTGACTATTCCTCGGTTCTTACGAGCACTGCCTCGCCGATGAGGAGAAAGAGAAGGAATGGCGCCCAGGCTGCAATGACCGGGGGGTAGGCGCCGGCATTTCCCATCGCGAGGCTGAAATTGTCGGCGACGAAATAGGCAAAGCCGAGCGCCATCCCGATCACCGCGCGGACCATCACCTGCCCCGAACGCGCCAGTCCAAATGCGGCGACGGCCGCAAGAAGCGGCATCAGGAGGATCGAGAGCGGCTGCGAGATCTTGTGCGCAAGCCCCGCGCGAGGCTCGTCGGTCGGGCGGCCAGCAGCCTCGAGCTCGCCTATGCGCTGCTTCAACGTCCAATAGTCGAGCGCGTTCGGGTCCACCTTGGCGATCGTGAACTGGTCGGGCTTGACGCCTTCAAGCGCCTTCATCTCCGGAAAGTGGCGGATGACGTTCTGGCTCGCATTGTAGGCCTCGACGGTCTGGAGGAGCCAGCCGCCCCTTGGATCGGGCGTTGCACGCTCGGCGTTGATCACGCGCTGGAGGACACCTCCGGTGCGGTCGTAGATGGTGACCCTGTGAAGGACCATTCGGGGTCCACGGCCGGCGACGATCCCGGCGCGCACGAGATCGTCGCCCTCGAGGAGCCAGACATCGCTCAGGATCCCGCTCGAAGGCGGGATCGGCTTGTAGTCATTGTTCGACCAGGCGTTCACGACCCGGGCACTGTTGACCACCACGCCCTCGTTGAAGGCGAACAGGACGCAGGCGATGCCGATGCTTGCAAGGATGAGGGGGGCGAGGATCTGGTGCGCCGAAAGGCCCGCGGCCTTCATCGCGACCACCTCGCTGTTCTGGTTGAGGCCGACGAAAGCGATGAGCGTCCCGAGAAGGACCGAGAAGGGAAGGAAACGCGAGACGAGGAGCGGCACTCGAAGGGCAACGTACTGCCACAATGCCGAATCCCCGTTGCCGGGGACGGCGAGGATCTTCCCCGCCTCGCCGAGGAGGTCGAGGGTCATGAGGACGAGGACGAGCGCGAAGAGGACGGCAAGGCTTCGCGTCAGGAACAGCTTCACCATGTAAAGGGCGAGCCGGCGCGAAGGAAAGAAGCTGAGGTTGATCATGCCTCGGCCGGCGTGCCCTTGGGCTTCGGAAGCATCTTGCGGGCACGCGAGGCGATCTTGGCGAAGAAGCGTTCGAGCGCCCCGATCGGCTGGCCTCCGGGCCGGTGGGCAAGCACATGGTACATCCAGAGGATCATCCCGGCGAAGAGGAACAAAGGTGTCCACAACGCCAGGATCGGGTTCACCTGGCCGTTCGCCCCGGCCTGCTGCCCATATTGATTGACCTTGTGATAGGCGACGACGACGAGGATCGCGACGAAAATCCCGAGGCCCGACGAACTTCGCTTGGGCGGTACCGCGAGCGAGACCGCGAGAAGCGGGAGGATGAACATCATCAGCACTTCGACGAGGCGGAAGTTGAGGTGGGCCTGCGCCTCGAGCCGCTGGTGCTGGTTCGACGCCCCGCCGCCATAACCGATCCGCCACAGCTCGTGGAGGTAGAGCTCCTCCGACTCGTTGCCTCCGCGCCGCCGGAACTGGTCGATCGCCGGCAGGTTCACGGGAAGATCGTAGCTTTCAAAGGCGAGCGTTCGGGGATTTGCGAACTTTGGCGATTCCTGGACGAGGCGCCCCTTCATCAAGCGGAAGAGGATGGTGTCGGGATCGTCCGTCGAGAGGAACCGGCCCTGCTGAGCGGTGGCTGCGACCATGGTCCCCTTGCCGTCGTCGGTCTCGACGAAGATTCCGTGGAGCTGGGTGCCCTTCTTCTCGCTGCTTTCAATGCGAAGGGTCAGCCGACGGCCGAGCTGGTTGAACTCGCCAACCTTGATCGCGGCCCCGAGAGCGCCGGACTTGAGGTCGAACCTCAGGCTCTCGTAGCGATATTCGGTATAGGGCTGGAGATAGCCGACGATGAACAGGTTGATGATCGCGAGCGGGACCGTGTAGCCGTAGGGAACCCGAAGCAGCCGGCCATAGCTTACGCCGATCCCGCGAAGTGCATCGAGCTCCGAAGAGAGCGCGAGCTTCCTGAAGGCGAGAAGGATCCCGAGCATGAGGCCAATCGGGATCCCGAGCGAGAGATATTCGGGAAGAAGGTTGGCCAGCATCCGCCAGACGACACTGACCGGTCCGCCGGCATCGACGACATACTGAAAGAGCCGCAGCATCTTGTCGAGCAGCAGGAGCATTGCGGCAAGGACCAAGGATCCGACGAGCGGAACCGCGATCGATTTCGCAAGATAGGAGTCGATGAGGCGAAGGCGTGGAAGCATCTGTGGCAAATTGAAGTCGTCGCAGCACCATCATTTGGCCGCAAAGGCAGCCGAAATTCCATAGCGGACGGTTGCGTCCTCAACAGAGGGCCACGCCGTTCGTTTCGAACGCCTATAGCGGACCAGCCGGTGAATTCATGTTGAAAGTACCGACATCGACGGAAACGCACGCCGCGGGCGAGCCGTGCCCGTCGGGCGTTTGCGCCGGTGCGCACCAACACCGCCCGCGCATCGCCCTGCTCTCGAACCCCAAGTCGACGGGCAATATCGCGCAGCTGCCGCGGATCCGTGAGTATTGCGATTCCCACCCGGACGTATTCCATTACGAGGTCGAGGAGGCGAGCCAGATCGGCGACGCGATGCGGACCATCGCGAGGGTCAAGCCGAAGGTCCTCGTCATCAACGGCGGCGACGGGACCGTCCAGGCGACCCTCACCGAGCTCTACAACGGCGGGCATTTCGAGAGCGAGCCGCCGCCGGTGGCAGTGCTTCCGAGCGGCAAGACCAATCTCATCGCGGTTGATCTCGGGGCTCTTGGGGACCCGGTCGAGACGCTCGAGCGGCTGATCAAGCTCGCCCGGGCCGACGAGCTTGCAAACTATATTGTTCCTCGGCAACTGATCGCGCTTCGCCGGCCCGGGGCCGAGGATCGCCCGATGATCGGCATGTTCCTTGGCGGCGCGGGGCTTGCCGAGACGATGCTCTATTGCCGGCACAAGATCTATCCGCTGGGGCTTCCCAACAGCGTCAGCCATGGACTGACCTTTATCGCTTATGTC
>DASZYL010000031.1:0-14269 GCA_035545385.1 Sphingomicrobium sp. | reverse complement strand
CGTCTATTGCAGCGACTTCATCTCGGACGACGAGGCGGAGAACGTGCTTCTCTCCAACCTCGAAGGCGAGCTCCTTGCCGATCCTCGGCGCCTCTCCTTCAAGACCGGCAGGCGAAAGCTCGCGTGGAACAAGAACGTCGTCACGCTCGGCCTCTCGAGCGGGTTCGTCGAGCCGCTCGAATCCACCAGCATCCACCTCGTCCAGGCGGGGATCTCGAGGCTGATCAGCCTCTTCCCCGACCGCCGCTTCAACCCCATCGAGCGCGACACCTACAACCGGCAGATGCAGAGCGTTTTCGAGTGGGTCCGCGACTTCGTCATCCTCCACTACAAGGCGATGCAGCGCGACGATTCCGATTTCTGGAAACGCTGCTCGGCAATGGACATCCCCGATAGCCTCGCCGAGCGGATCGAGCATTTCCGGAACAAGGGCCGGGTCTCGGCGGATTCCGTCGAACTGTTCACGACTCCAAGCTGGGTCTCGGTGATGCTTGGCCAGGGCATCGTCCCCGAGGGATATGACCAGCCCGTCGATGGACTGGACGAGGAGAAGGTGCGCCAGGCTCTCGATCATATCAGGCAGGCCATTGTCGAAATGGCAGAGCGGCTTCCAACCCACGGCGAGTTTATTTCCCAGTGCCTCGCGGCCGCCGCCAATCCCACCGATCCACGAGTCGAGTTCGCGCTTTGATCGAGGATCGGATCCGAAAGGTCGTGATCGTCGGCGGCGGAACCGCCGGGTGGATGGCAGCCGCGGCGATCTCGAAGATTTTCGGAGCAATGCCCGAGCTCAGAATCGAGCTCGTCGAATCCGAGGAGATTGGAACGGTCGGGGTGGGCGAAGCGACCATTCCGCAGATCAATCTCTTCAACTCGCTCCTCGGGCTCGACGAGCGCGATTTTGTTCGAGCGACCAACGCGACCTACAAGCTCGGGATCGAGTTCCGCGACTGGACGAGGCTTGGGCACCGCTACGTCCACCCGTTCGGATTCTATGGGCTCGACATGCTCGGGATCGAGTTCCACCACCATTGGCTGAAGGGCCAGAGCCTCGGCGATTCCACTCCCCTCGATGTCTATTCACTTGGGGTCGTCGCGGGCCTCGAGGGGCGCTTCGAGCACCCGAGGCCGCACCAGCCGGGCTCGCCTTTGTCGCGCATCTCCTATGCCTTCCAGTTCGACGCCTCGCTCTATGCGAAATATCTTCGCTCGCTGGCCGAGGCGACGGGGGTGGTTCGAACCGAGGGACGCATCGTCAATGTCGTCCAGGACGGCGAGACCGGATTCATCGAAGCGGTCGAGCTGGCGGATGGAAGGAGGATCGAGGGCGAGCTCTTCATCGACTGCTCCGGCTTTCGCGGCCTCCTCATCGAGCAGACGCTGGGGTCGGGCTTCGAGGACTGGTCGAAATGGCTTCCGTGCGATCGTGCAGCAGCGGTTGGATGCGAAAGCAGCGCCGACCAGCAACCCCTCACCCGCTCGACGGCGCAGAAAGCGGGCTGGCAGTGGCGCATTCCGCTCCAGCACCGCACCGGCAATGGCTATGTCTATTCGAGCGCCCATATCAGCGATGACGAAGCAGCGGCGGTCCTGCTCGCAAACCTCGACGGCAAGCCGCTGGGGGACCCCCGTTTCCTCAAGTTCCGGGCCGGCCATCGCAAGAAGGCCTGGATCAAGAACGTCGTTTCGCTGGGGCTTGCGGGCGGCTTCCTCGAGCCGCTCGAATCCACCAGCATCCACCTCGTCCAGACGGGGATCGCGAGGTTGATGACCCTGTTTCCCTCGCTCCGCTTCGATGAGCGTGAGATTGAGCGCTTCAACGGGCTGACCATCGAGGAATATGTCGACATCCGCGATTTCCTCGTCCTTCATTACAACGCGACCGAGCGCGATGATTCCGAGTTCTGGAATTATTGCCGGACGCTCGAACCGCCCGGCGGCCTTGCCTACAAGATCGACATGTTCCGTCGGAACGGCCGCATTTTCAGGGAGCACAACGAGCTGTTCACCGAGACGAGCTGGCTCGCAGTGATGGTCGGGCAGGGCATCAAGGCACAATCCTACCACCCCGCAGCAGACATCCTGCCCGATTCAGAAACGCTCAGGAGGCTGGCGCACATCCGCGAGGTCGTTGCCCAGACCGCGGGCCTGATGCCGATGCAGCGCGACTATCTCGAGCACCAGGGGAGTGCCAGCCACCAGGTCCTTCACGCGCAATGACCGCTCCTTCAGGCCTTCGTCGGATCGAAGAATATCATGACGTCGACGCCGCCGTCTTTCGCGACAGGATCCGTCCGGCGGGCAAGCCCGCGGTGCTGCGCGGACTTGCCGACAGCTGGCCGGCGGTCGCGGCGGCCCGACGGTCGGACGAGGAGCTGGTTGCCTATCTCAAGGCTTTCCGGACTGATCGGCCGGTGCCTGCCATCGTCGGTCCGCCCGAAATCGAGGGAAGGTTCCTCTATTCCGACGACTTCCGCTCGCTGAACTTCACCCGGGGATTTTCTCCCCTCGACCCGTTTCTCGATCGGCTCATCCGCGATCGCGAGAACCCCGAGCCTTACGCAATCGCAGTCCAGTCCGAGGAAGTTCCAAGCCTTCTACCGGGCTTCGCGGAGGAGAACCGGACGGACCTCGTCTCTCCGGGCGTGGTTCCACGGGCCTGGATCGGGAACCGGATCCGGGTCGCCCCGCACTATGACCTCATGGAAAATATCGGGATCGTCGTTGCCGGACGACGCCGGTTCATCCTGTTTCCGCCCGACGAGCTCAAGAACCTCTACGTCGGCCCGTTCGAGCTTACTCCTGCCGGCACACCGGTCAGCCTCGTTGATCCCGATCGTCCCGATCTCGAGCGCTTCCCGAGATTTGCAAAGGCCCTTGAGCGGGCGCAGGTCGCGGAGCTCGAGCCCGGAGACGCGATCTACATCCCGTTCCACTGGTGGCATGGCGTGGATTCGCTCGAGCCGGTGAACCTCTTCATCAACTATTGGTGGAACGACGCCAAGGCGGGCATCGGCAACCCGTACGACGCTCTGCTCCACGCAATCTATTCGATCAGGACGCTTCCTCCGGGCCAGAGGGATGTGTGGCGAATGGTCTTCGACCATTATGTCTTCGAGACCAACGGCGATCCGGTCGAACATCTGCCCGAGCATGCACGCGGAATGCTCGGCGACGTCACGCCCGAACAGCTCGGCCGGATGCGCGCAACGCTTCGCCAGCTGTTCCAGCGCATGTAGGAGGATCGAGGGGTGCTGAACCGGCGGCAGATGATCCTCGGCGCCTCCGCTCTTGTTGCCGCGACCAAGGTCCGCGCCGAGCGCACCTCGAACCGTTTCATCTCCCGGTCCGGAACAAGGTTTGTTTCTCGCGGGCTTCCCTACCGAATTGCCGGTACGAACATGTGGTACGCGGCCTATCTCGGAGCGGCCGCGCCGACGGGCAACCGGGACCGGCTGAAGCGCGAGCTCGACCGCCTCGCGGCACTCGGGATCAACAATGTCCGGATCCTCGGCTCTTCCGAATTCTCACCGCTCAGGAATTCGGTCCGCCCGACGTTTCGCAACCGCACCAGCCATTTCAACGAGACCCTCCTCAAGGGGCTCGATCACGCGCTCGCCGAAATGGGAAAGCGGGGCATCAGCGCAGTCATCTACCTCACCAATTTCTGGGAATGGTCAGGCGGGATGATGACCTATCTCTACTGGACGAACGGCGGGCGCTACGTCGACATGAACGACCCCGCGCACCCGTGGCCGGAATTCGCGGACATGGCATCCGAATTTTATGGCCAAACCTCCGCCGTGCGCATGTTCGACGATTATGTTCGAGCCTTGGTCTCGCGCCGCAACTCCGTGACGGGCCGGCTTTATCGCGATGACCCGACAATCCTCTCATGGCAGCTCGCGAACGAACCGCGGCCGGGAGGAAGCGACGAAGCGGGACGCCGGCACATGGCTGCCTATCTCGGCTGGATCGACAAGACGGCGCGGCTCATCAAGTCGATCGATCCCAACCACATGGTGTCGACCGGAAGCGAGGGAACCCAAGGCTGCATCAACGATGCAAAATGCGTGGTCTCGGCCCACAGCTCACCGGCGATCGACTATGTGAACGCCCACATCTGGCCCCAGAACTGGAGCTGGGCCGACCCCAAGGACCTTGACGGCACCTGGCCCACCGTCGAGCGCAACACTCACGATTACATCGTGCAGCAGCTCGCAATCGCGAAGCGGCTCGGAAAACCGCTCGTCATCGAGGAATTTGGCTTCCCGCGCGACGGCGGGAGCTTCGATCCGGGAACGCCCACGACCTTCAAGGACCGATTCTACGAGCTCATCTACTCGGCTGTTCTCGACAGCGTCCGCTCAGGTGGGCCGCTCCAGGGATGCAATTTCTGGGGCTGGGGCGGCGAAGGCCGGGCGCAGCATCCGGATCATCATTTCGTTCGCGGCGATGTCGATTATGTCGGGGACCCGCCGCACGAGCCTCAAGGATGGTACAGCGTCTTCGACACCGATGCTTCGACCAGGTCCATCATCCAGCACTATGCAGGCAGCCTCGAGGCGGCGACCTACTAGGGCCCGATCCGGTACATCATCACTCCGTGAGGCTCGACCCTCGCCTCGATCGATCCCTTCCACGAGCCTTCATCCCTGTGAGCCCAGAGATCGCGGACCTTCGCGCGCACGCCGGCGGGCCAACCGATCTGGTCAAATGTCGCCCGGATCGTCACGGGGGTATCGCCGCGGTTGAAGAGGAGGACCGCCCGAGCGCCGCCGGAGAGCGGCTTGACCCAAAGCTCGCTTGGCCCCTCCTTCACGACCCTTCGACCCTGCACTCCGAGCGGGTCCTGGTCGATCGCGATCACTTCCCTGTTGAGAAGGATCGAGCGCGTGCTCTCGTCCATGTGAGCGATGTCGTTGCCGGCCATCAGCGGAGAGGCCATCATCGCCCATAGGGAAAAGTGCGAGCGATACTCGAGAGGCGTCATTCCGCCATTTCCGACCTCGAGCATGTCGGCATCATTCCAGTGGCCAGGCCCCGCAAAGGGCCATAAGGGCTCGTTGAGGTCGACGATCTCGGTCACTGTATGGGCCCAGTCATGGGCCTTGTCCTTGGTCGAGAAGCTGTCCCAGATATCGCCGGTCGTCCGCCAGAGGTTGCCGATGTTCCTCGCCCAGAGCCACGGCTTTGCAGTGCCCCATTCGCACATCGAAAAGACGATATCGCGGCCGCTCTGTCGAAGTGCGTCGGCCATCAGCGCATAGGCTTCCTGCGCATTGCGGTCGCCGGTGCTGCACCAATCATATTTGAGATAGTCGACTCCCCAGCGGGCATAGGTCAGAGCATCCTGATATTCATGGCCCTGGCTTCCCGGCCTTCCGCCGCAGGTCAGGCGGCCGGCGTCCGAGTAGATTCCGAACTTCAGCCCCTTTGAATGCACGTAATCGGCGAGCGCCCGGATGCCTGCTGGAAACGTCTTCGGATCGGCGGTGATGAATCCATTGGAATCGCGCGGTCCGTGCCAGCAATCGTCGATGACCACATATTGGTAGCCGGCGTCACGCATTCCCGATTCGACCATTGCATCGGCGGTCTGCCTGACGGTCTCCTCGGTGACGTTGCAGGCAAACTTGTTCCAGCTGTTCCAGCCCATGGGTGGTGTCTGGGCGAGGCCGTTCGGCGCCTTGCTCACCACCTCCTGGATGCTCTGCGCCAGCGCCTCTCTCGCGAACAGTGACGCAAGAAGCGCAAATCCAATCAGCTTCAAGATGCGAGACATACCCCTCCCCCGCTCCCGTCCAGCCCCTTGCGTTAGCGCTACCAAGCAGCGATGCAAACAGCCGAGGGGAGAATCATGGATCGCTTGCGCGTGCTTCTCGTGGGAGCCTTGCTGCTGGTCGGAAGCACCATTGCCGACGCTGCCGGCTCTGAGCTGCCGCGGCTCGTCCAGGAGAACGGCAAGCATGCGCTCCTCGTCGACGGGAAACCGTTCCTGATCCTCGGCGCACAGGTGAACAACAGCAGCAATTATCCGGCGGTCCTGGATAGGGTCTGGCCGGTCGTCGGAGCGCTTCACGCGAACACGCTCGAGATCCCCGTCGCATGGGAGCAGGTCGAGCCCGTCGAGGGCCGCTTCGATTTTTCGTGGGTGGATACGTTGCTCGCCGAGGCCCGAGCGCATGACGTCCGCCTCGTCCTTCTCTGGTTCGGCACCTGGAAGAACACGAACCCCCAATATTCTCCCGAATGGGTGAAGAGCGACACGAGGCGCTTTCCACGCGAAACCGGGCCTGACGGGACGACCCATTTCGTACTCTCGGCCCATGGCCGCCAAACCCTCGAAGCCGACAGGAAAGCCTTCGCAGCGCTGATGCGCCACGTCCGCGAAGTCGATCCGCAGCACGTCGTCATCATGGTGCAGGTCGAGAACGAGACCGGGAGCTACGGAATCCCGCGCGACTTTTCACCGGCCGCGCAGCGCCTTTTCGAGCAGCGCATCCCTCGCGAACTCGCCGCGGCGACCGGAAAGAGCGGGACCTGGTCAGAGGCCTTCGGAAAGACGGCGGACCAGGCCTTCAACGCCTGGTACGTCGCCCGCTACGTCGACGAGGTCGCGGCTTCGGGGAAGGCAGAGCTTGCACTACCGATGTACGTCAACGCATCGCTCACCGATCCCTTCACCCTGGAAGGCGTCGAGAAGGGCGCGAGCGGCGGCCCCAATTGGAACGTCATTCAAATCTGGAAGGTCGCAGCGCCGCACGTCGATGTCGAAGCGCCCGACATCTATACGTCCGATCATTCGAAATATGCCGCCTACATTCGCCACTATGCGAGGAGCGACAACGCACTCCTGATCCCCGAGACCGGAAACGACGAGCCGTTCGCCCGCTTCTTGTGGCTGGCGCTCGGCAATGGAGCGATCGGCTGGTCGCCATTTGGGATGGACGACACCGGATACACGAACTTTCCGCTGGGGGCGAAGGAGCTCGATGCCCGCACTCTCGATTCCTTCGCGTCCAAGTTCGGCCTGCTTCGGCCGATTGCCCGCGACTGGGCGAAGCTCGCGTTCGAGCACCCGGTTGCAGGCTTTGCGAAGGCCAAGGACGACTCCGACCAGTCGGCCGTTCTTGGTCGCTGGAAGATCACGGCGATGTACGGCCTCTGGCCGTTCGGCCAGCGCGAGTGGCCCGGGACTCCTGCCTCGCCCAAGCGCGATCTGCCGGTCGGGGGCGCAGCCGCAATCCAGCTCGGGCCCGATGAGTTCCTCGTCGCGGGATCGGACGTGAGGCTCGTGTTCTCGCTCGCGAGCGCAGAGTCCGGCGAAAGCTCCCAGTTCCTCGATGTCGAGGAAGGGACGTTCGAGAACGGTCGGTGGAAAATGGAGCGACGCTGGAACGGCGACCAGGTCGACTATGGCCTCAACCTTGTTCGCCCGACGCTGCTCAAGGTGCGACTGGGGACCTATCGATGAACAGAGTGGCGCTCGCCCTTCTTCTTGCCGCGGCAGCCTCGCCCGGCCTTGCTCAAGACGTCAGCCGGACCGAGACGGGGATCATCGTCAATCCTGAACACGGGCCGGCGGTCCGGCTCGAGGTTTATGACGACGGCATCATCCGAGTGACCGAGGCGCCGGGGAAAATCCCGGACCTCGCGCCGAGCCTCATGGTGAGGGCAAAGCCGCTCAGCGGCGCCTTCACCCTCGATGAGGAACGCAGTTCACCGATCGTGAGGCTGAAGACAGCGAGGTCGTCGGCCGAAGTCGACGTGAGGACGGGAGCGGTGAGCTTTCGCTCCGGCGCAGATGCAAGAATAGTGCTTGCCCAAAGCGGGCCCCCATCGTTTCAGGCGGTCGCTGCCGAGGGAGCTCCCTTCCTCGCCATTTCCCAAGAGTTCAACCGCGGCACCGCGGAAGGATTTTACGGCCTCGGCCAGCATCAGAACGGCCAGATGAACTATAACGGCGAGGACGTCGTCCTCGCCCAGCACAACATGGACGTCGCAATCCCGTTCATCGTCTCGACCGATGGCTACGGGCTCTTGTGGGACAATGATTCGGTCACCCGCTTTGGAGACCCCAAGCCCTATACCTATGCCGGGGCAGGCGACGACGATCTCGTGATCAACGGCGGACGTGGCTGGACCGCGACCTATACGGTCGGCGGAAGGACCATCGCCCGGCGCGACGAAGCGACAATCAAGCTCCAATATCTCGAGGACGTGAACCGCTGGCCCGAAGGAACTCGAACTCCCGACATCCAGCAGACAGTCCCTGGCCTTCACGTCAGCTGGACCGGGACCGTCGTTCCAAGGACCGGAGGCCTTCACCGCTTCCAACTCTACGGCTCGAGCTATTTCAAGCTGTTCGTCGACGGCCGGGAAGTGCTCGACCGCTGGCGGCAGAACTGGAACCCCTGGTACCATAATTTCGAGGTGAACCTCGCCGCGGGAGAGCCGCACCAGCTCCGCCTCGAGTGGGACCCGGACTCAGGCTATATCGCGCTTCTTCACTCGGCTCCGCGCCCCGCCGAAGATCGCCACTCGCTCACTTTCTCGTCCGACTACGCATCGGCGATCGATTATTATTTCGTCCCCGGCAGGACCATGGACGAGGTTGTCGCCGGCTACCGGAAACTGACGGGCAAGGCGCCGATCATGCCCAAATGGGCCTATGGCTTCTGGCAGAGCCGGCAGCGGTACGAGACCCAGGACCAGCTGCTCTCGGTACTCCACGAATATCGAAGGCGATCCCTTCCGCTCGACAATATCGTCCAGGACTGGCTCTACTGGCCGCAGGACCAGTGGGGCTGCCAGTGCTTCGACCCCGGGCGCTTCCCCGATCCCAAGGCGATGGTCGACGAGGTTCACTCGAACGGCGCGCACGTGATGATCTCTTTATGGGCGAAGTTCTACAAGGGCATCGCGAACTATGACGCGCTGAACTCCATCGGTGGCATTCTCGAGCGCATGTCGAACCCAGGCCCCGACGAGCCGAAGGACCCCAATTCCATCAAGTGGATGTACCTCGACTGGGTCGGCCCTGGTTATTTCAACGCCTTTTACGACCCCTATCTCCCGTCGGCGCGGGACCTCTATTGGAAGCAGGTGCGCGAGGGCATTGGAAGCAAGGGCTTCGATGCATGGTGGCTCGATTCGGACGAGCCGGACTTCCATTCGAACATCTCGCCCGCCGAGACCGCGCGGCGCATGGGGCCAAGGGGCCTTCCCAATTTCAACTCCTATCCGCTCGCTCACGTGGACGGGGTCCATGACCACCTCGTCGCCGACCGGCCGGAGGTCAGGCCCTTCATCCTCACTCGGTCCGCCTTCGGCGGAATCCAGCGCGACAGCGCCGCCTTATGGTCGGGCGACGTCGCGTCGCGCTGGGACAACCTTCGAGAGCAGATTTCGGCCGGCCTCAACTTCTCGCTGTCCGGCGATCCGAACTGGAGCCACGACATCGGCGGCTACACGATGGAGCCGCGCTTCCAGAAACCGACGCCCGCGGACCTTGCCGAATGGCGCGAGCTCAACACGCGCTGGTTCCAGTTCGGCGCCTTCTCGCCGATTTTCAGAAGCCACGGCGAGCTCATCAAGCGCGAGATCTTCGAAATGTCCCCGGAGGGTTCGCCAACCTACAGCGCGATGGCCTGGTACGATCGCCTGAGATACCGACTGATGCCTTATATCTATACGCTCGGCGCAGACACCTATTTCAACGATTCGACCATCATGCGCGCCCTCGTCATGGATTACACGGACGACAAGCGCGTGTGGAACATCGATGACGAATATATGTTCGGGCCGGCATTCCTCGTCGCGCCAGTCACGAAGTACAGGGCGCGTTCGCGAGACGTCTATCTGCCCCATGGCACCTGGTACGATTTCTACAGCGGCAAGAGCATGGCCGGCGGGCGCTCGATCACCGCTCCCGCGCCCTATGAACGAATGCCCGTCTTTGTTCGCGCGGGCTCCATCGTCCCGACGGGCCCGGCGATCCAGCACACCGGCGACAATTCGGATCCGTCCGTCACTCTCAACGTCTACAGCGGCGCCGACGGAAGCTTCTCGCTCTACGAAGACGACGGCGTCAGCCGCGGTTACCTCGAGGGTCAATATTCCCGGATCCCGCTGCAATGGAACGAGCGAAGCAAGACGCTCACCATCGGCGAGCGCGAAGGCAAGGGCTATCCCGGCATGGCCCAATCACGCATCATCAATATCCGCTGGATGAAGCCGGGCTCCCGACGCGCGCTCTCCTTTGATGCGAAGGCCGATGCGAGCGTCACCTACAAAGGCAGAGCGCTTGCGATCCCGATGCCGTGAAGAGACCTGACGCGCCGGTCTCAGCGCCGGGCGCGCTTGTAAAGCTTCACCACCTCGCCGACCGGAAGCGCGTCCACGTGGTGGCCGTTGCCATCCATGGGGGTCGCCGCGAACAGCGAATTGATCGCCGCTTCCTCCGAAGCCTCGACCACGGCTTCGAACAGCGGCGACATCGCTTCGTTCGGGAGGTCGACGATCGCGCTCGGTCTTGAGCGGCGCTCCTCGGCCCGGCGAACGTCCGGGCTGGTCGAGAAAGCGATCGCATATTCGCCCGACCCGTTGGTCATCGGCGAGCCGGTGCGGGCGATTCCGAGAAGACCGCGATGAGCGAGCCGCTCGAGGTTGCGGTCCGAGAGCGGCGCATCCGTTGCGATCACGACGATGCACGAGCCGTCGCCGCTCGCCTTTGAGAGCTCATCCTTCAGATAATATTGGCCAAGGGCCTGTCCGACCGGGACTCCGGCGACCTCGAGCACGCCGCCGTAATTCGTCTGGACGAGAACTCCGACGGTCCAGCCCCCGAGCCTGGCGGGAAGCCTGCGCGACGCCGTTCCGATGCCGCCCTTCCAGCTGAACGCGATCGTTCCAGTCCCCGCTCCGACAGCACCTTCCTCGACTTTCCCCTCACGGGCTGACTGGATGGCGGCGACAACGTCCGCCGGCCTTACGCGGCGCGCCCGGATATCGTTGAGCGTGCCGTCGTTGGTCTCACCAACCACGGCGTTGACGGATCGCACCTGTTCGTTGCCCGCTTGCTTCAGGGTCCATTCGATCGTTCCGGCCGCCGCTTCCGGAACGTTCAGCGTGTTGGTGAGAACGATCGGAGTTTCGATCTCGCCGAGCTCCTTGACCTGCGTGGAACCCATGAACTTGCCGTAGGCATTGCCGACGAAGAACCCGGCCGGGACCTTGTCGCGATAGAGGTTGCCGCCATGCGGGAGGATCGCAGTGACTCCCGTCCTGATGTTGCCGCCCTCGACGATCGTCACCTGGCCGACGCGAACGCCCGATACATCGGTGATCGCGTTGAGCGGGCCCGTCGGAAGAACGCCGAAGACGATCCCCGCTTCGCGGGCGCGGGGCCGGTGCTCGCCATGCGCCGCGGAGCTCATGACGATAAGAGCGCAAAGGAAAGCGAACGGACGCATTCGAGGGTCATACTAACCCTCGGCCAAGGATGCGAATGGCCGGCGTGAATGCCCCTTGGGCAGCAGGCAGCATGACTCGAAGCGCTTCCGGGTCCCGGCGAAATTGAAGTGGCGGCCCGCCGAGAAGCTCGACTTTCTCGACCGTGGCTTCTCGAAGGCTTCCTGACCCGAGCGAAGTGATCGCGCTCTCCTCCCCGGGCCACTCCATGAATATGGCGTAGAGCTCATCCTTCTTCGTCGTGAAGCGGATGTCCGCGGCAGTGAACGGCTTCGCCTCGCCCTCGTTCAGCATGCCTGCCGGCGGCTTTGTCGGCCCCTCGCCGAAGCGCCGCCACGGCCTCGTGGAGAAGATGGCTTCACCATTCCTCGCGACCCATCGGGCGATTTCATCGACGACCCTTTCCTCCTTCTCGTCGATCGTGCCGTCGCCCCGGACGGGGATGTTGAGCAGGAGGTTGCCGTTTTTGGACACGACGTCGGCGAGCCTCTGGACCACCTGCTTCGCGCTCTTGTAGCCGTCGTTGTCGTAGAGCCGGCGATCATAGTGCCAGTTTCCGATGCAGGTGTCGGTCTGCCACGGGACTGCCCGGATCTCGTCGAGCCAGCCCCGTTCCACGTCTTCGACGATGGCCCGGCGCTGGAGGGTGTCGAGCTTCTTTGCGAAGACAACCACGTCGAGATCGCCCCGCGAGCGGAGCGCCTCGTTGTAATAATAAGCGGCCGCATCGAGACCCGCCTCGCCAAGCGGAAGGCCGGTGTCGTCGAAATAGACGAGGTCGGGACGGTAATCGTCGACGATCTGCTTCTGTCTCCTCGACCATTTCTCGACGAAGGCAAGATTTCCAGGTGGCGCGGCCTCGATCCACTGGCCGTCGCGCTTGTCGTGCCAGGCGTCCATTGCGGCGGTCGAGGTGATCCCGTCGGGCGGAACGTAATAGGGGCCGGTATAGAGCTCCTGGGGGTCGAGGCCCTCCCAGAACTTCCCACGGCCATGCTTCCTTCGGAGCCAATAGGCATCGTAGCGTCGGCCGCGCATCGGCCCTTCCGCATCATAGCCGTAGGCGGGCTGGTACCAGTGCCAGGCGTGACTCGAATGGTTCGAGATCCCGAACTTGAGCCCCGCCTCGCGGACAAGCGGCTCCCAGGTTCCGAGGATGTCGCGCCCTGGCCCCAATCGGACGCTGTTCCACTGATGGTGCCTGCTCGCGAACAGGTCGAAATTATCGTGGTGGCAGGCCATCGCCATGAAGTAGCGGGCGCCGGCCTTGCGATAGCGCTGCAAGAGGTCCGAGGGTTGCCAGTGTTCGGCCTTCCACTGGCCGATGATGTCGATGAAACCGGTCCGGCTCGGATGACCGTATCGCCTCAGATGGTTCTCGTAAGGGGTTTCGCCCTGCTGCCAGGGCTTTGGTCCCTGCATGTACATGAGCCTTGCGTACCAGTCGCCGAACTCCGGCTGGCATTGCGGCCCCCAGTGCGCCCAGATTCCGAACTTCGCGTCGCGGAACCAGTCGGGCACCTGGTAATGCGACGCGAGCGATTCCCATGAGGGTGCGACGGGTCCATTGCTCTTGGAGCGGGCCGAGGTTGCCAGGGCCGCGGCGGCGCCGGCCGCGAGGAAGTGACGACGATCGATCGCGATCCGCATTCCAACGATCGTTGGTCAGCGATCGGGAACAGTCAAACCTCGATTTCGACCCATACCGGGGCGTGGTCGCTGGTCTTCTCCCAGGCCCGCGGCGAACGGTCGACGCCGGCGGCCTTCAGCGCTTTTCCAAGGCTGGGGCTCACAAGCGCATGGTCGATCCTTATCCCCGCGTCGCGCTCGAACGAATTTCGCCAGTAATGCCAGAAGGTGTAGACCCGGTCATGAGGGAAGAAGTGCCGGATTGAATCGATCCAGCCCTGCGCGAGAAGCTTCTTGAATCGCTCCCGCGCTTCGGGAGCGAAGAGCGCGTCCTTGGCCCAGCGTTCGGGCTTGTAGACGTCCTCGTCGGTCGGGATGATGTTGAAATCGCCGATGAGGATGACGGGCATGGCGCTCTTCCGGAGCTCCTTTGCATGAACGAGCAGGGCGTCGAGCCAGGCCAGCTTGTAATCGAACTTCGGCCCGGGCTTGGGATTGCCGTTCGGCGCATACATGTTGCCGACGAGGATGCCGCAGATCGCGGCTTCGATATAACGGCTCTGCTCGAGCTTTGGATCGCCGGGCAGCGCCCGGCGAGTCTCGACGGGAGCTCCCACCCGGCTGAGGAGTGCAACTCCGTTCCAGCTCTTCTGGCCGTGCCAGATCGCCGAATAGCCGAGCTCACGAATCGTGTCCGCCGGGAATTGCTCGTCGGTGCACTTGAGTTCCTGCAAGGCGACGATGTCCGGCTCGAACTCGGTGAGCCAGCGCACCAGGACTCCGAGTCGGGGATTGATTCCGTTGATGTTGTAGCTCGCGATCCGAAGCCGTCTTTTTTTGGTCATGGACAAGGAACCAAGAACATCGGCTTGAGTTCTATCGCCGTGCTTCGGAGCCGACGACTCGTGTCTCCGGGGCGGAACCCGGGCTGAAAGGCCTGCGGATCGGCCCTGTTGATGGCGCGGATCATTGGATCCTGAGCATGGGAGCCCCGTCACGCGAGAGCGTGTCGGGGCTCTTCTTTTGAGGCGAAGCCGCGAGTCGCACTGGATTGTTCACCGAGTCGTCCACCGTTCCGTCCACAACTTTGTCGTCGAGCTGACATTTTTTGACTCGCGCCAGCCAAAGAATCGGCTATTGTTGATTCGTGCTTCCGGAGTCGAAA
>DASZYL010000030.1:0-3239 GCA_035545385.1 Sphingomicrobium sp. | reverse complement strand
CTCAGCACTGAGCCGGTGACGGGGTTCGGCCGGTAGGTGGTCAGGCCCTTGCAACCGAGATGGTAGCCCTCGACGTAAATATCGGCGAAGGCCTCGAAGCCGATGTCCTCCGGGCAATTGACCGTCTTGGAGATCGAGCTGTCGATCAGCGCCTGGGCCGCGGCCTGCATCGTCAGGTGGTCGGAAGGCGAGAGGGTCTGGGCGCTGACGAAGAGCTCCTCGGGCGGCGGTTCGTCGCCCCTCAAATGACGCCAGAGCCGCATCGCGTGATCCTCGACCTTTTCCTCGCGGCTGGTTCCGTCGCCCTGGCGGATCTTGCGCGTGTAGGAATATGCAAACACGGGCTCGATGCCCGACGAGACATTGCCGGCAAGAAGTGATGTCGTTCCCGTCGGCGCAATCGAGGTAAGACAGCCGTTCCTGAGGCCATGCTCGGCAATGAGCTTGCGAGTCTCTTCGTCGAGCGAAGCGATGTTGGGCGTCTCGAGCATGCAGGGATCGTAGAGCGGGAAGGCGCCCTTTTCGGCGGCGAGCAGGGCCGATGCCCGGTAGGCTTCGCGCTTGATCGTCCCGAGCCACTCCCGGGTAAGCTCGACGGCCTTTGCGCTTCCGTAAGCCGCGCCGCAAAACAGCAGGGCATCGGCAAGGCCCGTCACTCCAAGCCCGATCCGCCGCTTCGCCTTCGCTTCCTTCTCCTGCTGCGGGAGGGGGTAGCGGGAGATGTCGATCACGTTGTCGAGCATTCGTACCGAGGTCCTGGCGATCTCCCCGAGCGCCTCGTCATCGAGCCTCGCCCCGTCTTCGAACGGTCGGTCAACGAGCCGTGCGAGGTTGATCGATCCCAACAGGCAGGCGCCATAGGGAGGGAGCATCTGCTCGCCGCAGGGATTGCTTGCGCTGATCGATTCGCAATGGGCGAGATTGTTCCGGGCATTGACCCGATCGATGAAGATGACGCCGGGCTCGGCGACGTCGTAGGTGGAGCGCATCAGCCGCTCCCAGAGTTCGCGCGCCCGGACCGTGCGGATGGTCTCGCCGCCGAACCTCAGCGGCCATTCGCCATCCGCGCCCAAGGCCGTCATGAAGTCGTCTGTCACGAGCACCGACAGGTTGAAGTTGCGGAAGCGCGCCGGGTCGCGCTTGGCATCGATGAAATCCTCGATATCGGGGTGGTCGATCCGCAGGCAGCCCATCATGGCGCCCCGCCGCTGCCCCGCCGAATGGACCGTCCGGCACATCGAATCCCAGCAGTCCATGAATGTCAGCGGCCCGGATGCCTCGGCGGCGACGCCCTTCACGAACGAGCCAAGCGGTCGGATGGTCGAGAAGTCCATGCCGACGCCGCCACCTTGCTGCATCGTTTGAGCGGCCTGCTTTAGATGTTCGAAGATGCCCTCGAGGCTGTCGGGGATGGTCCCCATGACGAAGCAGTTGAAGAGCGTGACGTTGCGCTCGGTGCCGGCTCCTGCGAGCACGCGGCCCGCGGGGATGAACCGAAAGTCCGCGACAATTTTCCGGAACCGCTCTTCCCAGAGTGCGCGCTTTGCCTGGGGCTCCGCGGCTGCGACCGCGGTCGCTACTCGCGAAGCGGTGTCGGCGAAGCTCTCGTCACCATCGCCCCCACCCGTCCTGAACCGGTACTTGGCGGTCCAGATCTCTTCGGCGAGCGCGACCTCGAACATGACCATCTCCTCAACATCTTGTGGGAGAACAGGCTAGCGGGCACAACATCTGACGAATTGATCTATTTCATCGACAGCAACGAATCATCGGCGACGAGTGCGATCATCAATGGGCGGCGAAGCCGATTGCGATTGGTGGCTAATGATGGATCAGGCGCGGCTTCAACGGGGCGACAGCAAGGGGGCAAGCCGCTCTTGGCACTGCATCCTCGCCGCCGCCGAGACGCTGTTTCCAGGATATTTCGCGCTTGTCATGGCGACGGCCGCGGTGTCGATCGCGAGCGAGCTCCTCGGCTACGAACTGGTCGCTTCCATTCTCGTCTGGCTCAACTGGACCTTCTATCTTGCCCTCTGGGCCCTGACGCTCGTCCGACTGACCCATTATCCGCGCCGACTGATCGAAGACCTGTTCGACCATCAACGGGCGCCCGGTTTCTTCACGATCGTGGCGGGCACGTGCGTGCTTGCGACCCAGACCGTTCTGGTTGCAGGCCGAACCGATATCGGCGCGATCCTGTGGTGGGCTGGTCTCGGCCTATGGTTCCTGATCATGTACGCCTTCTTCACGGCGGTGACGGTGCGCCGGCATAAACCGACGCTCGCCCGCGGGATCAACGGGGCGTGGCTCATCGCGGCAGTCGCGACCCAGTCGATCGTCGTCTCGAGAGGGGCGCTCGATGGTCTCGTCGCACCGCCCCCTCCAATCCAGTTCCTGTGCCTCGCGATGTTCATGATCGGGAGCATGCTCTACCTCGCGATCATCCCGCTCATCTTCTACCGGCTCACCTTCGTCCGCCTCGCGTCGCGCGACTTCTCGCCGCCTTATTGGATCAACATGGGCGCGGTCGCGATCACGACGCTCGCGGGATCGACCCTCATGATGCGCGTCGGCCATTGGCGCGTCCTCGACCAGGTTTCAGCGTTCCTCCCCGGCTTCACCCTGTTCTTCTGGGCGGCGGCGACCTGGTGGATTCCCCTGCTGCTCGCACTGATGGTGTGGCGCTACGTCGTTCGAAAGGAGGTGCCAGCCTACGAGCCAGCTTTGTGGGGAATGGTTTTTCCGCTGGCCATGTACACAACCGCGACCTTCCAGCTCTCGCGGGCGACCGGCTTCACCTTCCTGGCCGCGATCCCGCGGGCTTTCGTCTTCGTTGCGATGGCGGCCTGGGTAATCGCCTTCGCTGGGCTCCTTCGACAGCTTGTCGCCAGCATTTCGCCCAAAGCGCTCGTCGACTGAACAGCCGGCGGTTGCGATATCTTCAACGCACTGGCGGGTAAGCCGTACATGAGGCCCCGAGCGGCCGATTGGCATGAGGCTTGCTGCACTAACGCCGATGAGAGCAGCTCATTTTGATAGGTCCCGAGAAGGGCGCGCCGCAGACAAGTGGGCGAGGTGTCCGCATCCGGACAGCGAGCGTTCGATCGCGGACATTGGCTCGAGAGCGACCAACCCCTTTTTTAGAAATGGATACCGCTGAAGAAATGGCGCGGTTCTGCGGAATTTTCGAAGGGGTTGGAGGCCCGAGCCGGAATCGAACCGGCGTGCAAGGATTTGCA
>DASZYL010000029.1:0-47100 GCA_035545385.1 Sphingomicrobium sp. | reverse complement strand
ACCTGCTGTCCCGGAGCGGCATGATAGATCGAAACGACCATGCGCGGCGGCGTCGAGGGCGCCTGGGCATGGACGATTGACGCGGCAGCGATCGCTCCTGCGACCGCCGCGGTCGCAAGCTTCAGCACTTGTTTCATGTGTCTCCCCCAAAGAGTTTTCGAGTTGAACGCTCAACCTGGGGTAATGTCTGGCGCGACCCCGAAGGGCTCACCCCGGGGGCGCGCCTGCGCCTTCATGACAGCTGTGTCAACTTCACGGCCGGACGCTTGGCAGGAGCGCCTCGAGGCCCCTTCTTCGCGCCCGGTCGCGCTTATTGATCGAGGAAGCTGCGCATCTTGCGGGAGCGCGAGGGATGCTTGAGCTTCCTCAGCGCCTTCGCCTCGATCTGCCGGATACGCTCGCGGGTGACGCTGAACTGCTGTCCGACTTCCTCCAGCGTGTGGTCGGTGTTCATGCCGATTCCAAAGCGCATGCGAAGGACGCGCTCCTCGCGGGGAGTGAGCGACGCGAGCACCCGAGTGACCGTCTCCTTGAGATTGGACTGGATCGCGGCGTCGACCGGGATGACGGCGTTCTTGTCCTCGATGAAGTCGCCGAGGTGGCTGTCCTCCTCGTCACCGATCGGGGTCTCGAGGCTGATCGGTTCCTTTGCGATCTTGAGGACCTTGCGGACCTTCTCGAGAGGCATCGAGAGACGCTCGGCGAGCTCCTCCGGAGTCGCTTCGCGGCCGGTCTCGTGCAGGAACTGGCGGCCGGTGCGCACGAGCTTGTTGATCGTCTCGATCATGTGAACCGGGATCCGGATGGTTCGCGCCTGGTCGGCGATCGATCGGGTGATCGCCTGGCGGATCCACCAGGTGGCATAGGTCGAGAACTTGTAGCCGCGGCGGTATTCGAACTTATCGACCGCCTTCATGAGGCCGATGTTCCCCTCCTGGATGAGATCGAGGAACTGAAGACCGCGGTTGGTGTATTTCTTCGCGATCGAGATGACGAGCCGAAGGTTCGCCTCGACCATTTCCTTCTTCGCGATCCGCGCCTCGCGCTCGCCTTTCTGCACCATGTTGACGATTCGGCGGAACTCGGTGAGCGAGGTTCCCGTCGACTGGGCGATATCGGCGATGTCGGATCGGATCCGCTCGACCGTGTCCTTCTCGGCCTGAGCGAACGCGGCCCATTTCTTGTCGAGCTTGGCGACATCGGAAAGCCAGTTCTCGTCGAGCTCGTGACCGGTGTAGGCGTCGAGGAACGCCTTCCTGGGAACGCGATGCCGCTCGGCGAGTCGGAGCATCTGGCCGCCGAGCGCCATCAGGCGCTTGTTGTAGGCGTAAAGGGCCTCGACGAGATATTCGATCTTGCTTCCGTGAAACTGGACGCTTTCGACCTCGGCCGTCAGCTGCTCGCGGAGCTTGTGATATTTCTTCTCCTCGGCCGCGGGGAAGTCCTGGCCCGACTGAAGCGCCTCCATCCGGTGCGCCTGGACCTTGGAGAATTTCTTGTAGATCGAGGTGATCTCGGCGAATTTCTCGAGCGCCGAAGGCTTCAGCGTCTCTTCCATCTGGGCGAGCGAGAGGGTGTTGTCCTCGTCATCGTCTTCCGCCTGTGGACGGGCGCGACGCTCGACCATGTCGTCTTCATCGTCGCTCGCCTGGGCCTCCGGCTCGTCCTCGACGTCTTCCTCTTCCTTGATCGTCGGACCGGCGACCTTTTCGCTGATCTCGCCTTCGGCGGCTTCGCCGCCTTCCTCGGTCTCGTTGAGCTGCTCTGCGGTCGGGCCCTTCGAGAGCATCGCCTCGAGGTCCATGATCTCCCGCAGCTGCATCCGGCCCTCGTTGAGGGCATTGGACCATTCGATGATCGCGTCGAAGGTGATCGGGCTCTCGCAGAGGCCCCAGATCATCGTGTCGCGACCTGCCTCGATCCGCTTGGCGATGGCGATCTCGCCCTCGCGTGAGAGGAGTTCGACGGCGCCCATCTCGCGCAGGTACATGCGAACCGGGTCGTCGGTGCGGTCGGTCGGCTCCTTCTTGGTCGCTGCAGCGGGTCGCGGGCCGCCGTCATCGAGCGGATCGACCTCGTCCTCGGCGCTGGCCTCGGGCTGGGAGTCTTCCTCCTCCTCGTCCTCGGCGCTTTCCGCGCTCTCGACGACCTGGACGCCCATCTCGTTGAGCGCCGACATGACATCCTCGATCTGGTCGGGGGACATCTGGTCGGAAGGGAGTGCCTCGTTCAGCTCATCGACGGTGATGATCCCGCGCTTCTTTGCACGCGCGATGAGCTTCTTGACCGATGCGTCGTTGAGGTCGAGCAGCGGGGCATCGCCCGCCTCGGCCATGTCAACTTCAGTTGCTTCGTTTTTCGCCATAAGTTCCGCTGCTTAGTCGGTGCCGGCAAGCTGTGCCAGCCTCTGCCTCAAACCATGCCGCGCCGCAATCAGGCGCTGCTGCTCCTCAAGGGCCTCGTCGGTCATGTCCCGCTTCAGCCGTTCCGTTGCGTTCTCAAGGGCTCTGTCCACTTCCTCCGCCGCCGCAATGATCTCCACGGCTGCGGCCAGATCGCTTCGGGCGCGGTCCGGGTCGCTGTCGCGGCGGGTGAAGGAAAAGCCCATGGTGCTTGAGGCTTTCGGGCCCGTCGCTCCATCGCGTCCCAATATGGTGGTAACCGCCTCTCGATCAAGCGTAGCTCCTGAAAAGGCCGCGTTCACGAGTTCGTCGCGCATTTTCGCGGTCGATTGATCGGAAATGTCGAGGGCCGCGAGCTGCTCGCAATGGGCCGGCAGTTCCTCGGGATAATTGGCAAAACCGAGGACAAGCGCCCGGGCAGTGGGCTCGTCGATGCCGGAAGAAGCGATCGCCCGGGCATGGGGGTCGACGGGCTGGGGCGGCGGCGTGAACCGGCCGTTCCTGAACGCTCCGCGGCGCTGGGCAGGAGTGAAGGGAGAGGCGGCCGCGGGCCTCCGCTGGTCGTAGAAGCGGCTGAGCCAGTCCTCGCGATAGATTCGCGCAAGGTCGAGGTGCCCGATCGACGCGGCATGGGCGACGAGGCGCTGCTTGAGGGACGCCCAGCTTTCCGGAGTGGTCAGCGGCTGCGCTTCGACCTCGTGGCGCCAGAGTCGGGCATCGAGCGGTTCAGGATTCTCGATCAGCGCTTCGAAGGCGTCGCGGCCACCGCTCCGGATCACGTCGTCCGGGTCCTGGCCCGCCGGAAGCTCCACGAAACGCAGGGTCCGTTCTGGAGTGATATGGGGAAGAGCGCGCGTCGCCGCCCGAATCGCCGCCTTGCGGCCCGCCGAATCCCCGTCGAAGCAGAGGATTGGAGCTGGATCCAGCCTCCACAACCTCTCCAGCTGGGCTTCGGTCAGCGCCGTCCCGTTGGGAGCGACCGCTTCCTGGATCCCGGCGCGGTCGAGGGCGATCACGTCCATATAGCCTTCGACGACGATCAGCCTTCTGGCCGAGCGGCTCGCGGGAGACGCCTGGTCGATATTGTAGAGCGTCCGTCCCTTGTCGAAGAGCGGAGTGTCGGGCGAGTTCAGATATTTGGGCTCGCCCGGGCCAAGGATGCGCCCGCCAAAGCCGATCACCCGTCCTCGAGGGTCGCGGATCGGGAACATGAGGCGGCCGCGGAAGCGATCGTAGGTTTCGCCTCCCTCTTCGGGCCTGATCAGCATTCCCGTCTCGACAAGCCTGTCCTCACCGAGCCTGCCGAGCGCCCGCTTCAGGCCTGAACGACTGTCAGGCGCAAATCCGATGCCGAAGCGCTTTATCGTCGAAGCGCCGATTTCGCGCCGCTTCAAATAGTCGCGGGCCTCGCCCCCGCCGAGGCCGTTCAGCTGCTCGGCGTACCAGTTGGCGACCTCGGCCATGACTTCGGTCAGCGACGCGGCGCGCTCGGCGCGCTCCTTGGCTTCGCGGTCGGGAGCAGGGACCTCCATTCCCGCCTTGGCCGCAAGCTCCTTGACCGCGTCCATGAAGGGCATTCCGCGGTGATCGGTGAGAAAGCGGATCGCGTCCCCGTGGGCACCGCAGCCGAAGCAATGGTAGAAACCCTTCTCGTCGTTGACCGTGAAGCTCGGGGTCTTCTCGTTATGGAAGGGGCAGCAGGCTTTCCACTCGCGACCGGCGCGCACCAGCTTCACGCTCGGCGAAATGACGGCGCTGAGCGCCGTTCTTGCACGCAGTTCATCAAGCCATTGGGGTGAGAGGGTCACGCAAACGACCCTATGCGCGAATCGCCGTCTCGCAAGACGCCCGCCGAAACTTATCCACAGGTCAGCGCTTCCAGGGGCTGCGCGAACATTTGACGGAGCATGATCAAGCGATTGCGGATAGACTGTTTCGGGTCCGGCACAAAGCGGCGCTGAAGATCGCTCGGGCGGAATAACCAAGGAGGGGGTTATGCTGAAGAAGATCAGCGGGCTTGCCCGCGCTCTCTACATCATCCTTGCAGTGGTCACTGGGTTCGTGGCCCTTGGCATGATGAACGTGGCGTTGGTGCTCGTCATACTCGGACTGCTCGCCGGAATCACGATGCCCAAGGAGCGGATGGTCCTTGCTGCGGCGAGCGTGATTGCATTGCCTGCCGTCGGAACCGCCCTGGGCAATATTCCGACGATCGGCGGGAACCTCACCGCGCTTGCCGGCAACCTTCAGATCGGCGTTGCCGGAGCACTTGCCAGCGCGATCGCCATCTATCTCTATCATCTCGTGATGGAGGGAGTGACGGGGATCACCGGCGGCGCGATGAGACGAGCGACGGCCGTCGCTGCGGAATAGCTGTTCGATTTTCATTCCGGCTCCGCCGCTCTTGTCCTACGCGGCGGAGCCTTCTTTCGCTCCTAGGAGAGGGCCGACTTCACGAGGGCGCTCGCCCTTGCCGGTTCTATCGAGGCTCCAAGGCGTTCTTTCACGAGCGCCATCACCCGGCCCATGTCCTTCATCGAGCTCGCTCCCGTTTGCGCAATGATCGAGCGGATCTCGGCGTCGGCTTCAGCGTCGCTCAACTGCTTTGGGAGGAAGCGCTCGATGACGGCGATCTCCGATTCTTCCGCCGAGGCGCGGTCCTCGCGGCCGCCCTTTCGATAGAGTTCCGCCGATTCGCGGCGCTGCTTGATCATCTTCTGGAGGACCTCGGTCACAAGGGTGTCGTCATCCTTGGGAGCGCCACCGGTCCTCGCTTCGATGTCCCGGTTCTTGATCGCCGCCGAGACGAGGCGAAGAGTTGCCGTCGTCTCCTTGTCGCCGCCCTTCATTGCGGCAATCGTCGCGGCCTTGATGTCATCGCGGATCATGGCCTTGCCCTAACGTTGGATTTTCACGCTGACCAGCGTTGACCCGCCGCCATAATGCGCATAGCGGGAGTGCCTTAGCGACATCGCTGGAAAACCCCTAACGGAAGGCTCTTTCGCCCATGGCCGACGTACGACCTCTGCACGCGCCCCAGCCATCGGGCGCGACGGGAGTCGTCGTGTTCGCCGATGGCCGGACGATCTGGGGCGAGGGCTTCGGGGCCGAGGGCGAAGCGGTCGGCGAGCTCTGCTTCAACACGGCGATGACCGGCTACCAGGAAGTGATGACCGATCCTTCCTATGCGAAGCAGGTCATTGCCTTCACTTTTCCTCACATCGGCAATGTCGGTGCCAACGACGAGGACGTCGAGGCAGGCGAAGCCCATGCGCTCGGCTGCCTCGTCCGGGAAGTCGTCACCGAACCGAGCAACTACCGCGCAAACCAGGGCTTTGCCGACTGGATGCGAAAATGGGGCCGGATCGGGATCTCGGGTGTCGATACGCGCGCAATCACGAAACTCGTCCGCGAGGAAGGGCCGCCGAACATCGCCATCGCGCATCATCAAGACGGCCAGTTCGATCTCGAGAAGCTCCAGCGCATGGCGCTTCAATGGCCCGGCCTCGAGGGCATGGACCTCGCGAAGGACGTGAGCAGGCTCCAGGTCGAGCGCTGGACCGGTGGCAAGTGGCGGTGGGGGCAGGGCTATGAGCTTGGTGGCGACGAGCCCAATCGACCTCACGTCGTTGCTGTCGACTATGGCAACAAGCGCAACATCTTCAGGAACCTCGTCGAGGCCGGGGCCAGGGTCACCGTGGTCCCGGCAACCGCGACGTTCGAGGAAATCATGGCCTACGAGCCCGATGGATTTTTCCTTTCCAACGGGCCCGGGGATCCGGCAGCGACCGGCGAATATGCAGTGCCTGTCATCAGGCAGATGCTGGAAACGAAAAAGCCCCTGTTCGGGATCTGCCTCGGCCACCAGATGCTGGCGCTCGCGGTCGGCGGGAAGACGAGCAAGATGTTCCAGGGCCACCGCGGCGCCAACCACCCGGTCAAGCGCCTCTCGGACGGGAGGGTCGAGATCACCAGCATGAACCACGGATTCGCGGTCGAGCGCGACGGGCTTCCCGACAACGTGCGCGAAACCCACGTCTCGCTGTTCGACAATTCAAACTGCGGGATTGAACTGACTGACCGGCCTGCTTTCAGCGTGCAATATCACCCCGAGGCCTCGCCCGGGCCCCAGGACAGCTTCTACCTCTTCAAGAAGTTCGTCGACCAGATGGCCAAGGAGGTGTGATCATGCGTCTCCGTCAGTTCATTCTACTTTCGATTTCAGGTATTTGCGCGCCGGTCTTCGCGCAGCACATCGAGAAGATCGACGCGAGCAAGGCGCCGACGGTCTACCGCCCCGACGACCTCTTCGCTCTCTCTCCCGATCAGTGGCATTATGCGCAGCACCTCTGGCAGGGGAGAGAACCGTGCACCGAGGACCAGTGCGAGGCCGGATTCACCTCGGGGGACCTGGTCCTCAGCGTCGAGCACAGCAAGGGATGGGTGCGCATCATGGCGGGCTTTCGCAATTGCGCGCCCGTCGCTTTTAGCGAGATCGAGACCAGCAAGTCGCCCGGCCGTTACTCGAGAGCCAAGGTCGAAAGGCAGGTGTCGCAGGTCGTCAAAGGCGCTGCCAAGAGCTGCAAGGTGGCGGCTCCTGCGGTTTCGAACATCAGTGTCGCCTCCATGTTCCCGGCAAGGAAGGACCAGTGATCGAAAGACGCGCATTCCTCTTTCTGGCCCTTGCCCTTTCCGGATGCGTGACGCCCGCGAGGATGCATGACGAGGCCCAGCTCAACGAGGTCGCTCTTGGATGCGGGCTGGCCATGGGCGAGCTGATGCAGGACGACAGCGAAAAGCGTCTCCTTCTCATGATCCGCCAGGATTCGAGCCCGGAACAGCGTGCCTGCGTCACGCGCTGGGCGCGCAGGAACGGTCTCAGGACCGTGTTCGTCAACATGAATTTCCCGGAAAGCTGATGTTCCAAGACCATGCCTAAACGCACCGATATCTCGTCGATCCTGATCATCGGCGCCGGGCCCATCGTCATCGGCCAGGCAGCCGAGTTCGACTATTCGGGAAGCCAGGCCGTCAAGGCCCTGAAAGCCGAGGGCTACCGCGTCATCGTCGTCAATTCCAATCCGGCGACGATCATGACCGACCCCGAGCTTGCGGACTCGACCTACATCGAGCCGATCACGCCCGCGATCGTCGCGAAAATCCTCGAAAAGGAGCGGCCGGACGCAGTGCTTCCGACCATGGGCGGGCAGACCGCCCTCAACACCGCGCTCGCCTTGTACAAGGACGGCACTCTCGAGCGCCTCGGAGTTCAGCTCATCGGTGCCAATGCCGAGGCCATAGAAAAGGCCGAGGACCGGCTGAAATTTCGCGAGGCAATGGACAAGATCGGTCTAGAAAGTCCGCGCTCGGCCATCGCGCACAGCCTCGATGAGGCGCTCGCCGGGCTCGAGCATGTCGGTCTCCCGGCGATCATCCGACCGAGCTTCACTCTGGGCGGAACCGGGGGAGGGATCGCCTACAACCGCGACGAATTCGTCCAGATCGTGAGCGGGGGCCTCGAAGCCAGTCCCACGAGCGAGGTCCTCATCGAGGAATCGGTCCTCGGCTGGAAGGAGTATGAGATGGAAGTCGTGCGCGATCGCGCCGACAACGCCATCATCATCTGCTCGATCGAGAATGTCGATCCGATGGGCGTTCACACCGGCGACAGCATCACGGTCGCTCCAGCGCTGACCCTGACCGACAAGGAATATCAGCGGATGCGCTCCGCAAGTATCGCGGTTCTCCGGGAAATCGGCGTTGAAACAGGCGGTTCTAACGTCCAGTTCGCTGTCGATCCGAAGACCGGACGAATGGTCGTGATCGAGATGAACCCGCGCGTTTCGCGCTCGTCGGCGCTTGCATCCAAGGCGACCGGCTTTCCGATCGCAAAGGTCGCCGCCCGCCTGGCGGTGGGCTACACCCTCGACGAGATCGCCAACGACATCACCGGCGGGGCAACGCCGGCGAGCTTCGAGCCGACCATCGACTATGTGGTGACGAAGATCCCGAGGTTCGCATTCGAGAAGTTCCGGGGGGCCGATGCGATCCTCACCACCTCGATGAAGTCGGTCGGCGAGGTGATGGCAATCGGGAGAAGCTTCGCCGAGAGCCTCCAGAAGGCCCTGCGCGGTCTCGAGACGGGCCTTTGCGGCCTCGACCGGGTGCGCGAGCTCGAAAATGCCGACCCGGCGGCGATCGAGAGCGCGCTCGCGAAACCGACACCCGACCGCCTGCTGGTCGCAGGAGAGGCGCTCCGCCAGGGGTTCACGGTCGAGCGGATCAACGAGATCGCCGGGTTCGATCCGTGGTTCCTGAAGCGCCTCGAAGAGATCGTTCACGCCGAGGAAGAAGTTCGACTGAACGGCCTTCCGAGCGACGCTCGAGGCGTCCGGCGACTGAAAGCCATGGGTTTTTCCGATGCCCGGCTGGCGCAGCTGTCGCTTCGCTCGGCGCACGTCGAGCGCGAAATGAGCGAGGCGGTCGCGATTGGCGGCTCGGGCGTCGTCCACTCGGCGATGCGCGCGATGACGGGCGGGATCACCGAGAGCGAGGTGCGCTCGCACAGGCTTCGGCTGGGGGTGAGGCCCGTCTTCAAGCGCATCGACAGCTGCGCCGCGGAATTCGACGCTGCGACCCCGTACCTCTATTCGACCTACGAAGCTCCGCTGTTCGCAGAGCCCGTGGACGAAGCCGACGTCTCGGATCGGCGCAAGGTGATGATCCTCGGCGGCGGACCGAACCGGATCGGGCAGGGGATCGAGTTCGACTATTGCTGCTGTCACGCCGCATTCGCGCTCGGCCGCGACCGCAACGGGCAGCCGGGCGCGGGCTATGAAGTCATCATGGTCAATTGCAACCCCGAGACGGTCTCGACCGACCCGGACACGTCCGACCGGCTCTATTTCGAGCCGCTGACGGTCGAAGATGTCCTCGAGATCGTCCGCCGCGAGCAGGAAAAGGGCGAATTCCTGGGGGTCATCGTCCAGCTCGGCGGGCAGACACCGCTAAAGCTCGCCGAGGAGCTGCAGGCGATGGGTGTGCCGATACTCGGCACCTCCCCCGACAGCATCGATCTTGCCGAGGACCGCGAGCGGTTCGCGGCGCTCGTCCAGAAGCTCGATCTCAAGCAGCCCGCGAACGGGATCGCGAGGAGCCGGGACGAGGCGCTTCGAGTCGCCGAGCGGATCGGCTACCCGGTCCTTTTGAGGCCGTCCTACGTCCTTGGCGGCCGCGGGATGGAAGTGGTCGACGGACCACAGCAGCTCGAGCATTATATTGCCACCGCCGTCCAGGTTTCCGGCCGCAGCCCGGTCCTCATCGATCGCTATCTTCGCGACGCGATCGAGGTCGACGTCGACGCCATCTGCGACGGCACCGACGTCGCGGTTTGCGGCGTGCTCCAGCATATCGAGGAAGCGGGGGTGCATTCGGGCGACAGCGCCTGCGCCATTCCCCCGCACAGCCTCGGGCCCGACCTCGTGAAGGAGATCGAGCGGCAAACGCGGGAGCTCGCGCTCGCGCTCAAGGTCAAGGGACTGATGAACGTCCAGTTCGCGGTGAAGGACGGCGAGGTCTACCTGATCGAGGTGAACCCGAGGGCGAGCCGGACGGTCCCCTTTGTCGCCAAGGCGGTGGGGACGCCGGTCGCGAAGATGGCGGCCCGGGTCATGGCTGGCGAACCCCTGAGCGAGGTCGGAGAGGTTCGGCGGATCAGCAACTATATCGCGGTGAAGGAATCGGTATTCCCGTTCGCGCGCTTCCCTGGAACCGATCCGGTGCTTGGACCAGAAATGAAAAGCACCGGAGAAGTTATGGGAATCGATACGGATTTCGACATTGCCTTTGCGAAGTCACTGCTCGGTGCGGGAATGAACCTGCCTCAGAGCGGGACCGCGTTCGTGTCGGTCAAGGACGCCGACAAGGACAATATCATTCCGGCCGTCGAGAAGCTGGTCGAGCTTGGCTTTTCGATCATCGCGACCGGCGGCACTGCGGCCCATCTCCAGTCGAAGGGCCTTCCGGTCGAGGTCGTCAACAAGGTCGCCCAGGGCCGCCCTCACATCGTCGACAAGCTCCTCGACGGCGATGTCGGTCTCGTCTTCAACACGACCGAGGGATGGCAGTCGCTCAAGGACAGCCACTCGATCCGGGCGACCGCCCTTAACCGCAAGGTTCCCTATTTCACGACCGCGGCGGCGAGCTTGGCCGCGGCTCGGTCCATCGAGGCGGTTCGGGGGCACGCGCTTGAAGTCGCCTCGCTCCAATCCTATTATTCGGCGGCTTAGAGACAGCTTCACCGAAAATCTGCACTGGTAACGCGCGCTTTCAACTTCTCGGCGCGCCCGGGCAGACCATTGAAAAGGGTTCAGAAGAGATGGCGAGTGCCGACAAGGTGCCGATGCTGGCCGAGGGCCACCGCAAGCTCAACGACGAGCTGAGACGGCTTCGAAACGAGGAGCGCCCGGCGATCGTCGAGGCGATCGAGGCGGCCCGCGCCCATGGCGATCTTAGCGAAAATGCCGAATATCATGCCGCCAAGGAGCGGCAGGGCCAGATCGAGGCGATGATCGCGGACCTCGAGGACCGGCTCAGCCGGGCGATGGTGATCGATCCCACGACGCTGTCTGGCGACAAGGTCGTGTTCGGAGCCACGGTCACCCTCCTCGACGAGGACGAGAAGAAGGTGAAATACCAGCTCGTCGGCCAGGCCGAGGCGGACGCAGGCCAGGGGCGGATCAGCTACAATTCGCCGCTTGGCCGCGCCCTCATCGGGCGCCAGAAAGGTGACGAGGTCGAGGTCTCGACGCCGTCAGGTGATCGCTACTACGAGATCCAGAAGGTCGAGTTCGTCTGAGCCGCGTGATGCAGCGGCTCACCAGCAGCGCCACCAACGTCATCGCCGCTCTCACCGCGCTCGCGTGGGTGATTGCCGCCGTCACCGGCAATTCCCAGTCCGCGGCAGCAGCGATGGGTTTCATCCCGGCCCGGCTGAGCGGCGAGGCCGTGCCCTTTGCCGCGCTTCCCGCGTTCCTCACTCCGCTCAGCGCGACGCTGGTTCACGCTGGGCCAGTCCACCTCGGCTTCAACCTCCTGATCTTCATCTGGTGCGGAGCTCAAGTCGAGCGGGTGCTCGGGAGGACGGGGCTCGTCGTCCTTTACCTCGTTGGCGCATATGCGGCGGCGCTCGCGCAATGGTCGCTCGATCCCAGCGGAAGTGTCCCGATGGTCGGTGCGAGCGGTGCGATCAGCGCGATCATCGGCGCCTTCGCCCTGAGCTTCGGCCGGGCAAAGGCTGTCACCAATAACCTCAGGATCAACCGCTGGATCAATGTCGTCTGGCTGCTGATCGCCTGGGTCGTATTGCAGGTCATGATGGGCTGGCTTGCAGGCGCACAGGGCTACCTGCTCGCGACGCCGGCCCATGTCGGTGGCTTCGCCGCCGGCCTTCTCCTCCAGCGCCCACTGCTGCTGTGGAGGTACCGCAAGGCCTAGGCGAGGCTAGCCCGCGGGCTGTTTGGGCCTCGTAATCCCCGCGATCGTTCCCTCGACGTCGGGTTCGAGCAGCCGGTGGAGGTGGACCACCACATATTTCATCTCGGCATCGTCGACGGTCCGCTGGGCCGCGCCTCGCCAGGCCTCCTCGGCCGCGGCGTAGCTGTCGTAAATGCCGACGAGATCGATCGTATCGAGGTCGAAATCGAGGGCGCGCGGATCCTTGACCCGCCCGCCGAACACGAGGTGAAGCTTGCTCATGCCCGCTCGCTAGCGGATTTACCCGTCACCGTCAGCCTTTGTCGGCGTTGCGCGCGGCCTCGAGCGCGGCATTGGCGGAGGCCTTTGCAGCGTCGGTGAGGCCCGAGAGCAGGCTCTTGATCGTCTCCTCGCCCTTGTCCCGGTTGAGGCCGAGATCGTCGAGATGCTCTCTTCCCGTTTCCCTTGCGGCATTGAAGGCGGCCTTCGCCGTATCCTTCACTCGGCGTGCCGCCGGCTTGATGGCGCGTGTCTCGGCTTCCGTTCTCGGAAGGAGGGACGCGATGAGCGCTCCGGCGGCGATCCCGCCGGCAAGGACCAGGAGCGGGGCCTCGCCGAGCGTGTCCGAGGCGCGCTCGCGGGCGCTTTCATAAGCCTCGATCGCGCGCTGGCGGGGGCTGGTATCTTCGAGGGTCCTCTTGGTGCTGGTGTCGTCGGTCATTCGGCTGCCTCCGTCTTGGTCTTTTGAGGCGCCGCTCGGCGGCGCTTCCTGGTCTTCGATTTCGCCCCGTCAACGAGCTTTCCCGCAAGATCCATGAGCGGCTCGCGCGCGAGGAACGCGACGATCCCCGCGACGACTGCTCCAGCAGCGACCGGCCGCTTCGAAACGGCGTCGACCGCTTCTTCGGCGAGGTCCGCGCCCTTGTCCTTCGCTTTCTCCCAGGCTTCCTGCATCAGGCGGTGCGGCTGGAACTGCTGTGACAGCTCCTGGAGCGTTCCAATGAGCTTCGAACGGGCCCGGTCGACCTCGAATTCGGCCGCTTTGACCTCGTCCTCGCTCATTGATCGTCCTTGAGATCGCGCATCGCGAGCCAGGCCAATAATCCGGCCACGGCCGCTGCGAGGAGGGTCGAGATGACGGCGCCTCCGAGGGGGCCGACGAAACGCGCAAGCGCAATTGCGATCCCGACGAAGAGCGTGACGATGCCGGCGAGCGCGAACACCGCGGCAACTCCAAAGAGCGCTGCTGCCCGGACATAATCGGTGATGATCTCGTTGACGCGCGCCTTGAGGAGCGCAACCTCGGCACGACCGTAGTCGAGGGCGTCGTCCAGGACCTGCTCGATCAGCTCTCCGATCGAGCGGTCAGGTTCGGACGGCGGAGGAGGCTCCGGCGGCTTCAGCATCAGCCCTCGGCGTCTTCGTCCCTCGCGAGCCCGGTCTTCAGCAGCCTCGCAACCACGAAGCCGACGACCGCGGCGCCGGCAAGGGCGATCCCCGGGCTGTTGCGGACGAAGGTTCGAGTATCCTCGATCAGTTCGTCCGGATCCTTTTCGGCGATGGCCGTCGCGACATTCTCGATCGCCCCGGCCGCGCGCCTCGCATAGGTGCCATATTCTTCGCCGAGCCGCTCATCGATCCCCGGCGCCGTATCGCCGACCATCTTCGCGACATTGGCGAGGGCTTCCGATGTCCGCTCCAATCCTTGCGAGACGAATCCGCGGGCCTTGTCGCCGGCCTGGCCGACGAGCTGCTCGCGCCCGCTTCGGAAACGTTCGGCAAGGCCGCGCTCGGAATTGCCGGTGGCCGTCAGCGAGCGATCGGCGCTCCCCTTCGCGGGGCGCTCGGTTCGGGGGGCACCTGTTTCATCGATCGTAATCGTGTCGCCTCCCTGGTCGCGCTCCGTGGGGTCGGTCGTGATCGAGCCAAGGTTGGCGCCTTCGATCACCTTGTCGGTTCCCTCGGGCAAGTCAGCGGTACGTTGGTCAGCCATCGCGGTCCTCCTTTGCCGCTTCAACCATGAGCCGAGGGGCTTCGTTCCGGCCCATCGAAGCGAAAGTTGCACGTCCGAGCGCGGAGTTTTAGGCGCTCCGCTACGCCCATATTGTTACCCCCGCGCAAGAAGGAAAGCCATGACTGCGATTGTCGATGTCCACGCACGCCAGATCCTCGACAGCCGCGGCAATCCCACGGTCGAAGTGGATGTCACTCTCGAAGACGGAAGCATGGGTCGGGCAGCGGTCCCGTCGGGAGCTTCCACCGGCGCCCACGAGGCCGTGGAGCTGAGGGACGGGGACAAGACACGCTGGGGCGGGAAGGGCGTCGAAAAGGCGGTCCAGGCGGTGAACGGCGAAATCGCTCAGTCCGTCGTTGGAATGGAAGCCGAAGACCAGGCGGCGCTCGATTCGGAAATGATCGCGCTCGACGGCACGAAGAACAAGTCTCGCCTTGGAGCCAATGCCATCCTCGGCGTCAGCCTTGCCGCGGCCAAGGCCGCTGCGGATGCGCTCGGCCTGCCCTTGTATCGCTATGTCGGCGGCGTCGACGCCAACCTGCTGCCGGTCCCAATGATGAACATCCTCAACGGCGGAGTCCACGCCGACAATGGCATCGATTTCCAGGAGTTCATGGTGATGCCGGTCGGCGCACCTGATTTTGCCGAGGCGCTTCGCTCAGGCGCCGAGATTTTCCACGCCCTGAAGAGCGCGCTCCACCAGGCCGGGCTCTCGACGTCGGTCGGAGACGAGGGCGGATTTGCGCCCAAGATCGACAATGCCCGCGAGGCGCTCGATTATATCGAGAAAGCCGTCAGCGCCGCCGGCTACAGGCTTGGAGACGATGTCGTCCTCGCCCTCGATTGCGCGGCGAGCGAATATTTCAAGGACGGCGCCTATCGGATGGAAGGCGAGAAGAAGACGCTGTCGTCCGCCGACAATGCTGAATTTCTTGCCGGCCTTGCCTCCTCCTATCCGATCGCTTCGATCGAGGATGGAATGGCGGAAGACGATTGGGCGGGCTGGAAGCTTCTTACCGATCGGCTCGGTGACAAGGTCCAGCTCGTCGGCGACGACCTCTTCGTCACCAACGTGACGAGGCTTGCTCGGGGAATCGAGGAAGGCATTGCCAATTCGATCCTCGTCAAGGTCAACCAGATCGGCACCTTGACCGAGACGATCGAGGCTGTGCGAATGGCTCAAACCAGCGGCTATACCGCCGTCATGTCGCATCGCTCGGGCGAAACGGAGGATTCGACCATCGCCGACCTCGCAGTCGCCTTGAGCTGCGGACAGATCAAGACCGGGAGCCTTGCCCGATCGGACCGTACGGCGAAGTACAACCAGCTGCTTCGGATCGAGGAGGAGCTCGACGAAACCGCGCGCTATCCGGGGAGGGCGGCGGTCAAGGCCTACAGGCCCGCTTGATCCACAACTTTATCTCCTCATTATCCACCAAACCGTTCTTTTCACTTGCTTTCGGGATTCCTTCGTGATTCCTTGAGGATGCATGAGGGGAGGCAAGCGCATTTTCGAACTGATCCGCCGGGCGGCATTTCCCGCGCTGGCGCTGATCGTCGTCGGGACCTTTGCCGGCCATGCGATCGCCGGCCCGAATGGAATCCTTGCCTGGGGCGGCTACCATCGCGCCCTCCTTCAACGCCAGGCCGAGCTTGCCGAGCTTGAGAAGCAAAAGGCGCAGCTGAAGCACCGTTCGGATCTCCTTGATCCGCGCCATGCCGATCCGGATCTTGCCGACGAACTGACGCGCAAGGACCTCGGAATGATCCGGCCCGACGAGGTCATCGTCCCCCTGAACTGATCCCCTTGAGGAACCGCCTCCTCGCCCTTGTCGTCCTGCTCGGGCTTGGTGCTCCCGCAAGCGCACTTCCAAAGAAGCTTCCCCCGGTCGACCAATGTTCCGCTGACCCGGGATTTTCGAAGTTTCTCGCGAACCTCAGGCGGACGGTCGCGAAGAAGGACAAGAAGGCGCTTCTCGCGATGCTTTCGCCGCGAGTCCTCGTCAATTTCGGTGGAGCATCGGGACCTTCGGCCTTCGAGCAATCGTGGAGCTTCGATGCGAACGACAACGACGGGATCTGGGCGCAGCTCGAGAGGATCCTTCCGCTCGGCTGTGCCCGCGACGGGAGCGCAAGGGTCATTCCATCGCTCGCCATCCAATTCGATCCCGAGGGGGACGAGGAGGTGTTCGAAGCGATGGTGGTGGTTGCGAAGGGCGCGAAGCTGAGGAGCGGCCCGGAGACCGACAGCCCGGCCCTTGCAATTCTTTCATGGGACGTGGTGACTGCGATCGACGAGGCGAGCGACCTCCAGACGAAAGTCCGGCTCGAAGATGGCCGCGAAGGCTATATGTTCGACGACGAGCTTTACAGTCCGCTCAATTACCGGATGGTGGTCGAGAAGCTTCGCGGCTCGTGGATGATCACGGCGTTCGTCGCCGGCGACTGACCGGTCATTCCTGCCCTGTCGGGGCGCCCGGGAGGCGAAGGAGGGATTGCGATGCGGGCATTCGACTTCGTCATCACGTTATATTCCTTCGTCTATGCCCTCGGGGTTGCACAGATCCTCGGGAGCGTCGGCGATATCATGCGTGCCGGAAGTCGCGTGCGATTCTCGTGGCTGAATGCCGGCTGGATGCTCAACGTCCTCCTCGCGATCGTCGCCTGGTGGATCAGCCTTTGGGATCTTCGGGCTGCCGCGAGCTGGACCATGGGAACCGTGCTGATCTTTTTCGTCGTCGCCTCGCTCCTTTATCTTCTCGCAAGGCTGGTCAGCGCCCCGGTTCCCGCCGAGGGCACGGTCGACCTCAACGCCTATCATCATGAGGAAGTGCGCAAATATGCCGGCCTCTTCACGCTCGAAGTGGCCCTCACGATGCTGACGATCCACCTGTATGGAGCCGGCACTCAAAATTGGGTGGGCGAGAACGCGGCCAACTGGCCGACGATTGCAGCATCGCTGGCAGCGACCATCAGCCGCAACCGCTGGGTCCAGGCCGGCGCCATCCTCGTGATCCTTCTCGTCTGGACATGGTACTTCGCGACGCTTCAGAGCGCCCTTAGCTGAAGTCACATCCGCTTGGCCCCCTAGTTGCCGCTGGGCCGATGCCCACCTATAGGCGTGCCCGCTTCCAAGGTTGAGAGAGATTGCCGTGGCGCGTTCCGCGAAGAAATCTGCCGTTTCGACGGCTTCCAAGGCTCCAGAAATCGAGCGCCCGCCGCAGCCGCAGCGCTACAAGGCGTCGAAGGAGGAGCTCCTGAAGCTCTATCGCGAGATGCTCCTGATCCGGCGCTTCGAAGAGCGCGCCGGCCAGCTCTATGGCCTCGGCCTCATCGGAGGCTTCTGCCACCTCTACATCGGCCAGGAAGCGGTTGGGGTCGGCCTCCAGTCGTCGATGACGGTGGGCAAGGACAGCGTCATCACGGGCTATCGCGATCACGGGCACATGCTCGCCTACGGGATCGACCCCAAGGTCATCATGGCCGAGCTGACGGGCCGGCAAGCGGGCATTTCGCACGGCAAGGGCGGCTCGATGCACATGTTCAGCGTCGACCACGGCTTTTACGGCGGTCACGGGATCGTCGGAGCCCAGGTGCCGCTCGGGACCGGACTCGCGTTCAAGCACAAATACAACGAGGACGGGGGTGTCTGCCTCACGTACCTCGGCGACGGGGCGGTCAACCAGGGACAGGTCTACGAGGCCTTCAACATGGCCAAGCTCTGGAATCTCCCGGTCATCTACGCGATCGAGAACAACCAATATGCGATGGGAACGAGCATCAAGCGCTCGTCCGCGGAGCCGCTCCTCTATCGCCGGGGCGAAGCGCACCGGATCCCCGGGTTCCAGGTCGACGGAATGGACGTGCTCGCGGTTCGAGGGGCAGCCGAGGTCGCACTCGAGTGGACCAGGAGCGGCAAGGGGCCGATCATCGTCGAGCTTCTGACCTATCGCTATCGCGGCCACTCCATGTCGGACCCGGCCAAGTACCGCACCCGCGAGGAGGTGCAGGACGTGCGCGAGCACCGCGACCCGATCCTCCATGCCGAGCGCGACCTCCTGGCGATGGGCATCAAGGAAGAGGATCTCAAGGCAATCGACAAGGAAATCAAGGATATCGTCGTGGGTGCTGCCAAGTTTGCTGAAGAGGCCCCCGAGCCGCCGCCGGCCGAGCTCTACACCGACGTCCTGGTGGAGAGCTACTGATGGCGACCGAACTCAAGATGCCCGCGCTGTCCCCGACCATGGAGGAGGGGACGCTTGCCAAGTGGCTCGTCAAGGAAGGCGACGACGTGAAGTCGGGTGACATCCTCGCCGAGATCGAGACCGACAAGGCGACGATGGAGTTTGAAGCGGTCGACGAAGGCAAGATCGCCAAGATCCTCGTGCCCGAGGGCACCGACGGAGTGAAGGTCGGCCAGCCGATCGCGATCCTCGCCGGAGACGGAGAGCAGGTGGGCGCTCCTTCCGTCGAGGAGGTTTCCGACACGAGGGAGGTTCCAAAGCCCGCATCGGCTGAAACCCCTTCGATCCCCCAGCCTGAATCGCAGCAGGACGAGGCGACGCCGACCCCGCACGTCTTCGAAACCGCTGCGCGCGACCTCGTTGCCGACGTCGCCGCCACCCGTGACGACCCCGAGGTGCCTGAAGGAACGCCGCTCGTCAGCATGACCGTGCGCGAGGCGCTTCGCGACGCCATGGCCGAGGAAATGAGGGCCGATTCGAGGGTCTTCGTGCTCGGCGAGGAAGTTGCCGAATACCAGGGCGCCTACAAGGTCACCCAAGGGCTGCTCGACGAGTTCGGTCCGAAGCGGGTCGTCGATACGCCGATCACCGAATATGGCTTTGCCGGTCTCGGGGCGGGAGCGGCGATGGGCGGACTTCGCCCGATCGTCGAATTCATGACCTTCAACTTTGCCATGCAGGCGATCGACCACATCATCAACTCGGCGGCGAAGACCAACTATATGTCGGGCGGGCAGATGCGCTGCCCGATCGTGTTCCGCGGGCCCAATGGAGCAGCCGCGCGAGTGGCGGCCCAGCACAGCCAGAATTACGGCAGCTGGTATGCCCACGTGCCCGGTCTCGTCGTGATCTGCCCCTATAGCGCGGCAGACGCCAAGGGCCTCCTGAAAGCCGCGATCAGGACCGACGATCCCGTCGTGTTCCTCGAGAACGAGCTTCTCTACGGACAGCATTTCGATGTGCCTCAGCTCGACGATTACACCTTGCCGATCGGCAAAGCGCGGATCGTCCGGCCCGGCAAGGACGTGACGATCGTCAGCTACTCGATCGGAGTGGGCGTGGCGCTCGAGGCTGCGCAGGAGCTGGTCGGCGAGGGAATCAGCGCTGAAGTCATCGACCTTCGCACTCTCAGGCCGCTCGACAAGGCGACCGTCCTTCAAAGCCTGAAGCGGACCAACCGGATGGTCGTGGTCGAGGAGGGCTGGCCGGTCTGCTCGATCAGCTCGGAGATCATCGCGATCGCGATGACGGAAGGCTTTGACGATCTCGACGCACCGGTGCTTCGAGTGACCGATGTCGACGTTCCCCTGCCTTATGCCGCCAACCTCGAGAAGCTGGCGCTGATCAAGGCATCCGACGTTGTCGAGGCGGTGAAGGCCGTCTGCTACCGATAACGGATGCTCGGCGCCGATCTTGGGCTGGCGCTAAGCTACGTTCCGTTGCCGAACCGCGGAGCGCTCGCCGCCCTGTTCGCCATCGATCGAGCGATGGGCGATGTCGTTCGAAGCACGAAGGAGCCGATGCTCGGTCCGATCCGGCTCGCCTGGTGGCGGGAACGGCTCGAAGAGCTTGACGAAGGCGCAAGGGCGCCGGCCGAGCCCCGCCTTCAGCAGGTCGAGCGCGAGCTCATCCCGCGCAAGGTCAGCGGGCGCGAGCTCGCGGCGCTCGAAGGCGGCTGGCTGAGGATGTTCGATCCCTTTCCCTGGACCGTCCAGACCAGCGAAGCGATCTGGTTCAGGGGCAATCTCCTGTTCGGCCTTGGCGCAAGGATCCTCGGGGGCGCCGACGAGAGGATCCAGGGGGCGGGGGGATTGTGGGCGCTCGTCGACGCGGCCCGCCACTGCACGGATTCGCAGTCGCGCACGATGCTCGTCGAGCAGGCGCGATCCTTTTCGCGCGGACTTCGCGGAGTCCGGGTCGCTGGACCACTTCGTCCGCTTTCGATGCTGACCGTCCTTGCGATGCGCGATTCGCGCCGTGGCGAGCCGTTCGAGCGAGAAGGTACGCCAGGGCGGGCAGCAGCCATGCTTCGACACCGTTTTTCGGGCCGGCTTCCCAAGGCTTGATTGACTTGGCGCAGCCCCGCTCCCGCGCGAGCTGGAGCTTCTAGGCGGGTTCGCTCACCTTCAGCTCTTGAAGCCAGCCATCGAGAGCGGAGCGGGCGCGGTCCGTATAGGCTTTCTTTCGGTCGGACTTCTTCCACCTCCCCTCAAGCGGGGGCATCAGTCCGAAATTCACGTTCATCGGCTGGAACGTCTCAGCGTTCGCGCCGCCGGTGATATGCGAAAGGAGCGCGCCCAGCGCCGTTTGGGTGGGCGGCGGGGGTAGGGTGTCACCCTTGAAACCGGCGGCGGCGAAACGCGCTGCAAGAAGCCCAACGGCCGCGCTCTCGACATAGCCTTCGCACCCGGTGATCTGTCCCGCAAAGCGGATATTCGGCTTAGATCTCAAGCGAAGTTCACTGTCCAAGAGCTTGGGAGAATTGATGAAGCTGTTGCGGTGTATCCCGCCGAGCCTCGCAAACTCTGCATTTTCAAGACCCGGTAAGGTGCGGAAGATCCGCACCTGCTCGCCATGCCTCAGCTTGGTCTGGAAGCCGACCATGTTCCACAAGGTTCCGAGCGCATTGTCCTGCCTCAACTGGACCACTGCGTAAGGCCAGCGGCCGGTGCGCGGATCATCGAGACCCACCGGCTTCATCGGCCCGTGCCGAAGCGTCTCCGGGCCGCGCTCGGCCATCACTTCGATGGGCATGCAGCCTTCGAAATAGGGCGTGTCCTTTTCCCAGTCGTGGAATGGCATCTTCTCGCCCTCGACGAGAGCCGCGACGAAGGCCTCGTACTGCGCCTTGTCGAGAGGACAATTGATATAGTCCTTGCCGCCCTTGTCCCAGCGCGCGGCCATCCAGGCGAGATCCATGTTGATCGATTCGCGATGGACGATCGGAGCGATCGCATCGAAGAAAGCGAGCGCGCCTTCGCCCGTTTCCGACGCGATCGCCTCCGCAAGCCTCGATCCCGTGAGCGGCCCGGTGGCGATGATCGCGGGGTGATCGGGAAGCGCATCGATGCGCTCACGGACCAGCTCGATATTGGGGTGCTGGGTGATCCTTCGGGTGACCTTTGCAGCAAAGCCCTCCCGGTCGACGGCGAGCGCGGAACCGGCGGGGACCCGGTGCTCGTCGGCGGAGCGGATCACGAGCGAGCCAAGGGCCCGCATTTCCTGGTGAAGCAACCCGACCGCATTGTGCTCGGCATCGTCGGAACGGAAGCTGTTCGAGCAGACCATTTCGGCGAGCCGATCCGTCTCGTGAGCAGCGGTCGTATCGCCGCCGCCGCGCATTTCGCTGAGGCGCACTCGAAGACCGGCCTCGGCGAGTTGCCAGGCCGCCTCTGAACCGGCGAGTCCGCCGCCGATGATCTGGATGTCGAAAGGCATTTCTCGAGGGCTGTTAGTCGCGCCTCGCCTTGCTATCCAGTCGTTATGCGCATCTTCACCATCGGTTACGAAGGCGCCACCGTGGCGGAATTCCTCCACGCGTTGCGACAGGCGGGAGTGGAACGAGTCATCGACGTTCGCGCCTTGCCGCTTTCGAGGAGACCCGGCTTCTCGAAGACGCCGCTAAGGCTGGCGCTTGAAGAATGCGGTATCGAATATGTGCATTTGAAGGCGCTTGGCACCCCGCCTAACGGACGGGCGGCAGCGCGTTCGGGCCGGCACGACGAGCTGGAACGCATCTATTCGGGCCAGCTCGAGCTTCCCGAAGCGATTGCCCAATCGGCACAGATGCTGGAACTCGCGCGCGAGAAGCCGAGCGCGCTTCTGTGCATGGAGCGCGATCCCTCGCATTGCCATCGCACCCTGCTTCTCGATGCGGTCGCTCCAGGCGCTGAAGTAGTCCACCTCTTCGCCTGAACCTGCCTTGGGAATGAGCAGTAGGAACCTCGTCCTTCCTGACAGGTGCAGGCGCCCCCGCCAGGACGGGCTGGCGAGCGAGGATAGGATCAAGAAGAGACGTTGAAGGGAGAAGGCCCGGTCAATTTGGGTGACCGGGCCTTTCTCTCGTCATCTAGACCGTCGGAAGCTCGTCGGGCTGCGTGTGGCCGTTGAGAAGGACCTCGATATCCGGAATCGGGCGCCCGCTCATCTCCTTGTTGACGGTGCACACGATCCTCTTCTCGACTTCGCCGTGGAGGTACTTCTTGAGCACTCCCAGGGCCTTCGGCGGAGCGACGATTGCGAGGGCGTCGAAATCGCCCCTCAGCGCCCGCTTCTTCAGCTCTTCGGCCGCGTCCTTGATCCAGCGAATCTCTTCCTGCTCGTGGAAATCGGTCTCTTCATAGGTCGAATGGCCAAAGCCGAAGCTTTGCTTCACCGTTCCCGGCGCATCGGTTCGGAAGTAGCGATCCTTCCGGTCCTGCCTCGCATCATGGCTCTCGGTCCGAAGGTCGATCTGGTTTTCATCGCCGTGATTGCGGAGGAAAAGGACCTTGGTTCCATCGGCGACCAGGACAAGCGCATTGTGGGGAAGGGGCATAAACGATGACTCCTCGAACTCGTGCTCAGGAGAACGCGACGCGGCCCCGGCCGGTTTCCACTGTTCGTCGCAGTTAGCCCGCGCCGGAGCGCGAGATTAATCCTGCCCCGGATCGGCCGGCTTCTCAAGCTCGCTTTCGCCGATCGTCGCACCTTCCTCGGGCGAGATCTCGTCTCCACCTTCGAGCTCGATCTCCTCCTCGCCGCTTTCCTCGATCTTGGCGACGCTGACGACATGCTCGTTCTCGGCTACCCGGAAGATCGTGACGCCCTGGGTATTGCGTCCCATGACCCGGATGTCCCCGACCGTCGTCCTGATCATCTTTCCCTGGTCGGTGACCAGCATCAGCGCTTCGCCCTGGCGAGCAGGGAATGAAGCCACGACCCGGCCATTGCGCTCGGAAGTGTCGATATTGGTGATGCCCTGCCCACCGCGATTCGTCCGGCGGTATTCGTAGGCCGAGGAGCGCTTGCCGTATCCGTTCTCGGTCACGGTGAGGATGAACTGCTCCTTCTCGCCAAGCTCGGCGAGCCGCTCGGGGCTCAAGGGGCACTCGCCGTCCTTCTCGCCCTTCCACGGAGCAAAGCGGAGATAGGCTTCACGCTCCTCCTGCTCGGTCCCGACGCGATGGAGGATCGACATGGAGATGACCTCGTCGCCTTCGAGAAGCCGCACTCCGCGGACCCCGGTCGAGGTCCTCGACTGGAACTCGCGAACGTCGGTTGCCTTGAATCGGATCGCCTTGCCGTTCCTCGTCGCGATGAGGACGTCGTCATCCTCGGTCAGGAGCTCGACTCCGATCAGCCGGTCGGTCGGATCCGCCTGCTCGTCCGTATCGTCGCTTTCAGATTCCTCGGTGGTGCCGGTCCCGAAGCGCATCGCGATCTTGCCCGCGGTCGGGATGTTGGTGAAGGCGGCCATGCTGTTCCTGCGGACCGTGCCGTGCGCGGTTGCGAACATGATGTGGAGGCGGCCCCATTCGGTCTCGTCCTCGGGGAGCGGAAGAACGGTCGAGATGGTCTCGCCCGCCGCCAGCGGAAGGAGGTTCACCATCGGCCGGCCGCGCGTGTTGGGGCCTCCCTCCGGCAGTTTCCAGACCTTCATTCGATAGACCCGTCCGAGATTGGAGAAGAACAGCACCGGGTTGTGGGTCGAGGTCACGAAGAGGTTGGTGACCGCGTCCTCTTCCTTCGTCGCCATCCCCGCGCGGCCCTTGCCGCCGCGCTTCTGCTCGCGAAAGACGGTAAGCGGCGTGCGCTTGATGTAGCCTTCCATGGTCACGGTCACGACCATGTCCTCGCGCTCGATGAGGTCCTCGTCCTCGATCCCGTCAGCGGCGGGAGCGAGCTCGCTCATTCGTGGAGTTGCGAACTCGGCTTCGACCTCGTCGAACTCCTGGCGCATCACCTCGTAGAGGCGTGCGCGATTGGCGAGGATTTCAAGAAGCTCGCCGATCGATTCGGCGAGACCCTTGAGCTCGTTGCCGATCTCGTCGCGGCCGAGGGCGGTGAGGCGGTGGAGCCGGAGCTCGAGGATCGCCTTCACCTGCGCTTCGGAGAGCTGGTAGATGTCGGACTTGCCCTGTGGCTCGACCGCCTCGACGAGCGCGATATAGGGGCGGATTTCCGCACCCGGCCATTTGCGGGCGAGGAGCTTCTCGCGGGCCTCGGCGGGAGAGGCCGATCCGCGGATCAGCTTGACCACCTCGTCGAGGTTGGTGACGGCGACGACGAGGCCAAGCAGGATGTGGGCGCGTTCGCGCGCTTTCAGCAGCTCGAACTTCGAGCGCCGGGTGATCACTTCCTCGCGGAAGCGGACGAAGCTCTCGATGATGTCGCGAAGAGTGAGCGTCTCGGGACGGCCGCCGCGGATCGCGAGCATGTTCGCCGGGAAGCTGGTCTGCGCCGGCGTGTGCCGCCAGAGCTGGTTGAGCACGACCTCGGCGGTCGCATCGCGTTTGAGGTCGATGACGATCCGGACGCCCTCGCGATTGGACTCGTCGCGAATGTCGGAGACGCCTTCGATGCGCTTGTCCTTCGCCGCCTCGGCGATCTTCTCGACGAGCCCCGATTTTCCGACCTGGTAGGGGATTTCGGTAAGAACGATCGAGCGCCGGTCGCCGCGTCCTTCCTCGACATGGGCGCGCGAGCGCATGAGGATCGAGCCGCGGCCGGTCGTATAGGCGCTCCGGATGCCCGACTGGCCAAGGATCAGGGCTCCCGTCGGGAAGTCCGGTCCCTTCACATGCTCCATCAGCGCTTCCGAGCTGATCGCGGGATCTTCCATATATGCCCGGCAGGCGGCGAGCACCTCGCCGAGATTATGCGGGGGGATGTTGGTCGCCATTCCGACCGCGATTCCGCCCGCGCCATTGACGAGCAGGTTGGGGAATCGCGCGGGAAGGACCTGGGGTTCACGCTCGGAAGCGTCATAGTTCGGCTGGAAATCGACCGTGTCCTTGTCGATGTCGCCGAGGAGGAAATTGGCGACCTTCGCAAGGCGCGCCTCGGTGTAGCGCATCGCCGCTGGCGGATCGGGATCCATCGAGCCGAAGTTTCCCTGGCCGTCGACCAGTGGGACGCGCATCGACCAGGGCTGCGTCATCCGGGCGAGTGCATCATAAATCGCGGCATCGCCGTGGGGATGGTATTTACCCATGACGTCGCCGACGATGCGGCTCGACTTGCGGTATGGCCGCCCCGCGACATAGCCCGCTTCCTGGCAGGCGAAGAGGATCCGGCGATGAACCGGCTTCAGGCCGTCGCGCACGTCGGGAAGCGCTCGGCTCACGATCACGCTCATCGCGTAATCGAGATAGGAGGTCTTCATCTCCTCGACGATCGAGATCGGGGCGATATCGCTATCGCCTGGAGGCGGCGGGTTATTGTCGTCGTTGCGGTCGTCGACCGGCGGCTGGGTGGCCAAGTAACTATCCTGCGATTAGGGTGAACTCGAAGGGTTGCGGCAAAGCCGCGCCCCCCAGGTCCTTACGTAGTGCATTGTACCGCTGTTCGCCACCCCGCGCGCCCGCGCGCGCGAGGGGAAAGGATTTTCTTTCCAAATCAGGGGGTTCAATGTTCGTTCAGGCCGTCGCTGGCAGCCGTCTTGGACATCCTTCAAATAGAGGTCTAAGTCGCCGCCGTTTTTCGGGTGCGGGCCCGTCCATCGGTCCGCGAGAGGAGAAATATCGAATGAAGCTCATGTTCGCTACCGCAGCGCTCGCCCTGGTTGCCGTCTCGGCGCCCGCGGCAGCCCAGTCCAACGCACCCGCCCAGCCGGCCGAGGCGCAGCAGGCGCCGAACGTCAAGCCGTCGAGCAAGGCGATGAAGCCGCTGGTCGAGCTTCAGAACGCGATCAAGGCCAACGACACGGCGAATATCCCGGCGAAGCTCGCAGCGGCGCAGGCCGCGGCGCAGACCAAGGAAGACCGCTATCTCGTCGCGGTGTTCCAGCGGCAGATCGCGATCGCTGCGGGCGACAATGCGGCGCTCGCGACCGCCGTCGATGCTCTCGCGAACTCGGGAATCCTCGATACGGGCAAGGTGGCGTCCCTTTATCGCGACCTTGGCGTCAAGCAGTTCAATGCCAAGCAATATGCAGCTGCCGTCGGCTCGTTCCAGCATGCCGCGACGATCACTCCCAATGACCCCGAGACTCTCGAGCTGCTCGCCCAGGGAATGGGCGCCGCAGGGCAGGGAGCGAACGCCGCCGGGATTTTCCAGAAAGCAATCCAGGCCCGGCTCGCCGCGGGCCAGAAGCCGACCGAGGACATCTACCGCCGAGCAGTCAGCGCCGCCTATGAGGCCAAGTCGCCGGTCGCTGTCGACCTCGCCCGCGATTGGGCGGCCGCCTATCCCAGCAACGACAGCTGGAAGAACTCGATCGCCATCTTCCGCAACCTCAAGCAGCCCGACGTCGAAGGGACGCTCGACATGCTCCGCCTGATGCAGGTCACGGGGGTCCTCACCACCCCGGGCGAATATGCGCTTTTCGCGGAATCCTCGGCCGACCAGTCGAACTTCAACGAGGCGCAGGCGGTGATCGATGCCGGGATCGCGGCGAAGGTGGTCGACCCCGCCAACCCGCAGTTCCGCGACATCGTCAACGGCCTCAAGGGCAAGCCCAAGGCGACTGCAGCCGATCTCGAGGCGGCAACGAAGATGTCGCCGAGCGCGATCAACCTCCTTCGCATCGGCGACCGTTATTACGGCATGGGCAATTATTCGAAGGCCGCCGAGATCTACCGCCAGGTCATGACGAGGGCGGATGGAGACAAGGACCTCGCCAACCTCCACCTTGGAATGGCGCTCGCCCGGGCTGGCGACAAGGCGGGAGCGGCCAATGCGTTCAAGGCCGTGACCGGCGCCCGCGCCGACATTGCCAAATATTGGCTCGTCTACGTGCAGCAGCACGGCTGACCGCAAAGGCCAGCCTGGCTCGTTGGAAGGGCGCCGGCGTTCCCGGCGCCTTTTCTTTTGGGCGGCGCTTGCCCTGTCCCGTTTCGGGATGGTTAACCGTTCTCTTATTAGCGAAAAGTGAAGAACCGCCTACAGAGGGTAAACGGCGTCTTAAAGGACATGGAAAACCCGGTGCGTTTCGACGATCGCCTGCTGACCGTCCTCAACCAACCGGCCGGCGACCGACACGACGTCGCCGTGCGCTGGCGGCAGCTGGTCGACCTCGTTGCGCGCGCCGGAACCAACGCGACTTCTCCCACCGTCGGCGAAGCTCTCGAATCCATCCGCTCGGATGCACGCCAGGTCGACGAGAACCTGCGCGCAGCTGCCGCGAGGGCAGTCGCCGCCTTGCCCTTGCCGCTTGGGCTTCTCGAATATTTCGCGTCGGACGAGCTCGCGGTCTCGGCGCCGGTGCTCGCCGCCGCCACTCTCGAGCCCTGGCAGTGGCAGTCGATCCTTGGTTCCGCGAACGATGAAACCCGCCGTTTTGTCGAGACCCTCCATCCAGAACTTCGCCCCGAGACCGCTCCGAGCGAGGAGAGGGACGAGCACGAGGCGCCCCACAAAGACAGGTTTTCCGAGGACGAGTTCACCGACGAACTGGTGGAAGAGCCGGTCATCGAGCCTGAGCCCGTCCCCATCCCAGTCGACGAACCCTTGCCGGCTACCCCGGCGCCTTCGTTGCACGAGGTCGTGCAACGGATCGAGAGGCGAAGGCGCAGCCGCGCAATGATGCGCCGGGGAGGGCTTGCGCCGGCCCTTCCGACGTCGACATCGCTGTTCCGCTGGGAGTGCGGTGCGGGCGGCGAGATCGCCTGGGTCGAAGGTGCCCCCCGCGGAGCGCTCATCGGCCGCTCGATTGCCCGGGCCCGAAACGGCGACGGCGACCATGTCGACCCCGAGGTCGTTCGGGCTTTTTCGGTTCGAGCGCCCTTCCGTGACGCGGCGCTGACGGTCGCTGGAGACGGCCTTGTCTCGGGCGAGTGGAAGATCAGTGGAGTTCCTGCGTTCGACCCCGCCGACGGGCGCTTTCGCGGCTACCGCGGAGTTGCTCTTCGCGAGCAGCCGGAGAGCCAGGTTGTCGAGGAGGAGGCGACGCAGGCGCTTGCCGACCCCGATTCCCTTCGCGAGCTCGTCCACGAGATCAAGACGCCGCTCAACGCGATCATTGGCTTTGCCGAGATTATCGAGGGTCAATATCTGGGGCCCGCCGACCGGCGCTACCGCGAGCGAGCGCAGGAGATCGTTCGCCAGGCGCGATTGCTCCTGACCGCCATCGACGACCTCGATTTCGCGGCCAAGGTTCATTCCTCGGCCGGGACAGCCCATGCTCGGGTCAATCTTGGAGATCTCGTCGAGCGAATCATCCCGACGCTTGCCGAGACGTCCATCAAGCGCGGCGTCGAGGTGAGCGGGACTCGCTCACCAAAGGATGCAACGGCGGCAATCGAGCCCGAGCTTGCGGACAGGCTCATCTTCCGGATGTGCAATGCTCTCATCGACCAGGCGGGGGCGGGTGAACGCCTGAGGCTCAGCGTCGATCGCTCGGGCGAGCGCTGGCGCGTGTCGATGACCCGCCCGGCACGGCTCGCGGCGATGACTGAGGAACAATTGCTCGGCAGCGAAGGGGACGCAGGGCAGGGATTTTCGCTTCGCCTCGTGCAGGGTCTTGCACGAATAGCCGGCGCCGACCTCGTCGCGCCGCATGGAACGATTTCGCTTCTATTCCCCCGCGGCTGACTTGGCGGAGCGCGCCGCGCCGTCTATCTCGAACCCACCGGCGAGGGCCTGTAGCTCAACGGTAGAGCCGGCCGCTCATAACGGCTAGGTTGCAGGTTCGAATCCTGCCGGGCCCACCATCTTCCGCCATATTTCAGCCGACCGCTCGGGTCCGGACTTGATCCGGGCAGTGTCAAATTCGTCACATCGTTGGGCCAATTACGAACGTCGACGATTTTTGGTTGGACAAACGATCACCGCGTGCAAGCCATTGCGCACGGTCGCCGGGGGGCGGCCGTTCTTTTTGTGAGGGGAAAATCCAAGATGCGTTTTGTCATGCTCGGCAGCGTCGCTGCCGCGTCCGTTTTGACGTGTGGATGTGCGACGATCACTCGCGGCACAAACCAGAATTTTGTCGTTGAATCATCGCCTTCACAGGCGAATGTCACTCTTTCTACCGGGCAGACCTGCATCACGCCGTGCACGCTCCGGATGAAGCGCAAGAGCGAGTTCGTGGTGACGATAGCCAAGAATGGCTACGTGACGCAGGAGGCCCATATTCACGGGGTGGTGAAGGGTGGCGGCGGCGCTGCTCTTGCCGGGAACGTCATTTTCGGCGGTTTGATCGGCGCGGGCGTTGATACCGCCAATGGCTCGCTCATGAATCTGAAGCCAAACCCGCTCCAGGTGACGTTGGTGCCGGTTGGCGCGGCGGCCCAAGGGTCCGACGCTCCGGCGGCGGCAACAGAGTCAGGAGCCACCGGAGGACGCTGAGTCCAACACATCGAGGGCGGGCCTTGGTCCGCCCTCAACCTAGCCACTTCCCGTCCACCATCTTTATGCGTGGCATGAGCCTAAAGGGATTGGCGAGCGCGATGATCAGCCCTAACTCGGGGCTTACCGGGGAGTAGCGCAGTCTGGTAGCGCATCTGCTTTGGGAGCAGAGGGTCGCAGGTTCGAATCCTGTCTCCCCGACCATCCACCTTATGGTCTGTACCGGACACATGGGTAACACTTTCCCCCTGCAGCTAGCTGCAGGGGAGGTGTGGATGCCGTGGAAGGAGTGTTCGGCGTGGAATCGCCTATTTCAAGGAAACAGGTTCTTATCCGACGCTGCAGTCTGCGCCTAATCATGGCAGACCCGCAGGCGATGTCGCATTAGAGCGCTGTCAACGCACCACCACAGCCTTTTAGTGCGGCGCGGTTGGATTGCAGAATGCGCGAAGGCGAGCCGGCGCACGCGCGCGATGGTCATGCCGCGAGGGGGTTAGCCTCACAGCAAGAAGCGAGGTGGATCGAGAAGGTCCGGGCGCTGATCTTTTCCGTCCCTACTGATCCTTCTCCGCCTTGTTCCCGGTCTCCACGTCCTTGTTCACGTCCACGTTGACGTCCGTGTTGTCGACCTTGTTCTGGAGCTTCTCGCTCGTGTTCTTGACGTCATTCCCGATATCACTCGCGACGTTCTGTGCGGTGTTGCCGACGTCGGCGGCGGCATTTTCAGCAACGTCGCTGTTGTAGGTGACGCTCATGGTCCCGTTATTGTCGTCCTTGCTGACCTGGCACGCGCCAAGCAGCAACAGCGGCATGAGGGCGATCGCGATGCGCATGAATTGTCTCCCTTGTTCCAGGGGCTCAACGCCGCTTGCGTGGTTTCGGTCCCGGTTCAATCCCGCCGGAAAGGACCGCGAGCATCGCGGTCCAGGCGGCGACATTCTGGCGAAGCTGCGCGGGATCGATCTTGTCGAGCGTGTCATCCGGCGTGTGGTGGATGTCGAAATAATGGGTTCCGTCCTGGCTCAAGCCAATTGCGGGCATCCCTGCTCCGATCAGGGGCTCGATGTCTGACCCGTCGGCTTCATCGAGCTTTCCAGGAACGATCCCGAGAGGAGCGAGGGCCAGTTGGATCATCTTTCCTTCTGCTTCCCGGTCCTTGCCGAGCCTGCTGTTCACTCGCCAGATCCGGTCGGCTCCAAAATCGCTTTCGGCGACCGCATAATGCGCTTCGGAGCCGTGCTTCTTCATGTAATCGAGGCCGCCAAAGATCCCGAGCTCCTCGGACCCGAACCAGACGACGCGAATGGTCCGAAGCGGGCGGCCCGCATCCATGATGCGCTTTGCCGCTGCCGTCACGATTGCAACCCCTGATGCATCGTCGATCGCGCCCGTTCCCAAATCCCAGCTGTCGAGATGGCCGCCGACCAGGATCGGAGGGAGAGTCGGATCACGACCGGGAATCTCGGCGATGACATTGCCCGAAGGCGCCGGACCGCTCTTCGAGACCAGCGTCAAATGCATCGTGACGGGCTTGCCGCGCTTCAGGATCCGCTGAAGCTGCTCCGCGTCGGGGAGGGTGAGGGCGCCAGCCGGGATCGGCTTCACTCCATCGGCAAATGTCTGGACACCGGCGTGCGGATTGCGGTGCTCGTCGGTCCCGATCGAGCGGATGACGATCGCAATCGCCCCTTTTCGGCTGGCGACGCTTGGCCCCTGGCGACGCGGCCCGCCGAAGAAACCATATCCCGAGCCGTCCTGGGTCCGCGGCATGGCGTGGCTCACGAATACGATCTTTCCGCGGACCGCTTCGTCGGGCGCTGCTTCGAGGGCTTGTTCGTTGTCGAAGCCGACCACCTCTCCCGTGATCCCTCCTGGCCCTGTCGAGGCGCTGTTGCCGAGGGCGGCGACAACCAGCGGCTGCGGAAAGGGAGCGAGGATCTCCGCGCTTTCGGGTCCCCTCGTCCAGCTCGTGATCGAGAAGGGCTCGACGTGGACATTCGAGAAGCCGAGCGAGCGAAGCTTTGCGACGGCCCAGTCGCGGGCCCGTGCTTCGGAAGGAGTTCCGGCGAGCCTTGGACCGATCTCCGTCGTCAGGCCCTCGGCGATGTCCCAGGCATATTGGTCGTTGAGAGCGGCATCTCTCAATGAGGCGACGGCAGGATCGACCGGTGGATTGGGCTGGGGTGCGTTCTGCGCGTAAGCGGGAGACGCGGCGGCAATAAGAAGGGCGCAGGCGAGGGCTCGATTCATCCCGGCTGACTAGCAAAGAGCATGCGGAAGTCACGTGCGGGGGATGAATATTGATCAGAGCAATCGCATTTGGTCCCCCTCGGGCGGCCGGAACAGGTCCGTACGCAAGGAAAACTTGGCCTGGCGAAGTCCATATTTCTTCGCTGCAATCTCGAACCTCGTCCTGAGAAGGTCGGCCCACGGGCCCTGGCCTCGCATCCGGCTGAAGAAGTTCGGGTCATTGTCCCGTCCGCCGCGGAGCGAGCCTATGGTCGCCATGACCTTCGAAGCCCGCTCCGGATAATGTTCGTCGAGCCACGCCCTGAAGAGTGGAGCGACCTCGTGCGGAAGGCGGACGGGAAGATAGAACCCTCCCGGCACTCCGGCTTCGACCGCGGCCTCGACGATATGCTCCAGTTCATGGTCGGTGATTTGTGGGACGACCGGAGCAATAGCGACGTAGCAGGGCACTCCGGCCTCGTTCAGCGCCCTGATCGCGGCGAGGCGCTTGCGCGGCTGCGGAGCGCGCGGTTCGAGCGTCCTTGCGACCTTGGGATCCAGCGACGTCACCGAGATCGCCACCGACGCGATGCGCAAGTCGGCAGCCTGCTTCAGAAGGTCGAGATCACGAAGGACTCGATCGGACTTGGTCGTGATCGTGAAGGGGTGCCGGGTCTCGAGGAGCAGCTCGATGAGCGATCGCGTAATCCGCCAGCGCTCCTCGATCGGCTGATAGGGATCGGTGTTCGTCCCCATTGCGATGGGCCGGCATTCATAGCCTGGCCGCGAAAGCGCCGAATGGAGGAGCTGCGCCGCGCCTGGCTTCACGAACAGCCTCGATTCGAAGTCCACGCCCGGAGAGAGGTCGTGGTAGGCGTGGGTTGGCCTCGCGAAGCAGTAGATGCATCCATGCTCGCAGCCGCGATAGGCGTTCACCGACCGGTCGAAACCGATGTCGGGCGAGCTGTTGCGAGTGAGAATGGACTTTGGGCGCTCGATCGTGACCGTCGTTCGTCTCTTGGGAACCCCATCCAGAGCCTCGACCTGGTCGAGCCATTCTCCTTCGGTAACACGCGCCTTCAAGTTGAAACGCGTGGGCGTCGGATTGCGGGTTGCCCCGCGACCATGGTTCGACTCGACCGGCATCGGGCGATAGTAGTAGCCAGGGGAGAACATAACAAGAACATCAACGAGTCAGTTGAGCAGGGCCTCGACTCTTCAAAGCCTCCCTTCAAGAATGGGCCGATGGAGGCGAAGACGGCGCTCGCGAACCGGATCCTGGTGGTCCACGCCAGGCACGAGCCATTCTCTCACGTGCCCTACGTCATCCATCTCCTCGCAGACGAATGGCGCGCAAGGGGAATTCCCGTTGAAGTCGCGGATTCGATATCCGAGCCGACGGGCTCCGACGTCCTCGTCTTTCCCCATCTCGACCTCACGGTCACCCCGCCGCGCCTTGGCGAACAGCTCAGCCGCTGCGCGAGGGTCCTGAACCGCGCCGTCAGCGATATTTCGAAGCGGGCGATCAGCCGGCAACTCGTTTCCTCGCCGGACGAATATGATGGCCCGGTCATCGTGAAGACCAATCTCAATTTCGGTGGCTGGCCGGAATCGAGGCTGTTGGCGAACCGGGGCGGCGAGGTGGCCAGGCAGCTGGATTCGGCCTGGAAAGAGGTGCCCTGGACCGTCTCGGGCATGATCAGGTGCGAGCAATATCCGATCTATGACGATCCCAGGAAAGTGCCGCCGCGAGTCTGGCGCAACGACCGGCTCGTCGTCGAGAAATTCCTCCCCGAGAGGGAGGGCGAATTCTATTGCCTGAGACAATATATTTTCCTCGGACAGAGCGAGATCAACACGCGCTCCATTTCCGCGGACCCGAGGGTGAAATCGAGAGGAGTCGTTCGCCGCGAGATCCTCGAAGAGACGCCGCCTCAAGTTCGCGCGTTCCGCGAGAAACTCGGCTTCGATTACGGCAAGTTCGACTATGTGCTGCACGGCGACGACGTCATCATTTTCGACGTCAACCGCACCTTCACCTATGATTCCGCGAGCAAGGCGGGTTCAGCCTCCTCTCTCCTCATGACCCTCGCCGACGGGATCATGCCGTTCCTCGGCCGCTCGTGAGGCGAGGCGCCCTTCTCCCCGCGATAACGCTGTCCGACATCTATGGGCCGGGCCACCTTTTCGTGTCCCGGGCTCATCCTCGTTTTTGCGATTGGCTTCCGAGCGGAGGCGATGTCCTCGATTCGCTCACCGGAGGGCAGATCGCGATCATGGGCGACATGCCGCTGCTGTGCAGCGAGGGGTTCAATTCGGGGCTCGCGCTCGAACTGCTTGATCTCGCCGGCCTGAAGCCCGCGGCTCACCGATTCCATTTCCGGGCCGGGGAGGAGCTTTCAAGGCTTTCCGAGGTCGCCTCGAGCCTCGATTGCAGGCTCGTCTTCCAGCATGCTTATCCAAGTGGGCCGCTCGACGACAGGTGCTGGATCGATCCGCGCCTGCTTTGCGACCTCAACAACAAGGCAAAGCTCGCCGAGCTGGTGCCGCCCGGAAGCGCTCCTTCCCGGCGAGCGGTCGAGAGTGCCTCCTATTTCAACGACGGGGATCATGCGCTTCCGGCAGTTCTGAAGGTCGTGACGGACCAGTCGAATGGCGGCGGCCGCGGAGTCGCGATCTGTCGAAACGCGTCCGACTTGAAGTCCGCCGCCTCATTGTTCGGTAAGTGCGAGAGGATCGTCGTCGAGGAAATCCTCGAGATCGAACGCAATCCCTGCCTCAACTTCGCCGTGATGAGCGATGGAAAGGTCAGCTACCTCGGTTTTGCCGACCAGGACGTCACGAGGGACGGCAAGTACCAGGGCAATTGGATCGATCGCGGTTCGAGCATCCCGGAATCTGCCGTCAACATCGCCATGGAAGCTGCAAAGCGCGGCTCTGCCCTTGGTTATCGCGGCATCGTTGGAGTGGACCTTGCGATCACCCCCGAGGGCCTTGTCTATGTGCTCGATCTCAATTTCCGGCTGAACGGGTGCACCAGCTCGATCCTCCTTGCCGATGCTGTCGCCGAGCGAACCGGGGCAGGCACCATGCATTTTAGGACCTTGCGGACCCCAGCCGATGCCGGGACCCTCGCATCATTACTTCGGCCGCATGTTGCCGGCGGCCGCCTTGTCCCGCTCAATTTCTTCGATCCCGCCGCGGCTGGTTACTCCAACTCTCCCTCGAGCGTGCAGACGCTCGTCCTCGGCTCGAGCCGCGCCGAGGTGCTCGCCATCGAGGCGGACCTCATTCCTCGGCTGAAAGAGGGCTCATTCGCCTGACTGGCGCGAGTCCTGCGTTTCGCTGCGCTGCCTGCTGAGGCGGGTCATGCTGTTGGGAAAGGCCGGCCAATGGTGCTCGGCCATCGCCTTCAAAGTCGGCGTCGCCTCGCGATCGAGCCCCTGGTAGACCCACATGTTCCGCATGACCGACGGCACATAGTAGCGCGTCTCCCAATAAGGGATCGATTCGATCCACAGAAGCGGATCGCCCTTGTCGTTGATCCCGGCCCAACGTGCCACGGGAAGCGGACCCGCGTTGTAGGAGGCGATGACGCGCGGAAGCTGGCCCGCCGTCGAGGACGAGCTTCGCATCATCTCGATGAAGCTCTGCCCGAACTCCAGGTTATATTTCGGGTCGGTAAGTGCGCCACGCGAATAGGGGACTCCGCGGTTGCGCGAGACCAGCTGGGCAGTGTCGGGAATGACCTGCATGAGGCCGACCGCGCCCGCACGGCTGACCGCGGTCCGGCTGAAGGCCGATTCCTGGACGATATGGCCAAAGGCGAGCGCCGGATCGACCCGCCAGCCGCCGAGCGGACTCCAGCTCGGGTTCGGATAGCGGTCGGTGGCGTCCGAACGGGCGCCATATTGGCCGTATTTCGCAAGGTAGAGCTGCGCAGCGGGAAGATCGAGCCGCTTGGCCAGCTGGATCAGGGCGTGATGTTCCGACGGAGCGCCGATCTTCGCCTGGTGGATGAGCATCTTCTCGGCAAGGGCGGGCTCTCCGATCTTCACCAGCTCGATCGCGCGCTGGACGTTCGGCAAATGCGACACCGGGGGGTCATAGGCGGCCAGCGGATCGGCCGCGAGGTTGGTCGACAAGCCCAGAGTCTCTCGGGCGAGGAGCCCGTAGAAGCTCTCGGGGGCTTCGGCGGTATTGGCTGCGGAACGAAGCAGGCCCTCGACCGATGCCGGCCGTCCCGCCGCCTGTTCCGAGCGCGCGGCCCAATAGAGGCCGCCGGCGCGGAGCTCGCGCTGATCGGCAAGCCTTGCCGCCTGCTGGAAATCGGCTGACGCGCTGTTGTAGTCGCCGAGCCGCCACGAGGCGAGCGCGGAGACCCAAGCGGCCTGGCTTGCCCATTCGCCGACTGCACCCTGTCTCCAGGTATCGGCCACCCGCCTGGCGTCCATGTCGAGCCCGAGGACATAATAAATGAAGGCGACCCTCGTCGCCGCCTCGGCCCGGGCCTCGACGGAGAGCATCGGCCCCTGGGCATTGAGCAGGGCCTCGGCACCGCTCGCATCGTCGGCCTTGACGAACGCATCGAGCGCCGTTCGGAGCTGGTCGGCGGCGGGTTCACCCTGGACGGGCCGCGCGCGGTAGCGGACGGGCGCCGAGCCGAGCACAACCGTCGGCTTTTCGGGCAGGACCATTGGGCTGGCCGAGGGATTGCGCTTGAGCGCCATCAAGCCGAGCTGGTTGGCTTCCGGAAGCTCGGGCGCCTGCGCGATCAGCGCCTGGATCGAGGCGGCGTCGACAATCGGCGAGTTCTTCGCAGTGTAGAGCTCTGCCTTTGCAACAGGCGTGAGGACGCTCGGCGGAAGTGCAGCGATCCCCGCCTGAGCGGACGCCCAATTGCCCGCATCGATTGCATCGAAAACGCCTCTCCAGTCCTTGGGCACGGCAACGCTCGGAGCCGCGGTGGTCCGAGCCGTCGGGAGGGCCTGCACGGCCGCCGGCCTGCTCGACTGGATCGTCGACGGGTTCGCGCTTTGGCTGGATGAAGGCGTCGCCGGAAGCGGCGCAAGCGGGTCGCTGACGGGCTGCGCGGCGATCGGCGCGGCAAGCAGCAGGGTTCCGAATGCGAGCAGCCCAGACTTCAAGATTCGCCCTCCATCAACAGCAGAAGATCGTTCCATGCCAAGGATTTATCTAATGGCCGCTTAATGAGGTGCCGGGGATGAAAAGTCACGACGGCACGCACTCCCTCGACCTTGTGGAGATGTCCCCTTGCATCGACGAGGCGCTTCCCGACGAGCGCCTGCGAAGGCCCGTCGCCAAAGAGGATCAACCGCCTGGGCTTGACGAGAGCGATATGGCGCCTCGCGATCTCGGCGTAGTCGCTGCGATCCTTGTCGCTGAGACGCGACCCCGGAGCATGGATCGGAGAGAGGGAGGCGCTGTACGCTTCCTCCGGCTTGAGGCCGATCGCCGCGAGCATCCGCGCCGCGAGCTTCCAGGCGTCGCCGCCGATCGGCTGGCCGGCCGCATAATCCTCGAGCGAGGGCGCGTCACTGAGGAGCATGACCGGAGCATTTTCGGGGCCATGCGGAAGGATTCGTCTCGCGGTCGCCGACGCGAGCGGGAGATGGGCGCTGCTTGCCAGCCATTCCTGAAGCTCGGCGAGGGTCTCGTGGCTGGGCCGGCTGATATTGGGGGGCGGGACCGGTTCGGCGGGAGATTCTTTTCGAGGCGGTGCCGGCTTCAGCCAATTGCGCGGCTCTTCCTGGGTCGGACAATCGACCCCGGCCTCGAGCCACCAGGCCAATGCGCTGCGCGCCTCGGCAAAGCCGATCAAATCTACTTCCCCACCCACGGGGCTTTACTCGCCTGCCATTGACGCCGCGGTCAAGGAATGTGCACTTCAGATGAGTCGAATTGTGTGGAGGACGCGACGAGAGGACGATGAGCGAACGCGAATCCATGCAATATGACGTCGTGATCGTGGGTGCGGGGCCCGCAGGTCTCAGCGCCGCCATACGGCTGAAACAGCTCGCAAACGACGCCGGGCGCGAGCTTTCGGTCTGCATCCTTGAAAAGGGAAGCGAGGTCGGAGCGCATATCCTTTCGGGCGCAGTGATCGATCCCATCGCCCTTCATGAGCTGATCCCCGACTGGAAGGAGAAGGGGTCGCCGCTCACCGTTCCGGTCTCGGAAAACCATCACTGGATCCTCACCGCGAACGGCAAGTGGGAGATGCCGCATCTCCTCATGCCGCCCTTCATGAACAACAAGGGCACCTATACGCTCAGCCTCGGCAATTTCTGCCGCTGGCTCGCAGGCCAGGCCGAAGAGCTCGGAGTCGAGATTTTCCCGGGCTTTCCCGCCGCCGAGATCCTCTTCAACGAGGATGGATCGCTAAAGGGCGTCGCGACCGGGGATGTCGGGATCGCGCGCGACGGCTCGCACCGCCCTGACTACCAGCCGGGGATGGAGCTTCACGCGCGCTACACCTTCTTCGCCGAAGGAGCGCGTGGTCACCTGACCAAGAGGCTGACCGAGATATTCAAGCTGCGCGAGGATATTGGCCCGCAGGTTTATGGATTAGGAATCAAGGAACTATGGGACGTTCCTCCTGAAAAACATAAGCCTGGGCGAGTCATTCACACGCAAGGATGGCCGCTCTCGGACGCGTGGGGAGGGGGCTTCCTCTACCACCAGGAGAACAACCAGGTCGCGCTCGGCTTCGTCGTTTCTCTCGACTATCAGAACCCCTATCTCTCGCCCTTCGAGGAAATGCAGCGCTGGAAGACCCATCCTGCGATCCGGGCCGAGATCGAGGGAGGCCGTCGGGTTTCCTATGGCGCAAGAGCGATCAACGAAGGCGGCTTCCAGGCCATTCCAAGGCTCGTGTTCCCCGGAGGCGCGCTGATCGGCTGCTCGGCGGGCTTCGTGAACGTCCCGAGGATCAAGGGCACCCATACGGCGATGAAGTCGGCGATGCTTGCCGCCGAGGCCGCGTTCGAAGCAGTCCAGCAGGATCGCTCGGGCGACGAGCTCACGGCCTATCCGGAAGCGCTGAAAAAAAGCTGGGTCTTCAAGGAATTGCGAAAGGTTCGAAATGCGCAGCCAGCGGTCGCGCACTGGGGCGCGGCGGCAGGAACGCTCTACGCCGGAATTGACCTCTGGTTGAACCAGCTCGGGATCGGAGTTCCCTGGACTCTGAAATTGAAGCCCGACCATCTTCAACTTCGCGAGAAGACCCAGGCGCGGCCGATCGACTATCCCAAGCCCGACGGAATCCTCACCTTCGACCGGCTCTCGTCAGTGTTCGTCTCGAACACCAATCACGAGGAAGATCAGCCGGTTCATCTGACGCTCAAGGACGCGGACATACCCACGGCCATCAACTTGCCGGTCTACGCTGGTCCTGAACAGCGCTACTGCCCGGCGGGCGTCTATGAATTTGTCGACGGCGAGAACGGTGAACCAAGGCTCCAGATCAACGCTCAGAACTGCGTTCACTGCAAGACATGTGACATCAAGGACCCGACCCAGAACATCAACTGGGTCACTCCGGAAGGCGGCGGAGGCCCCAATTACCCGAACATGTAAGCTTCTTGGAGCGACAGCCCTCGCGATCTGCATCTGCCCTTCGGCTCCTGCGGCTGCGGCACGCCTTTCGGCGGAGAGCCCCTCGCTCACCTACGTTGAAGCGCGAGCGGCGGCGATCAACGGCGAGCACGCCCGTGCAGCCGAGCTGCTTGCGACCCTTGCCGACGCCCAGCCCAGTGAAGTCCAGTTCGCCCAGCAGGCGCTCGGCGAAGCGATCGGGGCCGGCCGAATGGACCTTGCGCTCAATCTCGCGGCCAAGATCCCGGCAAGCAAGCTCTCGACCGACGCCCGGCTGCTCCTCGTCACCGAGGCCGTGAAGCAGCGGCGCGTCGAAAGAGCGCTGCCGTGGCTCAACCCGAGCGGCGGCTCGGGGGATCTCAGCTTCCTTTCTCCGCTCCTCACGGCCTGGGACGCGGCCGAGCGGGGTGACCAGTCCCGCGCCCTGGCGAGCATCAGCCAGATCCAGGCCAACAGCCTGCTCGGACCGCTTCGCAACGAAGAGCAGGCGCTCATTCTTCTCAAGTTCCGGCGGGCGGCCGAAGCGGAGCCCTTTGCGAGGAGAGCGATCGGAACCGCGGGTGGCCGCGAGACCCGGGTGCGCCTCGCTCTCGCCGATGGCTTCCTTGCAGCGGGCGACCGGGCACGGGCGCAGGCGATGATCGAGGGAATAAGCAGCGATTCATCGGCCGCCCGGGCGCGCATCCTTGCGGGCAAGCCGAGCGGGGAAGGGATCAGCACCACTGCACAGGCCTTGAGCGGCGTCCTCACCGCCTTTGGAGCGGAGCTCGCCCGACTTCAGCGCGCCGCTCCGCCGATCGGCCTCGTCCAGGTCGCTCGCTATGCGGATCCCCAGAACAGCGCGGCAACGGCGCTCCTCGCGCTTCTCCTCGATTCTGATGACCGCTCGTCCGAGGCCCTGGCGCTGCTCGGAACGGTCGGGGCCAACGACCCCCTGATCTCGCAGGTCCGCGACGTCCAGGTCAGGATCCTTACCAAGAACAAGCGGTTGGACGAAGCTTTTGCCATCGCCTCTAGTGCAGCTCGCGACCCTGGCGCGGGGATCGCCGATTACTCGCGTCTTGGCGACGTCCTCGAAGCGATGGACCGGCACGACGCCGCCGCGGATGCATTTGGAAGAGCGGTCGCAATGGCCAATGCGCAGGGCCTGAAGACGGAGCTATGGCCAATGCTTCTCCTCCAGGCGAACGCGCTCGAGGAGGCAAATCGATGGCCCGAAGCGAAGGCGGCGCTCGAGCAGGGCCTTGCGATTGCTCCCGACCAGCCGCTCCTTCTCAATTTCATGGGCTATGCGAAGCTCGAGCGCGGCGAGGACATGGATTCGGCCGAAGCGATGATCAAGAAGGCGAGCGAGCTCGCTCCTGACGACGCCTCGATCGTGGATTCGCTTGGATGGGCCCAGTTCAAGCGCGGCAAGACCGACGAAGCCATCGCAACGCTCCAGCAGGCGGCGCAGAAGGATCCCGACCAGGCCGAGATCCAGGAGCATTTGGGTGATGCGCTCTACAAGTCGGGAAGACGCTACGAGGCACGCTTTGCGTGGAACGCAGCGCTCGTCACCGCCGAAGACAAGATCGCGGTTCGGGTGAAATCCAAGCTCGCGTCCGGTCTGACCACTTCCAACGCCGCGCCTTGAGACCGTTTGTCGAGATCGCGCCGGCAAAGCTCAACCTGGCGCTCCACGTAAGAGGAAAACTGCCCGACGGGCGCCATTCGATCGAAACGATTTTCGCCTTCTGCACCGATGGCGACCGGCTGGAGGGAGAGCCATCAAGCGACATCTCGCTCGACCTTCTCGGCCCCTTCGCGCCGGAGCTCGCCGACGAGGCGGACAATCTCGTCCTCAGGGCCGCTCGCGCCCTTCGCGCTGCGGCAGGCATCTCGAGCGGCGCAGCGCTGAGGCTCGACAAGCGCCTCCCGGTCTCTTCGGGCATCGGCGGAGGTTCGGCCGACGCTGCTGCAGCACTTCGACTTCTGACGTCATTGTGGCAGGTCGACCCCCGCTACGCGGAGGCGGTGGCTCCCTCCCTTGGAAGCGATGTGCCGGCATGCCTTCTTAGCCTTCCCGTCAGGGGAGAAAGAGCCGGGGACCTCCTCACGGCCGTAACCCTGCCCGAATTGTCGGGAACTCCGGTCCTCCTCGTCAATCCGAGAGTCCCGGTTTCGACGGCGCAAGTCTTTGCCGGGTGGAACGGCAAGGACCGGGGTCCGCTCGTCAGCTGGCGCGAGGGAAAGAACGACCTTGAGGATCCGGCAATCGCGCTTGCTCCCCAGATCGGGGCCGTCCTCGGCTGGCTGACGGCGCAGGAGGGGGCCGAGGTCGTTCGAATGTCGGGCTCCGGGGCGACATGCTTCGCTTTCTTCGGGAGCGAAGATGCGCGCGATACCGCCGCAGAAGCGGTGCCGCGGGAATGGTGGCGTCTCGCGACCTTCCTGCGGTAGGGAGCGGCCATGAGCGGCCGCCCAGTCCTTACCGCCGAAGCGATGCGCGAGGCCGAGCAACGCTCGATCGACGGGGGGACCAGCGTTGAGCAGCTGATGGAGAGGGCAGGGGCCGCGCTCGCCGAGGCCGTTTATCGCTTTGCCGGGCCCACATCGGCACTCTTCCTGTGCGGGTCGGGCAACAATGGGGGCGATGGCTATGTCGCCGCGCGACACCTTGCCGAACGCGGTGTCGGTGTCCGGGTCGCTGCGCAAGGCGAGCCCAAGAGCAGTGCCGCGAAATGGGCGCGCGGGGAATGGAAGGGCGAGGTCGAGACCTTGTCGGATGGAACGACTGCAGCGCCTCTACTCATCGATTGCCTTTTCGGAACAGGCCTCAAGAGAGCAGTTGAAGATACTCTTTCCAGACAGCTTTCCCGCCTTTGTGACCAGTCGATCGTCAGGGTCGCCTGTGACTTGCCGAGCGGTGTCGAAGCCGACAGCGGAGCCGAGCTCGGCAAGGTCCCGAAGTTCGACATGACGGTCACCTTCGGCGCCTTGAAGCCCGCGCATCTCCTCTATCCCTCGATCCACAAGTGCGGGCGAGTCGTTCTTGGCGAGATTGGAATCGAGGCCGGTTCCAACTGGCACGAGATCGCTCCGCCCAGGCTTCCCGGGCTTGAACCCGGCGGTCACAAATATGACCGGGGGCTGGTCCACGCGCTTGCCGGCAAGATGCCAGGGGCGATTGCCCTTGCAGCAAGGGCCGCCGCACGGGCCGGCGCAGGCTATGTGAGGGTCAGCACGTCGCGCTTCATCGAGAATGTTCCTGCCTCAGTCGCGCAGGTCGATACCGCCGACGTCAACGACGAGCGTATCGGCTGCCTCCTCGTTGGCCCTGGAATGGGCGATATCCCGCAGGTCCTGACCCTCGCTTTGACCTCGAGGGCGCCCAAGGTCCTCGATGCCGATGCGATCTCCAGTCTCGGTGACCCCGATCGCCTGAAGGGCCAGGACGCGGTGATCACCCCCCACGAGGGCGAGTTCCAGCGCCTCTTTGGAAAGATCGAGGGCACAAAGGCCGAGCGCGGGCTCGAAGCTGCGCGAAGGTCGGGGGCAGTGGTGGTCTACAAGGGACCCGATACGCTGGTTGCGGCCCCCGACGGACGCCTCGGCTTTCGCCCGAGCGCGCCCGCCTGGCTTGCAAGCGCCGGGACCGGCGACGTGCTTGCAGGAATGATCGCAGCAATGCGCGCCCGAGGGCTTGCCGCTTTCGAGGCGGCCTGCGCGGGCGTCTGGCTTCACGGACGGGCTGCCGAGCTCGCCGGGCCCCAGATGATCGCCGATGACCTCGCAGACGCCGTTCCCGCCGCCATTCGCTCGTGCACGAACCGATCGTAAGAATCGCGGCGCGCGGCGACGGAGTGACGCCAAGCGGCCGCCACGTGCCGTTCGCAGTCCCAGGCGACGTCCTTCTCGATGACGGAGCGCTTGCGCCCGGCCCCCATCACCAGGAGCCTCCCTGCCGGCACTTTCCCGAATGCGGCGGCTGCCAGCTCCAGCACGCCGACGACGAGGCCTATCGCGATTATCTCGTTTCGAGGATCGAAAGCGCTCTTTTCCAGCACCAGCTCTCGACCGAAATTCGCGAGCCGCACCTTTCGCCCCCCTACAGTCGCCGACGGGCAAGCCTTCGCGCCCAAAAAGGGGCGAGCGGCGCCTTCGTCGGCTTCAACGAAGAGAAGTCCCACCGGATCGTGGACATGCGCGAATGCCATATCCTTCGGCCCGAGCTCTTCGCTCTGGTGGAGCCACTGCGCGCACTCCTCGCTCCCATGTTGCCGACCAGGGGCCAGGCGGAGATCAGGCTTACGCTGATCGACAACGGTCCCGATCTCGAAATCAGGAGGATCCGGGGGGGTGGTGGCCTCGCCGCGGTCGAGAAGCTGACGTCATTCGCGCTCTCCCATCGCCTCGCTCGCCTCAGCATCGATGAGGGCTTGGGAGCCGAGACGATCTTCGAGCCCGAACCTTCAAGCATCACTCTCTCGGGGGTGCCCGTCCACTTCCCGGTGGGCGGTTTCCTTCAGGCGACGAAGGACGGGGAAAAAGCCCTCGTCGCCTGCGTCGAAGAAGCGGTCGGTCGAGCTTCGCTGGTCGGAGACCTGTTCGCGGGGCTGGGGACCTTCGCCCTCGCACTCGGCTCGAGCTACGCTGCCGAAGCGTCACGCGATGCGAGCACGGCACTTCAACGCGCCGCCCCTTCGATGATTGTCGAGCATCGCGATCTCTACCGGCGACCACTCGACAGGAGCGAGCTCAAGCGCTTCGATGCGATCGTGCTCGATCCTCCACGCGCCGGAGCCGCCGAACAGGTAAGAGCGCTTGCGGGCTCAACGGTTCAAAAGATCGCCTATGTCAGCTGCAATCCGGCGACCTTCGCGAGGGACGCAAAGGTCCTCGTCGAGGGCGGCCATTCGCTCAGATGGATCCGGCCGGTGGGACAGTTTCGCTGGTCGACCCATGTCGAACTCGCCGCCTCGTTCAGCCGATGACCCCGCAATCGTGGAGGATCTTGAGGCCTGCGTGAAGGGTGAGCCCGAAGAGGCAAAGCGAAGCGAGGGTGAAGACCAAGAAGCGATAGGTGACGATGTTGACGCTGGCCTGGATGAGGCTGTGGACGATCCGCAAGGCGACATAACCCCAGGCCAGCCAATGATTGATCCCACCGCCCCAGCCCATCAGCGCCAGCGTGAGCGCAATGGCGTAGAACAAGGTCGGCTGTTCCATGAGGTGCGCATAATTATGCGCTTTCCAGTTCGCCTGGTCGGGGATCACGCCCTCGAGCGCCCCGCCGCGGGTTCCGACCCGTCCCTTGAGGCTGATCCCGGCGCGCTTCATGGCTCCAAAGCGGGTCACGTACATCCAGACCTGCATGACGAGCGACCAGGCGACGAGCGCCACGACAGGCGCAAGAATCGGGCTGTAAGTCATAGCATCCCCCTTGGGATCGATCGGCGAGGGTGCTCCAGATCGTTTCGGTTGGCAATCGATTTGCCCAAGGATGCTCTCGATGCCATCCTCCAGGACCGTGACCGCACAGAAACGCGCTCAAGGGCCGCTGACGGGCAGGCAGATCGCGGCGGTCGCTGCAGGGAACGCGCTCGAATTCTATGATTTCGTCACCTACAGCTTTTTCGCGGTCCAGATTGGCCGAACCCTGTTCCCGGGGGATTCCTCCCACTCCCTGATCTTCTCGCTCGCGACCTTCGGCGTCGGGTTCGTCAGCCGCCCTCTTGGCGGCCTCATCATCGGACGGATGGCCGACCGGCGGGGCCGAAAGCCGGCGATGATCCTTTCCTTCACCCTCATGGGGCTGGGGATCGTCGGGCTAGCACTGACGCCATCCTACCGCCTGGCGGGAGCCGCCGCCCCGGTCCTCGCGGTCATGTTCCGCCTCCTCCAGGGGTTCGCCCTTGGCGGCGAGGTTGGCCCGAACGCCGCCTTCCTGATGGAGGCTGCGCCTCCCCATCGCCGCGGCTTCTATCTCTCCATCCATCTCGCGACGGCCGATGTTGCGACTCTCCTCGCGGGGTTCGTCGGATTGTCGCTCTCCACCTTGCTCACCGCGCAACAGCTCGACGAATGGGGGTGGCGGGTCGCCTTCCTGATCGGGGCCTCGATCGTCCCCTTTGGCCTCGCGCTTCGCCGGACCCTTGAGGAAACCCTTCCTCCGGAGGCCAGGACCCCGCCCGAGCGCGGCAGCCTGAGGCCACTCCTCATCACCGCCGGTGCAGGAATGCTGATCCTCGGCGCCGGGACGATCAGCAATTACACGCTCGACTATCTCACCACCTACGCGCAGGACACGCTTCACATGGCGGCGCGCTCCGCGTTCGGGGCGACAGTGGTCCTGGGGCTCTTCAGCGCCTTGAGCGATCTCGGAACGGGCTGGCTCGTCGACCGCTACGGCCCCAAACGGGTGCTCATTGGCCCCTGGATCGCCCTCATCCTCGTCGCGGTGCCAGCCTTCCATCTCCTCGATGCAATGCGAACCTCGGGCGCGCTGTTCGGTGCGACCGCTCTTCTCACCATCCTCCACATCTTCGGCTCGTCGGCCGCGATCCTCCTTTTCATCATGGCGTTGCCGGCACGGGTACGCGCCGGATCGCTGAGCCTCGTCTATGCGCTCGCGATCGCCATTTTCGGTGGAAGCACGCAGGTCGTCCTCAAACTCCTGATCCGCTGGACCGGCAATCCGGTTGCGCCGGGCTGGTACATGGTCGGTGCAGTTGCCGCGGGCCTTGTCGGAGCATTGCTGATCCGTGAGCCCCCCGGGATGAGGAAGCCGTCCTCGTCCTGAGCATTCCTCACGCTTGTGTCCCTCCGGACGATGTGGGACCCTCGGACTCGAAACCGGGGAGTGGCCGATGGACGCTGCCGACACACCGTCCCTTAGCAAGAAGCAAATTGCGGCAGTCGCCGCGGGCAACGCGCTCGAATTCTACGATTTTCTGACCTACACCTTCTTTGCCGTCCAGATCGGTGAAGCGCTCTTTCCGGGGAGCGACGAGGCCAAGCTCCTCCTGTCCCTCGCGACCTTCGGAGTGGGCTTCGTGACGAGGCCGCTCGGCGGCTTCATCATCGGGCGCTTCGCCGACCGGCGCGGTCGAAAACCTGCGATGATCCTCACTTTCACGCTCATGGGGATCGCGATCGTCGGGCTCGCTTCGACGCCCTCCTACGCGATGATCGGAATGGCGGCGCCCCTCCTCGCCGTGGTCTTCCGGATGATCCAGGGCTTCGCGCTCGGTGGCGAGGTCGGACCCAATACCGCCTTCCTGGTCGAGGCGGCGCCGCCGAACCGGCGCGCCTTCTACGTGTCGCTGCAATTCGCGACGCAGAACTTCTCGATCCTGGTCGCTGGAAGCGTCGGCCTCCTGCTCTCGTCGATCCTGAGCCCAGGGGAGCTCGAGAGCTGGGGCTGGCGGGCAGCCTTCCTGGTGGGCGCGCTCATCATCCCGTTCACCATCGCCATCCGAAAGACGTTGGGCGAGACGCTGGTTCATGGCGAGGAACGCTCCGAAGGAGAAGGCCGGGGCCGAAAGATCGCAGTGATCGCGATCGCGGGGCTTCTTCTCCTCGGCGGGGCGACGATCGGGACCTATACGGTCGACTATATCACCACCTTTGCGCAGCGAACGTTGAAGAT
>DASZYL010000028.1:0-25315 GCA_035545385.1 Sphingomicrobium sp. | reverse complement strand
GCCGTTGCCCCGTAAGATCGCGAGAGAAGAGGAAGCCTCCTGTCAAAACGATCAAGAGCCCCCAAAGACTAGAGGGATAACTCTGAGGCTGGCAGATCGCGCGCACAGGTTACGCTAGCAACCGATCCACTGTCTTGTCTGGATGTCGCAAGCTGACTCTAGCCCATCGCCACACATGCCTGACGGCAAGCGCCCGCGCCTCCGCCATGACCGTCATAACTGGGCCGATCGCCCATCAGGATTCTTGCGATTTTGTCCGCCGTCACGGTCGCGCCCGCAGCGGCCCGCCGCTCGACCCGCCCGGATCGCCCCTTAACTTAACGGTGCTTAAACGGCGCCCGGAATGGTTCATCTGCCAGCAAGGTTGGCCTCAACAGTCGCGGCTCGAGGCGTTCGAGCGCGGCAGTCTGTCCAGCAGAATGGATGAAGCTCTGAAGCACCTCAGGCCATGACCAAGGCGGCCGGACGAATAGTTGAGAGAACGCGTCGAGCCGGTCAATTCTAAGGAGCAGGATTAGTGAATATTCTCGGACGATCGAAGGTTCCCTTGCTGTTGGCCGCGGCTGCGGTTCCAGCCTGGAACGGTCTTTCTGCGCAGGTGCAGGGACAGGTCGAAGGCACGAATGCGATTACCGTGACTGGCGAGGCGCCGGCGGATCTGACCAGGTTGCCCAAAGGGCCTGAGGTCCACGGCATTATTTCCGCGCGCAGAGGCGGGCAGATGCAGGTCACTGGCGCCGACGGCAACAGCACGGCGGTCCTCCTCTCCCAGGCCACCGTCATCAGGTCCAGCGGGGGCTTCCTCGGCCTCGATCGCGACAAGCTCGGCGCAGACTCGCTGCTCAACGGGCTGCCAGTCACGGTGAAGACGGTGCAATGGGGCGGCGGCCTGGTGGCCACCCAGGTGAGGCTCAAGAGCAAGAATCTCGAGACCGCTTCGATGATTCGCAACGGCACCGCGCAGCGCTTCGGTGAGCACGATGTGGCCATTGCCCGGAACGCGGCGGCGACCGAGGCGCTGCGCGGGCGCGTGGGCGATATCGACAAATATGATGTCAAAGGCACGACAAATATTTACTTCGACACTGGCAAGTGGGCGCTGTCGCGTGCCGAGGAGGCCCAGCTTTGCGCGGCTGCGGACCAAGCCAAGGCGATGGACAACGCGCTGCTGCTCGTCGTCGGCTATACCGATGCGGTCGGAAGCGAGGACTATAACCAGGTTCTCAGCGAACGGCGCGCCGGCAAGGTCGTCAACTATCTGCAGCAGAAATGCGGCTGGGCGCCTTATCGCATGCTGACCCCCACCGGGATGGCTGAGGCGGATCCGGCGGCGGACAACAATACCGCCGAAGGCAAGGCGCAGAACCGCCGCGTCGCGGTGAATATCCTGGTCAGCAAGGCCGTCGAGGGTCTTGAACGCCACGGCAGCTGAACCGACGCAGGGTGGGCTTAGGCCCACCCTCGATTTCGTGGTCTCAGGATGTCGTCGCAACACTAAACCTGTTGAGGTGAGGTGATGCGACAACCTCCTGAGACCACCGTCGGAAGCGGACATTCCATGTTGTGAGTCAGTGCGGCCCGTCCGCGCGGCTCAGATGTGCGGTCGCAAGTTGTGGTGCTTTTTGAACTCGTCGTCCGCCCAAAGGCGGCGCAGCTCGTCCCAGCTTAGCTTGAGGCACACGCGCTCGTCGACCGAACCGACGAGTTCCGGACTGACAAATTGATGCGCGTTGCGGGGCTCCTGGTCGTTGCGGAGTATCTTCAGATGCCCGCCCTCGATCCGCGCCACGGTACCGATCCGGGTACCCTCGGAGTCGACCACCTCCATTCCTTCGCGAATCCTCGCGAGCAACTGGCGGCCGCGTTCCTTCTCCTTCGCGGTCATCCGTCCATCCTTGAAGGTCTCGACGTCGGGTTGCTTAAAGGCGATTCCACGCCTTTTCTCTGACGTTCGTCAGTATCCGGAGCCACGAAGGTTCGAGCAGAATGCCCGCCGCTCGTCATCGAGGCAGCCGCGGCGGAAGGCCTCGACAACGTCGAGGCTGCGCCACCGACAGGGGAACGAATGCCACAAGGTTGCTGACGCCCGTCAATGCCGGGGCCGCCGCACATCCCATAAGCCGCAGCTGCGCGGACCAATTGAACGGCTGCGCAGGGAGACGGACATGGAAAGAATAGCGATCCTGGAAGTCGATGTGCGTGTGGCGGCGACAGGAATGAGGGCCAGCCGGCTGATCGGAGCCGACGTCTACAACGATGAGGACGAGCATATCGGCACTCTGGACGATCTCATGATCGGCGACGACGGTGCCGTAGGGTTTGCGATCCTCTCGGTCGGCGGGTTCCTGGGTATCGGGGCACGCCTGGTGGCGGTCACCTTCGATAGCCTGACGATCGACGACTATCGCGTGGTCCTGCCGGGCGCGACTCGCGATGAGCTGAGACGGCTTCCAGAATTCCATTATAGTTGAGCATGATGACTGCGAGCCGGCGAGTGGGCCGGCTTGGCCCGCCTAAGACCGCACAGATCCATCGATGACCTTTGCGGGTGCCAGCCGATTGCAAGAGCACTGTTTCCTTCCAGGCAAAGAAACGAGGTTGTTATGCTGGTCCGAGTCAAGGCGACGGTCGAAGGCGTCGGCGAGGCGGAGGAGCTGGCCGACATTGGCCGTGCGCACAGAATCGGCGCAGTGATCGGCGCTCTGATCGAAGATCTCGAGCGCGACCATCCGGGCGAGTCGCTGCTCGGGCATGTCGTGAGAATTGAGAGCAAGCCGACGAAGGAACAGCCGGGCAGGACGGCGATCGTGCGGTGATCCAGCAAGCAATGCCATCCCCGTCCGATACGATCGGTGATCCTCCACCAGCAGCAGTTGCCGAGACGCTGGTTGTCGCCTGCCCCTCAGATGCATCGCTGAACCGCGTCCCCCGCGCAAAGCTCGATAGAAACCCAAAGTGCGGGAGGTGCCACAGGCCGCTCTTCCAGGGCAAAACCGTCGAACTCAATGCCGCGAATTTCGATGCTCACGCGCTGAAAAGCGACCTGCCCATCGTGATCGACTTCTGGGCGGAATGGTGCGGTCCGTGCCGAATGATGACTCCGAATTTCGAAAGGGCGGCGCCGCTGCTCGAGCCACGGGTACGGCTGGGCAAGCTCGACACCGAAGTCGAAGCGGCAATCGCCCGGCGGTACGGCATTCGCGGCATTCCAAGCATGGTCATGATCAGGAAGGGGCGGGAAGTCGCTCGCACGTCGGGCGCGATGCCGACGTCGGCGATTGTCGCTTGGGTCGAACAGGCACTGCGCAGTGCCTGAGGCAGGGCGAGTCTCACTCCCAAGAGCGAAACGACTGGGGTTCGTTGCCTGCAGGAAGGAGCAGTCATGGAAAACCGCCGGACGGAAATCGCGCGGGCGCACGACGATCACGAACTGATCGAGGTCATGATGGAAGAGGAGCCAACGCCACGCTTCGAGGGCAAGGCCGGCGGGAGCCTCCAGGCCGATATCGCCACACAGGCCGAGCTTGAGCAGGTCCGCGATCCGGAGGCGCACGAGGGCGTGAAAAAGGGCGACAAGGTCGGGCACGGCGAGGAGAGCCTGCCCAGGCACCCGGCGGACAAGACGCCGTAATCGCTCAGAGCAGCTCGAGCGACACCCCGTCTTCCGGAGCGATCCCGGTCTCGCGCCGCGCGTCCGTCTTCACCGGGCGGCTGTAGCCGCCGCTCTTCACGGGCAACGTGGAAGTGGGCCTTGCCACATCGTGAATCCTCGCTTCGACGCGAAGCGACCCGAAGGGGCAAGCCTGATCTGACCCCTCCAAAGACATGCGTCGCAGCTACCGCCAATGTTCGCAATGGGTCAGACGCTGGCGTGGAGCCAGTGGTAGGAACGGGTGGCAAAGTGAGACCACGGACAGAAGCAAGTGACCAGCGATCGGATAACCGGGGCAGCTTGAGACCAAGGCCCATTACAGAAGCTGCCATTGGCGAGCCCTACTCCCAGCGAAACCGGATACGTCATTTTCAATGGCATCTTGAGCCGATCTTTCGGCTCGGCTGCTCAGGGCTCGAGCACGCCCTGGTTTTGCACAGAGAAACTTGCCTCTTGCCCCGCGGCTCCGGAGCGAGGCTGTCCACCACCTAGCCAGATCTCGTACCTGCCTGGAGTGATGACCATGGTGCCAGCGGTATTCGCAAACGCGAGGTCTCTTGGCGAAAGCTGGAAGTGAACGGTGCGTCTCTCACCAGGAGCGAGGTGGATGCGCTGGAAGCCCTTGAGCGAACGAAGAGGTGAATCGCTTCGCCCGGGCGTCGCGACGTAGAGTTGGACGACTTCATCGCCCGCGAAGGCACTGTCGTTTCGAACGCTTGCGCTTACGGCCTGCGGTTCGCCGGCGTTGAGCTGGGCCGCTCCAAGCTCGAGGTTCGAATAGCTGAACTTCGAATAGCTCAGTCCATGGCCGAAAGGATATTCGGGAACCGCCGAGGAGTAGCGATAAGTGCGCCCCTTCATCGAATAGTCATCGAATGGGGGTAATTGCTGAGCGCCCGCGTAAAAGGTGACGGGCAGTCGTCCTGAAGGATTGTACGCGCCGCTGATCACGTCGGCGATCGCCTGGCCGCCCCGTTCCCCTCCATACCAGGCTTCGAGGATCGCGCGGGCCTTTGCGCCCGCTTCACCAAGCGACACGGCCGAGCCGCTCTGAAGGACGATGACGACGGGTTTGCCCGTCGTCTCGAGTGCGCCCAGCAACTCGCTCTGGGGCCGAGGCAAGCGGATGTCGGTCCGGTCGCCGCCTTCGAATCCAGGCACCTTGACCGGCATCTCTTCACCTTCGAGCCAGGCGTTCAGGCCGACGAACGCGATGATGAGATCCGACCGGTTTGCAAGGGCGACGGCCTCGTCGCGCAGTGCCTCGGCGGGAGGTCGCCATGCGAAGGTGATTGCAGGAGCGAAACTCTTCGATCGGTGAGAATATTCAACGATCAGCTTGCGCGGTCTCAAATTGTCCAGTTGCAGCGCGATGCTCGGAGATTCCGCAGCGTCGCGAGCGGAACATGGAGCATCGACCTCGAGCGGCTCGGCTCCTTCGATCCTGATCGTATAGCGCTCGACCACGGAGTCCGAGTCACAGCGGCGACGCTGAAACTCGAACCGATATTCCCCCGCGGCGGGCGGTTTGATCATGCCCGAAAAACGAACGGAGAAGTTGCGTGGATCGACCCCCTTTGCAGGAGCAATCCAGTTCCAGTTCAGATCGAGCTCACGAAGACGGAGGCTTGCGATCGGCTGGCCTTGCAAGTCCGCCCCTTTGAAGAAGGTCGCGGTCAGGCCTCCTGGAAGCGCACTTCGCGGCACTGGAACCGCTGTGCCTTGCGCAAATGTCGAACCTTGCGAATAGCCGATGCGCGCTTTCGGAAAAGCCGCCCGAATGCCATCGAGCGGAAGCACCGGATCGGTCGGCGTTCCGTTGTAATTTCCCTCGAGCGAAATGAGCGACGTCGCGCCGGGTCCGACCACCGCTATTCGGGCGGGCACGTGACGAAGGGGGAGGATCCCGTCGTTCTTGAGAAGGACGATCGCTTCACGTGCCGCCTGCAGGGCAAGCTCGCGGTGCTCACTGGAGTGGTTTGCCTTGTAGGGGATATCCGAAAAAGGCCCCTCACCCGTCTGGAGTATGCCGAGGCGGGCGCGCGCTGCGAGCAGTCGATGTAATGCGCGGTCGACGTCCGACTGCGAGAGGAGACCCTCGGCAACGGCTTTCGGGATGTCGAGATATTCGTTCTTGAAAACGCAGGCGAGATCGGTCCCGGCTTTAACTGAAGCCGCGACGGCCTCGACATTGTTGCTCCGGTATCGGTGGCCGGCGCTGATGTCGTCGATCGCTCCGCAATCGGAAACGACATAGCCCGAAAAGCCCCAGTCCTTCCGCAATGGCCGCTCAAGCAGGTCATTCGCACATGCCGGTTGCCCGTCGATCGAGTTGTAGGCGCACATGATCGACGCGACCTTCCCCTCGACGACCGTTCGACGGAAGGCCGGCAAATAGGTCTCCCAAAGGTCCCGGGGTGACGGCTTGACGTCGAACTCGTGGCGCGACGGCTCCGGACCACTGTGGACGGCAAAATGCTTCGAAGTCGCGATTGCTCGATAGAAGCTCGGATCTTCGCCTTGTACGCCGCGGATGAATTCGGTTGCGAGAACGCCTGTCAGATAAGGATCCTCACCCAGCGTCTCCTGGCCGCGGCCCCAGCGCGGATCGCGAAATATGTTGATGTTCGGAGACCAGAAGGTCAGCCCGAAATAGCGGCCGGTCTGTCCGTCCCGCTGCGCCTGGTTGTACTTTGCGCGCGCTTCGATCGAGATGACCTCGCCTTCCTCGCGAAGGAGCGACTTGTCCCAGGTCGCGGCCATTCCGATAGCCTGCGGAAAGACCGTCGCCTCTCCCGCACGGGCGACGCCGTGCAACGCCTCGTTCCAATAGGTGTAGGCGGGGATCCCAAGTCGCGGGATCGCGGGTGCACTATCCTGGAGCTGGGCTGCCTTCTCGCTCAGTGTCATCCTTCCGATGAGGCTGTCGATGCGCTCATCGATTGAGGATGCGCCTTGACCAAGGCATGGCGTCGCGGCGACGAGTGCCGCGGCGCACGACAGCAGCAAAAGTCGCGCCATCTCCCGCTCCCCCAAACGGCCGCGAATACCCGCGGCGCTTGCCATTGATAGCGCTAACCGCGGGCACCGCAAAAATACGCCCGGCCAGTCCTTTCAGCGTCCCAGGACGGACATATCGGCAAGGCGCTGGGGCGCCCCCCGCACCTTCGTTCGGAGCGCGACGAGCTCACCCGTCGAGCTCATGAACAGCGTTCGACCGTCGGGTCCCCCAAATGTGCAGTTGGAAATGGCCGCGCCGGTCGAGATGAGGCCGAGCTCGCGGCCCCTTTGCGAAATGACATGGATCCCGCCAGGACCGCTCGCCCATAGGTTCCCGCGCTCATCGATCGTCATCCCGTCGGGAAGGCCCGGCAGGCCCTTGCGCGCGAGAGCGGTCATGTCGGCAAATACGCGCCGTCGCGAGAGCTTCCCTGTCGGCGACACGTCCCAGGCGAGAATGACCGCGTAAGAAGGATCCGAGTTGGACACGTAGAGGGTTCGGCCGTCGGGTGAAAATGCAATGCCGTTCGGGAACTTTAGCCTCGATTCGACCGCGGCAAGGTCTCCTCTTGGCCCGAGGCGGTAGACGCGGTTGAAGCGCTGCTCCTTGAGCGGCGAATCGTCCACTCCCTCGAGCCCGTAGGGCGGGTCGGTGAACCAGATGGCCCCGTCCGGGGCGACAACGATGTCGTTGGGGGAGTTCAGCTTCTTTCCCTCGAACCGGTCGACCAGGAGCCGCTTTGCCTTCGTTCGAAGATCGAGAAGCGCGATCGCCCGATTCCCTTCGTCAGCAACGAGTAGCCGGTCCTTTGAAGCCGGCTTGAGGCCGTTCGAGCCGGCCTCGCGGAAGCCCTTCGCGTCGGCTCCGCCCGATGGTTCCAGGAAGACCTCGGCCCTGGCCGAGCGAGGATCCCATCGGTACATGCGGTTCTTCGGAGGATCGCTGAACAGGAGAAAGCCGCGCGCTGGAATCCACACCGGCCCCTCGGTCCAGGTAAATCCCGACGCGAGCACTCGAATGGAGGCGTTCCTCGAAACGAGCTTCCAGAAGGTTGGGGAGCGCGCCTCGATCGCACCGGGGCGGCTGGATGCCGTTGAAGCAGTGGGAGCGAGCGCGCTCACGATTGCAAGGGCACAGATCGCCCAAAGGGCGCGACCTCGCGCTCTTCGATCTGTCACCCGGCCCAGTAGAGACATCCACCCCATCACGAGCGAGGATCATCCATCGCGCTTGCTCGCGCAAGGAGATGCCGATCGACGCCGGTGGCGAAATCCCGTGCGGCTGTGGGTGCGATGACCGGGGCCGTAGAAATCCCTTTCTTAACTGCCTCTAGCGCGACCGATTGAAATAATTGGTCCGCATCACGGCTTTCCCCTTCTCGTCGAAGTAGACGGCCGTCTCGACCATCTCCCGACCGTCAGGACCGACCGTGTAGATTCTCGTCGAGGCCGGCGTGCTTCCCTTCGCGAGCGCGAGGACCATGACATTCGGGGACGGCATCTTCACAGCGCCGCTATCGGCTTCGAGGCGATCGCCATCGATTGGAACCGACGTTCCATCGAGTGGGTAGGTCGCCTTCATCCGCCTCGCCGAACCATCGCTTGCGATGATCTCGACCTTCGTCTCCCAAGTTCCGGGCTGCTTTTCGCTGAAGGTCATCGTCACGCTTTTCGGGCGTGCTTCTGGCGGCACCGGCAAACGCGAAACATCGACGGACCAGGACCCCAGAAGCGGAGAAGCCTGGGGCGGACCGTTTGCAGCGACCGGCGAGGCAAGCAAAGCGAGGGCGAGGAGCGCAAGCATCTTTGTCATGGACGGCCTCCGGCATTCTTCGTCTTCATGAGGCCAACAGGCCTAAGGGACCAGCGCCTTGAGGATCGGCTCGATCCATCGCTGGCTTGGCATGTCCCAGACCACGAAATCGCCCTCGAACTGCCAATATGCCCAGCCAAAACCATGGCGCTCGGCTTCACCGCGATCGGCCGCAATGTAAGCGACGCGCAGGTCCAGCGGAGTCCCGCTCTTGTCGTAGGCGCCGAACTCACCGAGCAGGATCGGGCGCTGGTTCGCCTTCGACCAGGCCGCGACCTTGTCGAAATCACTTCTTATGGCGGCCCGGTCCTGATCGCTTCCCCAGGTCACACCATGCAATCGCTTCACCTCCTCGCCGGCCCAGGTCGCACCCTGGTGGGTGAAATGAAACGGCTCGTAATAATGGAATGTGACGAGGAGGTTCGGATCGGGCGGAAGCTTGAGAAGCGGAAGGTCGTTGAGGTTGTTCCAATGGCTCGGGCCGACGACCACGATCCGTGTCGGGTTGGTCTTCCGGACGACAGCAAGAGTCTCGGCAAAAAGACCGTTCCAGACCTCCCCGTCGAGCTTGTCGTGAGGCTCGTTCAGGAGTTCGAAGGCAAGGCTCCGGGGCGCGTTCGAATAGCGCGGTGCGACCTGCTCCCAGAAGGCGAGCAGCTTGGCGCGGCAGAGATCGACGTCGCTCGAGCAGATGTTGAAATCATGCTCATCGAGAATGATCCCGAGCCCTGCCCGCTCGGCCTCGCAAACGACCTCGTCGAGCTTTGCAAGCCATTGCGGCTCGAGGCGGTTCTTCGAATTCATGTGCCGGAACGCCTGGAGGTTCACCCGGACGAAATCGAACCCGGCGCGGTGGATCTCGTCGAAGTGCCTCCATTGGAAGCGCGGCTTTCCTCCCTTGTTCCAGTAGGGATCGTAGCCAAGCACGTTCACTCCGCGCCGAAACGGCTGGTCGGATGCCTGGAGCGCTGGCGCAGCGGCCGGGTCTGCCATAACCGGCGAAGCAGCAACGAGGCAGCCAAGAAAGAGGGATCCCAATGCGAAAAGATGCCGCAGGCGCATTTGATCTCCCCTCGCCCGTTTGCCGTGATTGGCGCATGATAGCGCTATCACTCAACCTCGCGTCAAGCTCCGAAGGAGGGTTCGAGGAGTGATCAGGACCGGACTTGTCGGCTACGGGCTTGCGGGCAAGGTCTTCCACGAGCCCCTCATCGGCGCCTGCGAGAGACTGGAGCTTTCAGGAGTGCTCACCTCGCGCGAGCACAGGCTCAAGGTGAGCTCGATGGACGAGCTCCTCAGCCGCTCGGATCTTGTCGTCATCGCTTCGCCCAACCAGACCCACTATCCGCTCGCCAAGGCCGCGCTTCAAAAGGGCAGGCACGTTGTCGTCGACAAGCCCTTCACGGTGACGCTCGACGAAGCGGACGATCTCATCACCCTCGCCTCGGGGCTTGGACTCGTCCTCACGGTCTTTCACAACCGCCGCTGGGACGGCGACTTCCTGACGGTGAAAGACGTGCTTCCGGAGCTTGGAGACATCTTCCTCTTCGAAGCCAATTGGGACCGCTTCAGGCCCGAGATCAAGGAAGGGTGGCGCGAAGACGAAGGAGCAGGATCGGGTCTCCTCAGCGACCTTGGCCCCCATCTCTTCGACCAGGCGCTTCGACTCTTCGGGCCCCCTTCCGAAATCGCCGCCGACATCATCGTTCAACGGCCGGACGCAAGGGTCGACGATTATTTCGACATCGCCCTCCACCATGGAAGAACGCGCATTTGCCTCAGGTCCTCGACCCTCGTCGCCTCGCCTCGAGCGAGGTTTGCAGCCCATGGAAGCCTCGGCTCGTTCGTGAAGCACGGGCTCGACCCCCAGGAAGCACAGCTCAAGGGCGGAATGGATCCGCGGGACCCCGAGTTCGGCATTGATGTCGAACAGGGCGTCCTGACCTTGAGCGATGGGCAAAGGCGCCTGGTCCCAACGAGGCGCGGGAATTACCGCGCCTTCTACGAAGCCGTCGCCGACACGATCCTCGAGGGCGCGCCAGTGCCCGTTCCGCCTCAAGAGGCGCGCGAAGCGCTCCTCCTTATCGACCTCGCTCGCCGGGCTGCTGCGGAGGAGCGGCTGGTTGCGGTCCCGGACGCCAGTTCGAAGGGAGGCTGAGCGCGGGCAGGGTCACGCTCGTATTGCTTCTAAGGTCGCGTGACGAGGCGCCGAGCGAGAGCACATAGGCGCCAGGAGCGACATTCCAGGCGTGGCCCCCTTCGTCGAACGTCGCGAGCAGCCGCGGGTCGACATCGACATTGAGCGACCGCGATGCTCCCGGAGCGAGCTCGACCTTTGCAAATCCGACGAGACGCCTTGGCGCTTCCCATCCGCCCGCTGCCGGAGAAGCATAAACCTGTCCGACCGCCATACCCGGCCGGCTCCCGCTGTTTCTTAGCGTGAACTGCACCTGGAGGCCGCCGTTCGGTCCCGGCGCTGCGCTGATCGGACCATATTCGAACGAGGTATAGGAAAGCCCGTGCCCGAACGGGAACAGGGGCACGAGGTTATTGCGGTCGACCCACTTGTATCCGACCGCGGCTCCTTCCGAATAGGGAAGCGTGAACTGGTCCATCTCGGACTTGCCGCCCGGGCGCACGGGCCTCGGGAGCTGCGCTTCGGAGGCGTAGAAGGTCACTGGGAGATGGCCCGAGGGATTCACCCGGCCGGTGAGGATGTTGGCGATCGCCGCACCCCCGCTGGTTCCCGGATACCAGGCTTCGATGATTGCCGGCACGCGCGATGCCCACGGCATTGCGACCCCCGCATTGGTCTCGAGCACGACTGCGGTTCGCGGGTTCGAAGCTGCCACCGCCTCGATCAGCGCGTCCTGGTTCCCGTCGAGCGCCATCGGGACGTCGATCGATTCGCTCGACCATTGGGTCGCAAAGACGATCGCGACGTCCGCCGCTTTCGCAGCCGCGGCCGCGGCCGCGGGATCGCTTCCGTCGACAAAAGAGATGGAAGCGCCAGGTGCTGCCGCCTGCAGCGCCTTCAAGGGTGATGACGGGAAATACATGACCGGTCCCGGCCAGCCGGTCGGCTGGAGTCCAGGGACTGCGTTTCCGCCGCGCGGATAGACGAGCGATGAGCCGCTTCCCGCAAGCACGCCCTTGTCGGCATGGCCGCCGATGAGAACGATCCGCTTCACTCCAGGACTGAGCGGAAGCAGGTTCCCGTCGTTCTTGAGGAGCACGATTGCCTGCTCGATGTCCGCCTGGCTCACCGCCTCGTCGGCGGCATAGTCGATCGGCCCTCCCTCCTGGACCGGATTGTCCGCAGCGCCGCTCGCGTAAAGCGAGCGGACGATCCGCCGCGCCATGTCGTCAATCCGCGACTGGGGAACCTTTCCAGCCTTGACCGATGCCTTGAGCAGAGAGCCGAGATAGGGCTTGTCATCGAACGGCCAGCCCGATTGCTGGTCGAGGCCGTTCATCACCGCCTTGTTCGTGCTGTGGACCGCTCCCCAGTCGCTCATCACGTAGCCGCGAAAGCCGAAGTCCCCCTTGACTACCTTGTTGAGGAGCCAGTCGTTCTCGCAGGCGAAGTCGCCGTTGACCTTGTTGTACGAGCACATGACCGAGCCAGGATCGCCGCGCTCGATCGCAAGCTGGAACGCGAGCAGGTCCGACATTCGGGCTGCCGAAGGATCGATGACGACGTCGTGTCCCTTCCGGCCCGTTTCGAGATCATTGAGCGCATAATGCTTGGTCGTCGAGATGATCTGGTTCGACTGGATTCCCGCGATCTGCGCCCCGACGATCGTTCCCGCCAGGAGCGGGTCTTCGCCGCCATATTCGAAATTGCGGCCGTTGCGCGGGTCGCGCGCGAGATTGACCCCGCCCGCCAGCATCACGTTGAACCCCGAAGCCCTGGCTTCGGAACCGATCATCCGTCCGCCGCTGAATGCAATGTCGGGATTGAAGGTCGCAGCGGTCGCGATCCCCGACGGAAGGGACGTGCGTTCGCGCTTCTGCGCGGCGCCGCCCTGGGTTGCCACTCCGACGCCGGCGTCGGTTTCATATTGCGGCGGGACCTGGAGGCGCGGGATTCCGGGAACATAGCCGGCCGAGCCGTAACGCGCCTCAGCCGGCGGTTTCTTCCCTTCCCAGTCGCTTGCGAAATAGCCAAAGACGAGGCTGAGCTTCTCATCGAGGGTCATCCTCGCGACCGCGGCCTCGGCACGCTCGTCCGGGCTCGACTGAGCGAGCGTGCTTGTCGCGATTCCCGCAAGCAACATTGCCGCCCCGCCAAGCAAGCCGGTGCGCAAGCCCTTTTTCATTTGCATCATCGTCTCCCCTGCGTGACGCCTGTAGCGCGCATCGATGCTTGACACCAACCATGCGCGAGGTCGATTGGTAGCGCTACCAAAACTTTGGTGAAGGGTCATCCACGTCCCCATGGAATTCACGGCCGCAATGTTGCCTGACGACGCTGCACGGGCCGTGCTCGCGGGGCGCCTGCTTCTCGACGAGGGACCCACGCCGATCATCATCCGGGACGGCGCGGTCGAGGACGTCTCGAAAAGCGCGCCGACCATCGCCGACCTCATGGATCTTGCCGATCCGCGCGAGGTTGCCGGCGAACGGCTCTTTGGAATCGAGGAACTTTCCGGGCTCCCGTCGGAGCGATTCCTGGCGCCGGTCGACCTCCAGGCCGTGAAGGCCGCGGGCGTGACCTTTGCCATCTCGGCCATCGAGCGGGTGATCGAGGAGCGCGCCCGCGGCGACTTTTCACGCGCCGCCGAAATCCGCGACAAGCTCGAGCAGCGCATCGGCGGCGCAATCCGTTCGGTCGTTCCTGGAACCGAGCCGGCGGCACGCCTCAAGGAAGCGCTGATCGAGGATGGGCTCTGGTCGCAATATCTCGAAGTCGCGATCGGACCTGACGCCGAGATCTTCACCAAGACCGCGCCGCTCGCGAGCGTCGGCTGGGGCGCGGCGATCGGAGTGCGCTCCGATTCGAGCTGGAACAATCCCGAGCCCGAGGTCGTGCTCGTGGTGAACAGCCGCGGCGACATCAGGGGCGCGACGCTCGGCAACGACGTGAACCTCAGGGATTTCGAAGGCCGGAGCGCGCTCCTCCTCAGCAAGGCGAAAGACAATAACGCGTCCTGCGCGATCGGGCCGTTCGTGCGATTGTTCGGCGATGACTTCACGCTCGACGACGTTCGCTCGGCGGTCGTCGAGCTCGACATCAGCGGAAGCGACGGATTTCGTCTCCAGGGCCAGAGCCGGATGAGCGAAATCAGCAGGGACCCCGAGGAGCTCGTGGCCCAGGCAATGAGCGAGCATCATTATCCCGACGGTTTCGTGCTCTTTCTCGGAACCCTGTTCGCGCCCACCGAAGACCGCGACGAACCGGGCCGGGGATTCACCCACAAGATCGGCGACGAGGTTCGGATTTCGACGCCGAGCCTTGGAACTCTCGCGAACATCGTCTCGACGTCGCGCGATGCGCCGGCCTGGAAGTTTGGAACTCGGGCGCTGATGCGCAATCTCGCGTCCCGCGGATTAATCGACGAGGTGCCTACGTGACCGATACCCTAAGCCACCTGATCAACGGCGAAGCGCTCGAGGGCGAGCCGGTCGGGACGAGCATCAATCCTTCCAACCTCGACGAAGTCGTGGCTCGCTATCCCAAGGGCGGAGCCGGCGAAGTCAACGACGCGGTAAAAGCGGCGCGCGCAGCGTTTCCAGGCTGGTCGGAGGCGTCGCCCGAAGTCCGCTCGGACGTGCTCGACAAGGCGGGCTCACTCATCATGGCACGCGCGAAGGACCTTGGAGCTCTCCTTTCCCGCGAGGAAGGAAAGACGCTTCCCGAAGGCACTGGCGAGGTCATGCGCGCGGCCCGGATCCTCAAATATTTCGCGGGCGAGGCGCTCCGCCGCCACGGGCAGACGCTCGAATCGACGCGCCCCTCGATCGACGTCGAGACCTACCGTGAGCCGGTCGGGGTTTTCGGGCTCATCACTCCGTGGAATTTCCCGATCGCGATACCCGCGTGGAAGAGCGCTCCTGCCCTCGCCTTCGGAAACACGGTCGTCCTCAAACCGGCCACTCCGACGCCGGCCATCGCTCACGCATTCGCGAGCATCCTGATCGAGGCAGGCGCTCCGCCGGGCGTGTTCAATCTCGTCATCGGCGAAGGCGACGTTGGACGTGCGATCGTCAATCACGAAGGCATCGACGGGATCTCGTTCACCGGGTCGCAGGCGGTCGGCGCAACCGTCGCGGAAGGCGCCGCCAGGCGCCAGGCTCGAGTGCAGCTGGAGATGGGCGGAAAGAACCCGCTCGTGGTTCTTGACGATGCGGATCTCGAGCGCGCGGTGACATGCGCCATCGACGGCGCTTTCTACGCGACCGGGCAGCGCTGCACGGCGTCCTCGAGGATCATCGTCACCGAGGGAATCCACGACCGTTTCGTCGAAGCGCTCGCCGAGCGGGCGCGATCGCTCCGGGTGGGCGATGCCCTCGACCCGCAGACGCAGATCGGCCCAGCCGTCAGCGAAGAGCAGCTCGAACAGAATCTTCGCTATGTCTCGATCGCACGCGAGGAAGGCGGCAAGGTCCTCACTGGCGGCGAACGGCTGAGCCTCGACAAGCGCGGCCATTATATGGCGCCGACGGTGATTGCCGACACCGCGCCCGACCAGCGCATCAACTGCGAGGAAGTGTTCGGGCCCGTCGCGAGCACGGTCAAGGTGCGCGACTATGAGGAAGCGCTCGAGGTCGCCAATCGCGGACAGTTCGGATTGTCAGCCGGGATCGTCACCAATTCGCTGAAGCACGCGCGCCATTTCCGGCGGCACGTGCGCGCAGGAATGGTGATGGTGAACCTGCCGACCGCGGGGGTCGACTATCACGTGCCGTTCGGCGGAACCCGCAAATCCAGCTACGGCGCGCGCGAGCAGGGCTTCGCTGCAGTCGAATTCTATACACAGACAAAAACGGTTTACGTTGGGGGTTGAGCATCTTGGCTGACAGTGGCGATCTGCAGGCGGTCTATCCGAGCCTGCAAGGCAAACGCGTGCTCGTTACCGGCGGGGGATCCGGGATCGGGGCGGGCATCGTCGAGGCGTTCACGCGCCAGGGATCGGACGTGACCTTCATCGACATCCTGAACGGAGAATCGCAGGCGGTTGCCGAAAAGACTGGCGCTCGCTTCGAGCGCGTCGACCTCAAGGACATCAAGCTCTCGACGGCAAGGATCCAGAGCCTCGTCGAACGCGACGGACCGTTTCACGTGCTCGTCAACAACGCCGCCAACGATGATCGTCACAAGCTCGCCGACGTCACCGAGGAATATTGGGACGATCGCCTTTCGGTGAACCTCAAGCACCAGTTTTTCTGCGCCCAGGCGGTGGTGCCGGGGATGCGCCAAGCGGGCGGCGGAGCGATCGTCAACCTGGGATCGATCAGCTGGCACCTCGCACTTCCCGACCTCGTCCTCTACCAGACCTGCAAGGCGGCGATCGAAGGCCTCACCCGAGCGCTCGCGCGCGACCTTGGAGAGGACAATATCCGGGTCAATTGCGTGGTCCCTGGAAATATCCGTACGCCCCGGCAGATGCAGTGGTACACTCCCGAAGGCGAGGCGGCGATCCTCGATGCGCAATGCATCAACTGCCGCCTGGAACCGAGGGATGTTGCAGCGCTCGTCACCTTCCTTTCGTCGGACGACGCGCGCGGGATGACTGGCCATGAACATTTCGTGGATGCAGGCTGGCGCTGATGGGGAATGAGCCGAAGGTCGTCTGGGAACTTGGCGCCGAGCTCGGCGAAGGACCGGTCTGGGTCCAGCGCGACAAGGCGCTCTGGTTCGTGGACATCAAGAAGAAGGAGATCCACCGCTACGACCCTCTCACCAGCGACAAGCAAAGCTGGAATGCGCCCGAAGAAATCGGCTTCATCCTCCCGGCGGAGCGCGGAGGTTTCGTCGCCGGGCTGCAATCGGGGCTTCATCATTTCGACGAGCAGACCGGCGCCTTCGAACTGATTGTCGAGGTTGAACCCGACAAGCCCGGCAATCGCCTCAACGACGGGGTGGTCGATCCGGCCGGGAGGCTGTGGTTCGGAACGATGGACAATCAGGAAAAGGAGAAGACCGGCGCCTTCTACTGCTTCGTCGACGGGCGGCTCGAAGCGACGGGGATCGAGGGCATCGCGATCACCAACGGACCTGCAGTCTCGCCCGATGGGCGAATCCTCTATTTCGTCGATACGCTGAAGGGCACGATCGAGGCCGCGGACATCCGCGACGACGGTTCGCTCGGCGCCCGAAGGGCCTTTGCCCGAATAGATCCCAGGGACGGTCATCCCGACGGCCCCACGATCGACAGCAACGGATATCTCTGGATCTCGCTCTACGCGGGATGGGAAGCGCTTCGCTATTCGCCTTCGGGGGACCTCGTCGAACGCGTGAGGTTCCCAGTTGCGAACATCACCAAGATCGCGTTCGGCGGACACGACCTGAGAAGCGCCTACGCAACCACCGCGCGCCAGCTCCTGACGCCCGAAGAAATTGCCGAGCAACCGCAGATAGGCGACCTCTTCGAGTTCCGGGTCGATGTTCCAGGAGTGCCATGTCCGCTCGTTCGTTACTGATCCTCGCCGGCCTGGTCGCGTCGGGCGCCCTGGCGGCCCCGACGATCGATCCCCAGTTTTCAAGCCACGCCGTGATCCAGCGCGGCAAGCCGATAGTGCTGAGCGGAGACGCGGGCCCTGGCGAAGCGCTGACGATCGGCTTTGCCGGAGAGGAGAAGAGCGCGAAGGCGGATGGTTCAGGGCGGTGGCAGGCCGAGTTCGCCCCGCGCTCGGAAGGCGGGCCATTTAGCATCACGGTCAGCGGCACGAGCGGAAATGCGCGAGCAGAGGACATTGCGATCGGCGATGTCTGGCTCTGCTCCGGCCAATCCAACATGGAATATCCGCTGCGCCGGGCATTGAACGGCGACGGTGAGGTCCAAAACGTCGACGATCCCAAGCTTCGACTGATGAAGGTTCCCCAGCAGCTGGCATCCGCCCCGGCCCGGCACTTTGCCAAGGCTCCCGAATGGCAAGTGGCAACGCCCCAATCTGCCAGGGACTTCTCGGCCGCCTGCTATTTCCTCGTCCGTGACCTTCGCTCGAGCGAGAAGGTGCCGGTCGGAGCGATCGACGACACCTGGGGCGGAACACCGATCCGGGCGTGGATGGACGAAGCGGCCGTGCGTTCGAGTGGAGGCGGACGCGAGGCCGATGTCGTCGTCCTCTATCGCTCGAACCCCAGTGCGGCGATCCGCAAGTTCGGCGCCGAGTGGGGCGCCTGGTGGCGCTCGCAAAGCGGCGACAAGGCGGGAAGCGAGCCCTGGAACGCGAGCGGCCGCCTCACATGGACCCCGGTTCCTTCGCTCACCTACTGGGACGCCTGGGGGCCCGAGTGGAAGAACTGGATCGGAGCGGCCTGGCTCCTGCAGCGCGTGACCCTGGCCCCTTCGGAAGCCGCGCAGGACGCAACTTTGTCGCTGAGCGCGATCGACGACATCGATCAGACCTTCGTCAACGGGATCGCGGTCGGTGGCAGGAACGATCCTTCGAACCTGCGCCGCTACCCACTGCCCAAGGGCACGCTGAAACCCGGTTCAAACGAGATCCTCGTCTACGTGCGCAACGTGTGGTCACGAGGAGGCCCCGCCGGCCCGGCCGAGGAATTCAAGCTGACGTTTGCGGACGGGCATTCGAAGCCGCTGGCGACGGGCTGGCAATATTCGAAAATCGACGGCGCTGTCGGAGAGCCGCCCGTCTCGCCTTTGGAGGGATCGTCGGGCGTCTCGACCATTTACAACGCGATGGTTGCGCCCCTTGGACCGCTCTCGATCCGGGGCGTCGCCTGGTACCAGGGCGAAGCCGACGTCGGCCACCAGGGTTACGACAAACGGCTGCTGGCCTGGATGGAGGGCTGGCGGCGCCAGTTCCACGATCCCGAGCTCCCGTTCCTGATCGTCGGCCTCGCCGGCTGGGGAAAACCCGTCTCGCATCCGACGCAAAGTGGCTGGGCGACGACGATCGACGAGCAGAGACTTGGCGTGGAGCGCGATCCCAACGCGGCTCTCGTTAGCGCCATCGACCTTGGCGAACCCGACGACATCCATCCCGCGAACAAGCAGGAGGTCGGGCGGCGCCTCGCTCTTGCGGCTCACAAGCTTGCCTATCGCGACGGCGGGACCATCGGCCCTCTCCCCGTGAGCGCGGTTCGAACCGGCGACACCGTCACCGTCACCTTCACCAAGCCGCTCCAGGTCCTCAGCGGCTCGATTGCAAACGCGTTCGAGCTTTGTGGCGAGGCAGAGACGAGCTGCGGTTTTGCCGAGGCGCGGGTTCAAGGAAACAGGGTGCTCGTCACCGTGAAGGGCGAAGCGACCCGCGTGCGCTACGCCTGGGCCGACTATCCGCTCGTCAACCTCTACGACGAGGACATGCTCCCGGTGCCGGTCTTCCAAATGCCGGTTCAGTGATTGTTGCGCGGCACCTTGTTTGACGTGCCCCGGTATTTGAGCGCGAACTCGAGGACTCCCCCTGTCGACAATTGGCCTGTCTTCTCGCGATAGAGTTCCTCCCAGGGAGTGTTGCTTGGGGGTACGGCCGGCGGGGCTTCCGACTTGCGCCTCGCGATCTCTTCATCGCTGACGAGGGCGTCGCAGGTCCCGGCATTGAGGTCGATCCGGATCGTGTCGCCTGTCCTTAGCCAGGAAAGCCCTCCACCGGCTGCGCTTTCCGGGGACGCGTTGAGGATGGACGGGCTGTCGGACGTTCCCGACTGGCGCCCGTCGCCAAGCGTCGGAAGGCTCTGGATGCCCCTTTGAAGAAGCGCGTCGGGTGGCTGCATGTTCACGACTTCGGCGGAACCGGGCCAGCCGAGGGGGCCCGAACCACGGATCACGAGGATGCAGTTTTCGTCGATGCCGAGCGCCGGATCATTGATCCTCTCATGATAATCGTCCGACCCGTCGAAGACGATTGCACGCGCCTCGAAGACTCCCTCGCTCCCGGGCTTCGACAAGTAACGCTGACGAAATTCGTCCGAGATGACGCTCGTCTTCAGGATCGCGAAATCGAACAGGTTTCCCTTGAGCACGAGGAACCCCGCCCGCTCCTTCAGCGGCGCTGAATAAGGGAAGATCACCTCGCGGTCGCTCGCCTCGCGCCCTTCGAGGTTCTCGGCCTGCGAGCGCCCGGTGCAGGTGAGTGCCGACCCATCGAGCTTGCCGGCTTTCAGAAGCTCCCACATCACCGCGGGGACTCCGCCCGCGCGGTGGAACCGCTCGCTCAGATACTTTCCGGCGGGCTGCATGTTGACGAGGAGCGGAACGTCATAGCCCCGCTCGATCCAGTCCTCGACCGAGATGTCGATCCCGGAATGGCGCGCCATCGCGGCGATGTGCGGCTGCGCATTGGTCGATCCGCCGATTGCGGCATTGGTGACGATCGCGTTGAGAAACGCCTCGCGAGTGAGGATCTTCGAGGGGCGCAGGTCCTCGTAGGCCATGTCGACGATGCGCCTTCCCGTCTCATAGGCCATGTGCGCGCGTTCGCGATACGGCGCCGGGATCATGGCCTGGCCAGGAAGCGACATGCCGAGCGCCTCGCTGAGGGAATTCATGGTCGAGGCCGTGCCCATCGTATTGCAATGGCCAAGCGAAGGCGCGGAATCGCTTGCCCGGCGGATGAACTCCTCCTCGTCGATCTCGCCGGCACCGAGCAGGCGCCGCGAGCGCCAGATCACCGTTCCCGAGCCCACGAGCTCGCCCTCGTGCCAGCCGTCGAGCATCGGCCCGCCGTTGAGCGTGATGGCCGGGATGTCGACGGTTGCAGCGGCCATGATCGAGGCCGGGGTCGTCTTGTCACAGCCGGTCGTCAGGACGACCGCGTCGATCGGATAGCCGTTCAGGATTTCGACGAGCCCGAGATAGGCAAGGTTGCGATCGAGCGCTGCCGTTGGCCGTCGGCAGTTCTCGAAGATCGGGTGCATCGGGAATTCCATCGGGATCCCGCCCGAATCGCGGATTCCCGCCTTCACCCGCTCGACCAGCTTCACGTGCACCCGGTTGCACGGGACGAGATCGGAGCCGGACTGCGATATCCCGATGATCGGCTTCCCCGAGCGCAGCTCGTCCCTCGTGAAAGCGTCGTTCATGTAGCGCTCGAGGTAGAGCGCGGTCATGTCCGGCCGACCCGGCGCGTCGAACCATTCGCGCGAACGGAAGGGCCGGACTGGTTTGCGACTGGTCATCAAGAACCCAAGGGCTTCACCCGTCCATCTGCTCCAGTTCCTTGCCGCGCGTTTCATGCACCAGCTTCTGCACCAGGAAGTAGCTGATGACGGCGCACACGCCATAGAAAGTGTAGCTGATCGTGAGCCCGAGTTTTGCAGCCATCACCGGGAAGCTGAAGGAGATGAGGAAGTTCGAGAACCATTGCACGAAACCGCAAACGGCAAGCGCGGACCCGCGGATCTGGTTGGGGAACATCTCGCCCAGCATCACCCACATGACGGGGCCCCAGCTGAAGTTGAAGAAGATGACGTAGAGGTTGGCTGCGACCACCGCCAGGGTCCCGAGATCCCGCGAAAGGACGAGATTGCCCTTGGGATCGAGCGAACCGTGGCTGAACGCATAGACCATCGCGAACAGGGTCACGGCCATTCCCGCCGACCCGATCAGGAGCAGCGGCTTGCGCCCGACCTTGTCGATGACGGCGATGGTTGCGAAGCAGGCCGCGATCGAGACCGCGCCCGAGACGATGTTGATCGCCAGCGACTGGCTCTCGGTAAAGCCCGCGAGCTGCCACAAGGTCGCGCCATAATAGAATATGACGTTGATCCCGACGAACTGCTGGAAGGCCGCGAGCATGATCCCGGCCCAGACGATCGGGCGGATTCCAAGAAGCCCCGGGCCCTTGATATCGCTGAGCCGCGGTCGGTGGTCCTCGCTGAAGGTCGCCCGGATTTCCTCGAGCTTGGCGCGTGCGACGTCGGCGCCGAAAAGGCTCGTCAGGACGCTTTGCGCCTTCTCGGTCCGACGCTTGGAGACGAGGTAGCGCGGGCTCTCGGGGATCATGAACAAGGCGACGAGGAAGATCGCCGCGGGCAGCGCCTGCATGAGGAACATCCAGCGCCAGGCCTCGATCCCGCCCCAGTAGGTCGCCGTCGAAACTCCGGCGCCCGCGGCGAGGAAATAGTTCACCACGAACGCGGCCGTGAGGCCGGTGATGATCATGATCTGCTGGACGGTCGTCAGGCGACCGCGGATCTCCGCGGGAGCGACTTCAGAGATATAGGCAGGGGAGAGGACGCTTGCCGCGCCCACCGCCATTCCCCCGCAGATCCGGGCGAGGACGAAGATGATCTGCGACGTCGCGACCCCCTGGACCAGCGCTCCGACGAGAAACAGCGCGGCAGCGAGCATCATCGTGTTGCGCCGGCCGATGAGGTCGGCGAGCCGGCCGGCGAAGAAGGCCCCGATGAAGCAGCCGATGAGGAGCGAGGCGACGGTGAACCCGAGGCCGTTGCTCGGCGACCAGCTGCCCGGCACGAGGTTGAATGCCTGGGTGAGGCCGTCCTGCGTGCCGTTCACGGCACCGCTGTCATAGCCGAACAGGAACCCGCCGATCGTCGCCACGGCAACGATCGCGCCGATGAAACCCATGTTTGCACGTTGTGGACTTGCTTCCGTCATGTCCCTCTCCCAAGACCCTCGACTGTTAGCGGTAACACAGAATCGGCGCGGCGCAATCGCCTAAGCGCTCTGGCTGGCCTTCACTTTCTTCGGACGGCTCGCGGCCGGCGGGGCCGCGGACGATTCCCGGATGATCATCGCGTGGCTGAGAACGCGCTCGGTGAACTTGTGACCGGCACCGGCGCGCCTTCTGCGAAGGTCGGTGATGAGGAGCTCGACGGCGGCTTCCGCCATCGCGGCAATCGGCTGCTTCACCGTCGTGAGCTCGGGCCAGACGCTGGTTGCAAGCGCGGTGTCGTCAAATCCGACGATGCTGATATCGCGGGGCACATCGAAGCCGCGCCGGTGGGCAACGCTGACGCTCGCTGCGGCCATGTCGTCATTGCTTGCGAAGATCGCGGTCGGAGTGGTCCTTCGCGAGAGCAGCCGCTCGCCCGCGGTGAGGCCCGAGCGATAGGTGAAATAGCCCTGTTCGACGGGGGCTGTTTCGGGGTCGAGGCCGGCTTCCTTGAGAGCGTCGCAGAACCCCCGATAGCGATCGTGGCTGGCGATGATGTTCGGGTGTCCCTTGATGAATCCGATGTTGCGATGCCCGAGGTCGAGGAGGTAGCGCGTCATTTCCATGGCCGCCGCATGATCGTCGATCCTGACGTTCAGCCCATCCTCGCGCGGGGTTCCCATGGCGACCGTCACCACCGGGATCTGGAGCGCCTCGAGCTCGACCAGGATCGGTGCCGATTCGGAGAGCGGCGGAGGAAGGATCACGCCTTCGACCTCGCTGGTCGCGAACCGCCTGATGACCTCGGCCTGCTCGTCCGCATCCTCGGATTCGCACGATTCGATGACGAGATGAACTCCGGCGCTCCGGGCGGCGTGGAGCGCACCGATGAGGAATTGCGCGAGATAGGCAGCGCTCGGGTTCGCATAGAGGAGACCGATGTGCGTCGCCTGTCCAGCGGCGAGGCTCCGGGCGGCGGTGTTGGGCGAATAGTTCAGCCGCTCGATCGCCTCGAGGACCGCCTCGCGCGTCGACTCACGCACGTTCTTGCCCTGGTTGATCACCCTCGAAACGGTCATCGCAGAGACGCCGGCCGCGCGCGCGACATCCTCGATCGTCGTCACCCCGCGTCCTCGACGGCTCGGCCTTGCCATGTCGCGGATTGCTAGGTGAGCGCACTCGGCAATGCAATCAGCGCGCGTTGACAGCATTCGCGGCGCGGTTACGTTAGCGCTATCATAAGAGGGGAGCAGGGGCGTGCGCTTCACGCACTGGATCGTTGTCGCAGCGGCTGCAGCCGCACTTGTCGCAAGCGATGCGCGGTCGGCGCAATCCGAGCCGCCGATCTACAAGGACCCGAGTCAGCCGGTCGAAAAGCGCGTCGATGACCTCCTTTCAAGGATGACTCTCGACGAAAAGGTCGCTCAGCTCGAGACAATCTGGGAGGGCAAGGCCAAGCTCCAGAACGCACAGGGCGACTTCTCGAGCGAGCTCGCGTCCAAGAACTTCCCGAACGGGATCGGAGGCTTCGCACGGCCGTCCGATTATCGCGGAGTGACCCGCTCGAGCGGGGCGGCGGGAGCGTCCGGCGAAACCGTCAATCGCGATCCCGCCCAGACTGCCGAGTTCGTCAATGCCGCGCAGCATTGGGCGGTCGAGCATACGCGCCTCGGGATCCCGATCCTGATGCACGAGGAAGCGCTCCACGGCTATGTCGCAAGGGGCGCGACCAGCTTCCCGCAGTCGATTGCCCTTGCGAGCAGCTTCGATCCGGACATGGTCTCGAAGGTCTTCGCGGTCGCGGCGCGCGAGGCAAGGGCGCGGGGTGCGACGCTCGTCCTCGCGCCCGTCGTCGACGTCACTCGCGACCCTCGCTGGGGCCGTATCGAGGAAACCTACGGGGAGGATCCCTATCTCGTCACTCAAATGGGCCTTGCCGCGATCCGCGGGTTCCAGGGGCCGAGCCTTCCGCTTCCCGCGGACAAGGTGTTCGTGACTCTGAAGCATTTCACCGGCCACGGCTGGCCCGAGAGCGGCACGAACGTCGGTCCCGCGCACATCGGGGAGCGCGAGCTTCGCGAGATATTCTTCCCGCCCTTCGAAGCCGCGGTGAAGACCTACCCCGTGCGCTCGGTCATGGCATCGTACAACGAGATCGACGGCATCCCCAGCCACGCCAATTCCTGGCTCCTCAACGGAGTGCTCCGCGGTGAATGGGGATACCAGGGCGCGATCGTCAGCGATTATTACGGGATCCGCGAGCTCGTGACTCGCCACCATCTCTACAGCGACATCAAGGATGCCGCCGAGCGGGCGATCAAGTCCGGTGTCGATGTCGAGACGCCCGATCCCGAGGGGTTCGTGCATCTCCCCGAGCTGGTGAATGAAGGGCGAGTTCCGATGAGCCTCGTCGACCAGGCGGTCCGCCATGTCCTCGAGCTCAAGTTCGAGGCCGGCCTCTTCGAGAATCCCTATCCCGATCCTTCGACCGCGGCCTCGAAGACCGCGACTCCCGATGCCATCGCCCTTGCCCGCGAAGCCGCGGACAAGTCGATCGTCCTCCTGAAGAACGACAGGAATATCCTCCCGCTCGATCCCAATAGGATCAAGCGGGTCGCGGTCCTTGGACGGCATGCAAAGGACACTCCGATCGGAGGCTATAGCGACGTCCCTGGCCACGTCGTCAGCGTCCTTGAAGGGATCGAGGAAGAAGGGCGGGGCAAGTTTGCCGTCGACTATAGCGAGGCGGTCCGGCTCACCGAGAGCCGCTGCTGGTCGTGCGACGAGGTGAAGCTCGTCCCCCCTTCCGTCAATCGCAAGCTCATCGCGGCCGCGGTCGAGACCGCGAAGAAGGCCGACGTCGTCGTCATGGTCCTTGGCGGAAACGAGCAGACGAGCCGCGAGGCCTGGGCCGATAACCATCTTGGCGACCGGTCGTCACTCGACCTCGTCGGCCAGCAGGACGAGCTTGCACGAGCGATCTTCGCGCTCGGCAAGCCGACCATCGTCATTCTCCTCACTGGCCGGCCGCTGTCGGTGAACTATCTTGCCGAAAAGGCCCCGGCGATGATCGAAGGCTGGTACCTCGGGCAGGAGAC